>JBIJBT010000066.1:0-15667 GCA_044345055.1 Bdellovibrionota bacterium
GGAAGGTGGCTATCGAGAAAAACTGTGCCGAGAAATCGGAGATCCCCGAAACTAGCATGTGGTGAGCCCACACGACGAACCCAACCGCAGCAATCCCAACCGAGGAGATCACAACCGCTTTGTACCCAAAAAGGGGCTTACGAGAAAATACCGGAAGAATTTCTCCGATAACCCCGAATGCCGGGAGAACCATGATGTAAACGACCGGGTGTGAATAGAACCAAAAGAAGTGTTCGTAAAGAACAGGATCTCCTCCGCAGGTTGGATTAAACACACAGACCCCGAACGCCCGTTCAACTATCAAAAGCATTAGAGTCATACCGACAACGGGAGTTGCGAGCACCTGAATTGCCGAGGTCGCATAGAGCGCCCAGACAAACACCGGCAACCGCAACCAGGTCATCCCCGGGCAACGAAGCTTATGAATCGTAACGATAAAATTTAGTCCCGTCAGGATCGATGAAAAACCGAGCACAAACGCGGCACCGGTCATCCACACGACCGCACTACCTGTTTTTATGCTGTACGGCGCGTAGAAGGTCCAGCCGGTATCGACTGGGTGGATACCAAGAGAGATCAAAGCCATCAGCGAGCCGAGCCAGTAAACATAGAGGCTCAGAAGGTTTAATTTCGGGAACGCAACATCATACGCTCCGATCATTAATGGAAGGAGAAAGTTCCCCATCACCGCTGGAATTCCCGGAACGATGAAGAGAAAAATCATTATAACGCCATGCGCAGTGAACCACCGATTGTAGGTGTCCGCTGACATTATCTGACCACCCGGAAAGGCGAGCTCCGTTCTTACCGCAAGCGCCGCTATTCCCCCAGCAAAGAAGAATAGGGTCAGAGTGAAAAGGTACATCAACGCGATTCGCTTGTGGTCAACGGTAGTAAGCCATGACCAGATCCCTCGCTCACAGTTGATGTAGTTGGTATTCGAACCCTCTGTTGCTGTCGCACTCACGGCAGTCATCGGTTACTCCTGATTACTTAACGGTCTTGATGAACTCGATTATGTCTTTGATCTGGTCGTCGGAGAGCTGACCCTCATACACCGGCATCGGCGATGGGGATGGATATCCTTCGACAACATGGGCGTTTGGCTTGAGAATCGACTCCGTTATATAGCTATCATCAGCTTTATAAGATGTCCCATCGGTAAACTTGCCCTCTTTACCATAAAGCCCCTTGAAGGATGGTCCAACCACGCGAGAGCCGTCGAGGCTATGGCACCCAATACAGAGCTTCTCTTGGTAGTGCTTTTTACCGCGATCAGCGGGACTCATCGAAGCAAGATCGACCTCCGGTTTTTTCACAACTACCTTCGGCGCATCGTTCAACGATTTCAGATAAGCGATTATATTGGAGATATCCTCGTCGGAAAGTCGCCCTTCGAATGCGGGCATAGGAGAAGGATGCGGATAGCCCTTCACAACGTGAGCTTGTGGGTTAAGGATTGATTCTTTGATGTAATTTTCATCGGCCACATATTGCTGCCCATCATCGAATTCCCCTTTTCTGCCGTAAAGCTTCAAAAAGGTTGGACCAACGACCGCCGATCCGTCGACACTATGGCAAGAACCACAGGCATTTAGTTTAACTAAAGCTTCTCCTTGCTCCGCTGGAGATTGGACTCTTCCGGTGTCGGAAACCCAACGCTCAAATTCGGCCTCACTGACAACACGGACCTTGGCAAGCATGGCTGAGTGAGCAGTACCGCAGTACTCAGTACAGAAAACTTGGAAGTCACCCGTCTTAATCGGACGGAACCACTGGTAGGTGTATCGACCCGGAACTGCATCGACCTTTGTTCTCATAGCTGGAACAAAAAAGCTATGAAGTACGTCCTCTGACGTTATTACCAATTTGATAGGCTTTCCAACAGGAACAACGAATTCATCTGCAGTTCGCTTTCCATTCGCATATTTGAAGGTCCAGTTCCACTGACGGCCCACAACATTTATTTCTAGCGCATCGGCCGGTACCTCCCGCATGGTGCGGAATCCATAAACGCCTATAATCGCGACCCAAATACAGATTAACGTCGGCACTACCGTCCAAACGACTTCAAGAAAATGGCTTCCCTCAATCCGAGGAGTCTCGTGGTCGACCCCACCTTTTTTACGATACCGAATCGCGAAGTAAATCATCGCGCCGACGATCAGCACGGTGAAAAAAACACTGATGTCGGTGATCAGATTGTTGATGCTATCAACGGAGTGAGCGAAATCTGAGGCCTGCTCGGGAAGATAACGAAACATGAGTAAATCTTCTAATGACGACTAACGTGGCGACTTTAAAATTTTTCAGTCGGTAGCCTAAATAGTGCTCCCTGAAAAAACCAAGGAGGGGTTTTTCAGGGCCAACTAAATACTAAGCGATCATGACAAGGAACCAGCTCCCTCTTCGGTCACAACCCAGCCTTCGGCGATCGGCGACCGCGAACCTGCCGGAATACGAACAGACCGCAGAGTATCACAGAAAGGATAGTCCCGAACCGCAAAAAATTAAAGGCCGCCCAGGAATATCGTCCCTTCGTCGGATCAAAGCGAAAGCAGAAAAGTAAGATGTGGTCCACCGGCGAACCGATCCGCCCCTCAGATGCCTCAACTAAAGAAAGCCGAACATCCCATGGTGAGAACTGTATGTCTGTGAAATATTGGGAAACTTTTCCGTCTGGAGTGAGTATCACAATAACGGGACTGTGGGCAAATTCCTCGGCATCGGGCGCAAATTTAAAGCCAAGTTCCTTCATCAGAGGGAAGCTTGAGCTTTCAGGGCCTGTCAGAAAAGCCCAGGTATCAGCAGAAAGTTCCTTCTTTGGACCAGCATCCCGATACTGAGCCGCCTTCTTTGCTGCTATGTCACTGTTTTCTTTTGGGTTAAAGCTGACCGAGACAACCCGATATTGCGAGCCCGGTTCAAGAGTCAACTCTCCCAAAAGTTGCGAAAGTCCCTGAAAAAGGAGACCACATATACGGGGACAGCGGTAATAAACGGGGGTGATGATAACTGGAACATCTCCTCGGACGTAAGTTCTTAACGTGACCGACTCACCCTTCTCATTTAAAAAAGGACGGTCTAGGTCAACCTGTTGACCTAACTTAGAATCGATTCCGATATCCTGAAGACCATTTTTAGGGTCTTCCAGCGCGAACGCCGAGGCGCCAACCGCTACAATAAAAAGCACTCCGGTTAAGAAACGCGCAACGGCCCTAATTCCAAAGAACGACTTAATTAGTACCGTTTGATTTCGAATCTTTTTTCGAATACTCACCCCGTTTGCTCCTTAAATTTTCGCCAATTCTCGAGAAGAAAACTGAATATCTCGCTCACTTTTTAACCTATTCGCCACTAGACCAACGACCGACCAAGGAGAGAGAAAGGGGCCGATACTCGGACTTTGGCATTACAGCTATCTCCCCCGATTCAATCACTCCCTCACGCCCGACCAGTGCGTCAGCGAGGAGATTGCTTACCATCGTCGCAGAAGCCTCTATCGAATAAACCGTAGCAACAATAAATTGGCCATTTTCAGAGAGAAGTTGAGCGCAAGATTCGAGAAGATTTGCGAGCTGCTCATTCGATTTCCAGACTTCTTGGCGCGGCCCGCGCCCAAATGAGGGAGGATCGAGAATAATCCCCTCATACCGATTCCCCCGCCGCAACTCTCGAGCAACAAAGGCTCGAACATCATCAACTATCCACCGAATCGATAGATCCGACTGATCAAGCCGCTCGATATTCTCACGCCCCTGAGATATTGCAGGCTTTGAACCATCAACGTGAGTAACCTCCGCACCTGCGTGTGCCGCAACCAAAGACGCAACGCCCGTGTAACCAAAAAGATTTAGCACCCGTGGAGAACGAGAGGAAGATGCAGAAACTTGCCGAGAGATCCAACCCCAGAGAGCCGCCCGCTCAGGAAAAACTCCTAGGTGTTTATTATTTGATAATCGAGCAAAAAATCGGGCAGGACCGTAATTTAACTCCCAAATCCCTTCTTTCGCCGATTTTCCAATCCACCCCCGATCACCATCAAACAGTAGATCAGCCTCAGCCCACCGACTTTGCGGCTTCACTGGTTTCCACCACGCCTTTGGTTCGGGTCGATCAACCAAAAAACGTCCAATCCTCTCGAGCCGCCGCCCACCACCAGAATCAACAAGCTCGTAACTCTCCCAATCAGGATACAACAGAGAGATATCTGGTTTGGAAAACGCCATCTAGAAACGACCCTAAAAATGCTCGAAAATGGGCTAAATGGTAACAGTAAGGGAAATTTTGGGCAATATTTAGCAATTTAGCTGAAAAGGATCCTCCCCCATCCATTTTGGGCACATGATCAACCTAGTAGGACTGAACCTGGTATTAGAGGACTACTACTGCTACCGTTGTAGTCTAAAAGCCAGTGTCTTTTTAAAATGGAGGGGGGAGACCACCATGGTCCCTTCCTATCAGCCTTTAAAGAAATTCTCCAATTTTTTGGGATTCAGATCATCTCATCCCTTGCCCGTTTAACAGGGCTTTTGCGCTTTGATATGCCTTTCTACTGAAACGAATAAACAAAATAACTAAAACCACCATGAGCCAGAAAATAATTCTCCGGAATGCACTTAAAGAATCGATGAAGGCGAAAGATCAGCTGCGTACGGACACGATTCGGAGTCTGTTGAGTGCGTTTCAGTATCTTGAGATGGAAAAGGGGGTAGAGGAGATATCTGCGGAGGATTCTCTGGTGGTGTTGCAGCGGGAGGGGAAAAAGAGAAGAGAGGAGATTGAGTTTGCGGAGAAAGCGGCACGAATTGACTCGATACCGACTCTTGAGCGTGAGCTTGCAATTATCGAGGAATTTCTTCCAAAGCAGCTCTCGCGTGATGAATTGACTAGTATTATTGTTGGGATAAAAGAGAAATCTGGATCGACGAATCTTGGGGAGATCATGAAGATCCTCAAGGAGAGTCACGGTGGTTCGTACGATGGTAAAATTGCGAGTGAGGTGGCTCGACATCTGCTCGCTGGTTAGAGAAGCACTTTTTTATCTACCCTTAGGAGCTGCTATGAGTCTTACTTTTTCCTTTGAATCACGATTCTCGGTTCCGGTAGAGGCTCTTTTCGGGTGGCACGAACAACCAGCCGCTCTTGAGAGGTTAAATCTTCCTTGGGCTCCTTTTCGGATTATTCGTTCATCGCGCAGTATTCAGAATGGATCAACCGTCGAACTCGCGATTCCTCTTATAGGTCCCTTCACGAAGCGAATGAAGGTGGTGCATGAGGGATATGAAAAGGGAAAGCGGTTTCAGGATCGACAGGTCTCAGGGCCATTTGGTTCGTGGTTGCATACGCACAGCTTTCGGGCTGATGCGGAAAACTACTCGATCCTTGATGATACAATATCGTATAGCCTTCCCTTCTTCGTTCCGAATACGCGACTTGCGACTGCGATGATAGAGTCAGAATTGCGACGAACCTTTTGGTATCGCCACCAGATTGTGTCGCGCGATCTTGAAAGTAATACACCCTCTCCAGCACACCTTTCGTTTGCGATTACCGGTTCATCAGGATTGGTGGGACAATCGTTGATTCCATTTCTCTCTGTGAGGGGACATCGGATCGTTAGAGTTCTTCGATCACCAATTACATCTAGCCACGCTTTGTGGAATCCCAAAACGGGCGAGCTACAAACCGAACCGCTTGAGGGCGTTGACACTCTGGTTCACCTTGCGGGTGAAAACATCGCGCAAGGTTTTTGGACTAAGGAAAAAAAAGAGCGTATCAGAGCGAGTCGAGTTGATGGGACTCGTCGACTCGTTTCGGCGTTAAAAACGATGAAAAATCCCCCAAAAACACTTATTATGGCCTCTGCTATCGGTTTGTATGGGCCGCATAGATCCGAAGAGGTCGATGAGTCTTCTGAGCGGGGAGATGGGTTTCTTGCTGATGTTGTTGAGGAATGGGAGTCGGCCGCAAAGGATGCAGAGGAGCTCGGTATTCGTGTTGTTTGTTTAAGATTTGGTGTCATTCTCTCGGCGCGAGGGGGAGCATTAGCGACGATGCTTCTTCCATTTAAAGGTGGTGTTGGTGGTCCGCTGGGTCGAGGTGATCAATCGATGAATTGGACATCGATCGAGGATGTTATCCGAGTGATTGAGCGAGCGGCTCTTGATTCTACCTTTAGCGGCCCCTACAACGTTGTTGCTCCCTCTACGGTTACCAACGAACAGTTTACCAAAACGCTTGGATCTCTTCTTAAGAGACCAACATTTCTTCGGGTTCCGGCAGCTGTTCTAAAAGCAACGCTCGGGGAGATGGCAAAACAGCTACTCCTTGCATCAACTAAAGTTGTACCTCAGCGTCTTGTTGCAAGTGGATTTAAATTCACAGATCCAACGATTGAATCGTGTCTTAGAATGCAGCTTGGGTGTCCGCCGCTGGACATAGCGCTTTAATTACCCCCCACTCTGCTTGGTCATTTGTTACTTAGTGAGCTGTTTTGTGGCGAATCGGCGTTCTCTTATAATCAACCGGGCTCGAGAGCATAATCTTAAAGATATCTCACTCACGATACCTCACGATTCTTTCACCGTTATTACGGGTCTTTCTGGTTCGGGAAAATCATCTCTTGCGTTTGATACGATCTACGCCGAGGGTCAGCGACGGTATCTTGAAACCTTTAGCCCCTATATTCGGCAATTTTTTGATAAGGTTAAAAAACCTGCCGTTGAATCGGTCGACAATGTTCGACCAACTATCGCAATTCAGCAACGAACTCGTGTTGTCAATTCGCGCTCGACCGTTGGTTCGATGACCGGAATTCTCGATTATCTGAGAACTATATGGAACGCGCTTGCACAACCGGTGTGTGGAACGTGTGGTATATCTCTCGAGCAGTGGAGCCCCTCTGAATTAGCAAAACGAATTGGCTCAATTGTATCGCTTTTTCCTGAGCACACATTTCTCATCGCAGCTCCGATCACTATTCCGAAAAAAAAGGGCGCTCTCAGAGGAGAGATCGCACGACTTGCACTACTTGGATTCTCGCGGATTCTTATTCCCCATTCAGGGTCTATCGTGAGAATTGATCGAGAGGGAGCTGTTGGTGAGATCGGCAACATTGAGGAGTTTCTTGTTGTTCTTGATCGCTTTTCGGCTGAGTCTTTTGATAGTTCACGTATTCGAGAAGGGGTCGACCAGGCGTTTACTCTTGCTCAGGGAGGTTGCTCTCTTGTTCGATTATCATCGCCTGATTCCAATCGTCGTCGACTCGCGACGATTGGACATGAAGGAGAGGCTCGATCGCAAATAGGGGTTCAGTATGATCGCAGCGATTTTTGGGAACGGCCCCGTTGCGTCCGATCAACTACATCGCTTCAACGACCCCGACCTGCTCTTTTCTCCTTTAATCATCCACTCGGCGCGTGTCCGACCTGCAAAGGATTTGGCAGTGTGCTTGTAACCGATCTCGAGAAGTGCATCCCAAATCCTAATCTTTCTCTCTCTCAAGGATGCATTGCATGTTGGAGTGGAGAATCGAGTGCATCAGAGCGGCGCTCCCTTGCAACATTTTGTTCTCAACGTGGTATTCCGATGAATGTGCCCTGGTCGGCGCTATCTGAGGCTCACCGAAGTGAGATTATTTCATCAAAAACAAAGCAATACTGGGGAATCGAGCCGTGGTTCAGCTGGCTCGAGAAAAAAAGTTACAAAATGCATGTTCGGGTGTTTCTCACCCGCTACCGAAAACAGGCGGTCTGTAATTCGTGTAATGGGCGACGGCTTAAAAACGATGCCCTCGGTTATCTGATTGATGGTCTTACGATAGCTGACATCTGGGCAAAGCCGGTTTCAGAGATTACAGAATGGCTTTCGGTGCTCCAAAAAAAATGTGCCTCTGGTGGTCCGATCCCGAGAGAGGTGCAGGAGGTTTTTCGTGCAACCGAGTCGCGATTACGGTTTCTTATCGATCTGGGATTGCCCTATCTCACTCTAGATCGGCAGGCTCGCACCCTTTCGGGTGGTGAAACTCAGCGGGTAAATCTTGCAGGAGCGCTCGGTAGCGGGCTCACTTCGACTCATTTTGTGCTTGATGAGCCCTCGGTTGGTCTTCATCCAAGAGATAGCGAGCGGCTCCTCGCCTCTCTAAAAACGCTACATGCTCAGGGCAATACCGTCACCGTTGTTGAGCACGATCCACTCATTATTAGCGCGGCTGATGATATTATTGAACTTGGTCCAAAAGGAGGCTCTGAGGGTGGATCGATTATCTATCACGGTCCGGCAAGTGAATGGAGTGGAATAGATTTTTCTCCTCCTCCCCGATCCGCTCCGCCTAAAACCAAAAAGCAGGAATATCTTGTCGTAAAAAATGGAGCGGCTCGCAATATTACTGGACTCTCCGTTTCTCTTCCGCTCGGGAGATTTATCTGCATCACGGGTGTCTCTGGATGCGGAAAAAGTACCTTCGTTCAGGAGATACTCGCGAAGGAATATGAAAGGCACACTCTTGGGCTTGCTCCAATTAATCCAGTAGAAGGATATAATCAGATTCGTCAGCTTCTTATAGTTGATCAATCTCCTCTATCAAAAACTCCTCGCGCGAATGTTGCTACATACTCAAAAATCTGGGAGCCGATTCGCTCTCTTCTTGCAAACACGGATGATGCCCGTTCGCGTGCGCTAACTAAGTCGTCCTTCTCCTTTAATGTACCTGGTGGAAGGTGTCTTCAGTGCGAGGGCAGCGGTTTTATTCGGGAGGATATGCAATTTCTCTCTGATGTGTACATCGAGTGTGAGGGTTGCCTCGGAAAACGTTTTCAACCATCCGTACTTGAGGTGAGCTGGAGAGGACGCTCAGTTGATGATATTTTGCAAACCTCGGTCGATGATGCTGTATCTCTTTTTGGAGATATTAACGCGATAAAAAAGCCACTTGAGATTATATCTTCTCTTGGTCTTGGTCATCTTACCCTCGGACACTCGCTGAGCGAACTCTCAGGTGGAGAGGCGCAACGGCTAAAGCTTGTGCCACTTATCAGCGGAGCAGAGGAGGATCGGGCTTTAGTAATTTTCGATGAACCAACGACTGGGCTCCATGTTCGCGATCTATTCCGACTCGTATCGGTGGGTCGTCAACTTCGGGACGCAGGCCATACTGTGCTTGCCGTCGAGCATAATCTCTCATTTATCAACGAGGCAGATTGGGTCGTTGATATGGGGCCAGAGGGTGGAAAGGATGGAGGAAGGGTTGTTTTTTGTGGCACACCTGAGGAGCTGGCTGAATCTGAATCAGGACACACGTCACGATACCTGAAGCAGTATCGTGATGAATCTGAGAGATGCGCCGCTACGGTACCGAATGTACCACCTGTCGAGCGTGAAGAGGCGAGATATATCAGGATTCGAGGGGCGCGCGAACACAATCTTCGAGAAATTGATCTTGATATTCCGCTCGGAAAAACGGTGGCATTAACGGGAGTTAGTGGCTCGGGTAAATCAACCATTGCAAGGGACATTCTATTTGCTGAGGGACAGCGTCGTTATCTTGATTGCCTCTCGCCCTACGCGCAACAATTTATCCAACAGATTAAACGTCCCGATCTTGAACATCTGGAAAATATTCCTCCAAGTATCTACGTCTCTCAACATTTAAGCCGACCTGGTCCCCTTTCAACTTTGGGTACCCTTACCGAGGTTTATAATTTTTTGCGTCTTTTGTACGTTAAGCTCGGTACTCAGTTTTGTGTAAACCATCCAGACCAGCAGATTGAGGGTGGATCGCTGAGTGATATGATCTCATTTGTGCGGCGATTCCCATCGTCCGAACTCCGGATTCTGGCCCCCGTTATTTCAAAAAAGAAGGGAAATCACAAAGCAGTTTTTGAACGGGCTCAAAATTCAGAGATTCGGGAAGTTAGAGTTGATGGAATCTTTCAAAAAACGTCTAGTGTCCTTGAGGGGCTCGAAAAATCAAAGGTTCACTCAATAGATTTTGTTATTGGAAAAATTAATCCATCACGCACTGACGATGAAATGATCGGTTCTGCTCTCTCTCTTGCGCTGAGCGTTGGGAATGGTCAGGCAATCGTGGTTTCGAGTTTAGGAGATTCTATTCTTAGCTCGAGTCGGATGTGTCCGATCTGCAAGACAGGGTATTTAAAGCTCGATCCAGAGGACCTTAGCTTTCACTCGAAGCGGGGCCAGTGTTGTGATTGTGGAGGGCTTGGCGTTTCAAAGAGTGAGCAGATATGCCCGAGCTGTAATGGAACAAGACTTAATGCGATTGGGAACTCAGTGCAGCTTCAGGGGCTCTCTCTCGGGAATTTGGCGTCCCGAAATGCTCATGATATTTCTCATCACATTAGCTCGCTGACTCTATCAAACTACCAGAAAACATTAGCCGAACCGATCATCTCGGAGATTTCCAGCCGATTGAATCACCTGATTGCGCTCGGACTTGGCTCTATTCCGCTTAGTCGCTCGAGTAATTCAGTCTCTGGAGGAGAGCTTCAACGGTTACGGCTTGCCGCTGCTATGGGTTCTCCACTCTCCGGTGTTCTCTATATTTTTGATGAACCGAGCGCTGGGCTCCACCCCTCCGATAATCGTTTAGTTATAAATCAAATTGAAAAGGTTCGTGATGCGGGAAATACGGTCGTTGTGATCGAACACGACAGCGAGACAATTCAGGCGTGCGAACATCTGATTGCAGTAGGACCCGGCGGTGGAAAAGATGGTGGCTCAATTGTTTTTGATGGTTCAATGCCAGCGGCGGGAGGAGGGATCGTGAATGATCCAGCTATTTTTGAAGTTCACGCCCCGACTCAGAAGTACAAAGCAATTTCTGATAGTGAAGAGTGCGGCTTCCTTCATGTTACTGGAAGTTCGCGAACGATAAACGATATTGATCTTCATATACCGCTCACGCAGCTTGTCGTTATTGCGGGGGTATCGGGTGCGGGTAAAAGCACTCTTTTGCACGAGATGATCGGCGCAACAATCGCTGAGGGTAAGAAGAAAAAAAGTGCTTATGTACGGGGTGATTGTTCAATAACGTTGCCCGATGAGATCTCCCGAGTTGTGACGATCGATCAGACACCTATCGGAACTAATTCCCGCTCGACTCCCGCATCTTACCTAAAGATTTGGGATGAGATACGAAAGCTTTTTGCTACCACTATTGAGGCGAAAACCCTCGGCTGGAAGGTAGGGGATTTTTCCTTTAATACTGGAAAGGGAAGATGCGCGGAGTGTAAAGGGCTTGGAACTATCACGTTAGAGATGAATTTTCTTGCCGATGCTTCGATGGTGTGTGAATCGTGCGGAGGTAAGCGATTTATAGACGATCTTCATCATATTCGATTTCAGGGCCGCTCGATTACCGAGGTTCTTGGTCTAACCTTTGGTGATGCCCGCGACCTATTTCGGGCGCATACCAAGATTCATCGGGCACTAGCTCTTGCTTGCGATCTTGGGCTTGATTATCTGAGTATCGGTCAGTGTTCCTCTACTCTCTCAGGTGGTGAGGCGCAGCGAATAAAATTAGTACAAGAGCTCGCTCAACAACGGGTAAGCAAAACGCTCTATCTTCTAGATGAGCCAACGATCGGTCTTCATAGGGCTGATGTTGCTAGGCTGATGGCAACTCTTCGCTCGCTCGTTGGTCGGGGACATTCGGTAATTGTGATCGAGCATGATCGAGATGTCGTCTGCGCGGCTGATTATTTGATTGAGCTAGGACCGGGAGCAGGGGAAGATGGCGGAAAGATAGTATTTGCGGGTAAGGCTCAAGACTTGCCTCGCAGTGATACGGCGTGGGGGCGGGAGCTGCGGCGAGGAGCTTAAGTTTAAACTTTTTGCGTTGGAGGTAAGTTAGAATGAAGGAAGGTAATCACCGACTTTCGAAGCGTAATGATGTGATTCTTTACATCGCTCCATAGAATGTCCCGATGGGAAGCATTCACCCCATCACCTTCATAGAAAGATTTACCCGACTCTGTCGGAAGTGATGCCCACTCCATCGCTAGCTCTAAAGCTGCTTTTTTTGCAGATGGTTGTCCCATTGCCAAAAATGCTCCAACATCTTGCCTTTTTTCAAAAAGAATTGCTAAACAGAGGAGATCCTGATTGAGTTTAGAGAATAGATCGGTGATTTTTAAAGGCCTCAGATAACCACTCTCATCAACTGTACCCGTTGATGAATTTTCAATCGTCTCTTTAATTGTCGCGTATAACATCTGGTATCGGCCAGCGGCATGAATATCTTTGCTCAATTGCTTTTCCATGACCTCAGAGATCGGCATCTCTGTGAGCTTTATACCAAACTTTTCAGCTGAATTATGAGTCCAATCGAAGCCCTCTTTATTGGGCCAGTTCACCGTGTCATAAAATCCCTCCCCCTTTGAGATCAGGGCCATCATATTCTCAAGGGAACCAACGATAGAGATAGGAATCGCTGTAAAAAGCTGATCTCTTTGCTCTGGTGTTGAATAGGTTGATTCTCGCTCAATTTCACCTGAGGTTTTCTCTGAAAAAGCGATATCTTTTGCCTTTAATACCCGATTTAAAAAATCCGCAATGACAACCTTTGCACGCTCGACCTTCTCGGGAACTTCGAGGAGTGCTACCTCATTGTTATCAAAAATCCCCTTTATATTTTCATTTAACCATGCAGTGCTGTACGACTTATCAGTAAGAAGGTGAGTCTTGATACGCTCCAATCCATCTTTGCCACCCTCTTTTCTGAGTTTATCTAACTCTTCAAGATACCCAATGGCTCCATTGATTCCACCCTCGGTGAAAAGGGCGATTGTAACAACTGCCCTCACAGCCTCAGAAGGAAGCGGTTCGATCGATCCTATCGGTTTTGCGAGTTGCTCAATAGCACCGGAGAATCTGAATATATCAGCAGAGCTGGCTGATTTGAGATATTTCGGTAATTTTGATTCCTCCTCTGGTGTGAATATCCCCTCCCTCTTGGTAAAAGAGGGGAGAAGCAGGTTCGCAATTCGAGGATTAAGAAGCTTTTTCTCCTCCAGAGCTCTCAGTTGATCTTTAATTGGATCAACTAATTCTGAACTTCGTGAGAATGACTCAAAAGAAAATGGAGAGTTCGAAGCGGGTGAACAGGGGAAAAGAGGGATTACAGGTGGCTCCGAAAGGATGGAAAGATTCGGGAATTTGAGATTTTGCGATGATTCGCACGGAGCGGATAGCGGAAACAGGGGAGACGGAGATGGGTTCAGAAGTGGTATTATAATCTGATTATTAGGTGAATTTATGTATAAAGTAAGCAGAGCGTGCGCGGGATCAACTACTCCGCCGGCTGATACAACGGCGGCACTTCCAAGACTGCCCCATCTTTGACCCAAAGTCATTCCCAAATCCCTCCATAAAATCTGAACGCACACCGTCTCCACTAGACCAATAAACTAGGAGCTATGTCAATACCACTCTACCCCCGCAACACCCGCACTGTGTACCCTTTCGGAGTTTGCGCCTCTTCTAGTCGGGTGCGCTCAGGTGCGGGGGCAGCATCTTTTCTTCGGTCAAATATTACGAGGGTACCGTGGGTGAGGTTGAGGCCATCAAGATACATCTCAATCTGCAAAAGCCCTTGCGTAATAGGATCGGGGCGCCCTTCTCGCCAAACTTTCAGCTCAAACGCCTCTCGTTGCCACTCCCGAGAGGTCGCTGCTGATGGGTGGGGCCACCGGATGAGAAGATCTATCCGACCACGGCCCACACCATATTCACGATCAATAATACCACCACCATTAACAACTCTTTGTAGCCACGCCATGAAGACAAGCTGCGCCGATGCCTCGTTATAATAAGACGAAGAGAGCATAGACTCGGCATTTTCTGACCACCACGTCATGAACTCTTTTAGGATTACCTCTACATCGAGAAGACCAGACGATGTGACGTAGGATCGTTTCCCAAGGTCGATTGAATCGGCCGCTCGATGCGAGAGCACCCGAACAATCACCTCACGATAGATGGGGTTTGCGATGCGTACCGGTGATTTCTGCGCTATAAGCCCCAGATCCCGCACATACAAAACATCATTCTCGTACCCACTATCCCCCTCTGTCATCAACCCCGCAAGTACAGGCTCTATCACATTCCTAACACGCGTCTCTTGGAGCTTATCCACAAGAGAATCAAGGTGCGTCTGTCGCTCGATTATTAGGTTCTGCGCAGCACGCTCTATATCGAGTGGTGTTATTGTCTGGTCTGATGGGATTCCCATCTTACGCACAACCTGACGCGCAAGAGCGTTCACTAACCACGGCTGACCTTCAGTGAGCTCCCATGCTTTTAAAATAGCTTCATCCTCAAACTGCTGACCGGTAGCAGCTGTGTGTTGGTGATAGAGGGTGCGTACCTCTTCTTCAGTAAAGTTAGCTAAACGAAGTGATTCAGTCTTAATGTTAAACGGGCTCGCTGTGCCAAGACGAGGGCTGCCGCCTGAGAGCACTTTATAGTCTCTAACATCGCGGAGACCGCACAACGCTATGCTGTGTGGGAAGTTCTTCGGGCGGTCGGTAAAGCCGTCCCTAATCTGACGAAGCACACTAATGAGAGACTCATCATAAATGGCATCAATTTCATCAAAAAAAAGAACTAGTGGCCGAGGAGATTTTTGTGCCCAGTTCGTCAAAGCAGCATTTATCTGAGAACCCACTGGCGCCACCGGAGGCTCGGGGCATCGTAATTCAGGGGGGAGATGGTTATTACACGCTTTCAGCAGGGAGTGAATAATAACAGCCTCTACCTTAGCAATATCATTCCCAAACGGCTGCCCTTGCTCACACGAAAGCCGAAGCGCAGTATATGTCCCCTCCAAGGTAAGCTGCGAAGCAAGCACCTCCAACACCGTCGTCTTTCCTGTTTGGCGTGGAGCGTGGACAACAAAATATTGGCTTTCGTCGATAAGAGAACGAATATCCCCGATGCGGGTGAGAGGATCTATCATGTAATGCTCATGTGCACGACACGGGCCCGCAGTGTTGAAGAATTTTTTCATAGCTACCTAAATATTAGCGGTGCGACATCCGCGCCCTGAACCAATTCAGGGTTTGTGTATATTCTCAACAGATTTGGGCGGGTGCGGGAAGGTGTCCTTTGTTCGTTCGAGAGTGACGGAAGGGTAGGCTTTTTCGGGAAAAAGGCTCTGTTATTAAACGAGTTGTTTTAATCGAATTGGATTCTCGATGATCAAAGGATTCCAACTACCACTTCCAACTATAACAGATTTGTTCCATAAACCGGACCCTTGGTCGCTGCGAGGAGAAAATCTATTGGCTGCGGGAGCGTTTGTTGGGGCTAATATTATGGCCGATTGGTGGCCGGGAAATTATTTTCTTCTGATGGTTTGCCACTGAGACTGAAGGTCGAGTAGTCGCTGCAGTTTTGGAGGTTTTGTGGTGACTTCTTTTTTATTTGAAAAAAGCTGATCTTCTTTTCAGCCTTTTTTACCACCCCCAATATACTTCTCCTAAACAGACTAGTATACCTCCCACGGACGCAGGATGTGTAATGTACATAGAAGGATGAAGCTCACGCACAAATTACTATCACCCGCGAACAAAAGAGTTATGTTGTGTAATTAGGCGTTACTTGAACCCCCAGAAAGCACCGCCCTCGCCCTCTGTAAAGCATC
>JBIJBT010000107.1:0-7974 GCA_044345055.1 Bdellovibrionota bacterium
ATTGCCCCCCCCGTAAGCTGAGCGGCCAGTGTTCGGATCCGGTAATGAGGCCCACTCCAACGCTGCCTCTTTCATCGCCCCTCTCAAATCATTGTGCTGCCCAAACAAATATTTTCCAAGGTATGGACGCTTATGAAGAATAAGCGCAATACCAAGCTTATCTTGATTTTCTGGAGAAAACGAATCCTGCGCTGATAGACCAGAATACTTCAAGGCCTCCTTCATAGTTGATGGAATAATCTGATAGCGTCCCGCCGCGAAAAGACGACCACTCGCTTGGAGGGCCATTACCTCTCCTATCGTCATGTTCGTGAGATTCTTACCTAAAATAGAAGAGGCATTATGCGTACTTCCAACTATTCTCCCGGCCGAGGTACCTTGGTTCATTGAATTATAGCCCCCCTCGCCTGATGAGATAAATCGAAGAATGTCATCCCATCGACTAAGCGAGCCATGATTTATTTGTGGCCTTACCCCATCTTCTCCATACAGCCCGGCCATTTCATCAGAGTAAATGAACTGGGTGGTGGAACGAGCTCGAGCAGTTATACTCGGTATATCTAGGAAAGTGCTTTGTTCCTCATCAAAAACACCCGTATAATTATCATTGAACCACACTATACTAAGGGCATTATTCTGTTGTGCATAAGACTTATAATCGTTCGGATTGATAGACTGGACTTCTGTCAAATAATCGACCATTCCTTTCGCACCACCTCGAGCAAATCCGATCGTAGCTGCTGCCCGAATTGCTGCCTGACTGAAGCCCTTCTCTTGAAGAGCCTCTATACCTTTCATTGCCTCCAATACCTCGTGAGGACTGACCTTACTCATTAGCCCAGAGCCGTCTTGGTCCATCTTTGTGCGCAGCATTTTAGCCAACTCAGCACCGATCAAATCCTTCTTTTCCAACTCTGACACCTTTTGAAGGGCTGTCTTAGATTCTAATTTTAGGTCTAAACGGAGGTTCGCTGGACTAAGCCCACCTTCATTAGGCAGAGTAACTGACCCATCACCCTGTTCCCCAGGACCTGGTTTTCCCGCACCAAGTTCTCTGGTCGCCCCCATTGCTCTATCTCCCACAAAAACACCCTCTCCCAAACGTTATGCCCAGTTCCCGCCGAAAATAAACCTCCACCCCTCATTTTTCCGCAAAAAAGAATCACAACCTCCCCACCCCCACCTCAAACCTCCCAACCGCCTCCCACAACCCCGCAACCAAACCCGCAGCCAACCCCAAATCCCCCTTAAACCGCCCGATTTTCTCTAGTTCTCCGCAAATCTCGGCTGCACCTACTGCGCCCAAGTTGGCGAGGGCTGATTTTAGGGTGTGGGCCTGAAAGTCGACCACCTCATGTTCCCCCGCCTCAACTGCCCTCTTTAGCTTTTCCCAGCTTGCCTTGAATCCAAGTAAAAATTCAGTCGCGAGCTCTAAAAAAAACTCTTTGTCCCCGTCCAGGCGCTCCATTACCTCTGAAAACATTAAATCTTTTGAATCTTCCATTTCTCTTAATGCGCCTCCTTGCGCTAGGTTAATCGCCTCCTACTGCTGAAGCGCTCTGACCAACTCTTCCTTTACCGCTGCGAGGAACTGCTCGGTGGTTACGTAAGAATCTGCCGGAAGATCCGATCCGTGGATGCAAACCGCCAAATCTTTTGTCATTACCCCGCGCTCTACCAAGCCGATACACAACGCCTCAACCTTTTCTGCAAACTCAACGAGCTCGCGGTTTTCATCGAATGTTCCTCGGTAATACAACCCGCGCGTCCAGGCAAATATCGAGGCAATTGGATTTGTCGATGTGGGTTTGCCCTGTTGGTGCAACCGATAGTGCCTCGTCACGGTACCGTGGGCTGCTTCTGCTTCTACCGTTTTTCCATCCTCGGTCAATAATACCGAGGTCATCAGCCCGAGCGAGCCAAAGCCCTGGGCGACGATATCTGATTGGACATCGCCATCGTAGTTCTTGCAGGCCCAGAGAAAGCCACCGGGAGACTTTATCGAATAGGCGACCATGTCATCGATGAGGCGGTGCTCGTACCAGATACCAGCTGCTTTAAATTCGTTACTGTACTGCTCATCAAAGATAGCCTGGAAGATATCTTTAAACCTTCCATCGTAAGCTTTAAGGATTGTGTTCTTAGTCGAAAGGTAAACAGGCACCTTTCTCTGTAAAGCATATCGAAAACAGCTGTGAGCGAATCCAGAGATCGACTCATCGAGGTTGTACATACCTAGCGCTACACCACTTCCGGGAAACGAAAACACCTCGCGATCTATCGGCTCGCCACCATCTGCCGGTGTAAACCGAAGCGTTAAAGTTCCCTTCCCCGGCACCACAAAATCGGTCGCCTTGTACTGATCGCCGAACGCGTGTCGCGCAACGATTATTGGCTCCACCCAGCCCGGCACGAGGCGTGGGACATTTTTGCAGATTACGGGCTCCCGAAAGACGGTACCGCCGATAATATTGCGAATCGTCCCGTTCGGGGATTTCCACATCTTCTTGAGGTTAAACTCCTTAACGCGGGCCTCATCGGGGGTAATCGTCGCGCACTTGACCCCGACCCCGTATTTTTTTACCGCCTCTGCCGCATCGATAGTCACCTGATCGTTGGTGGCGTCCCTATTTTGAATCGAGAGATCGAACGATTTTAACGGCACATCAACAAAGGGGGTGATGAGTTCGTTTTTGATGAATCCCCAGATAATCCGGGTCATTTCATCGCCATCCATCTCTACAATCGGGTTTTTTACGACTATCTTTGCCATAGCTTCGTTCCTTGGGGTGCTTGCTTTAGTGTCGTTACGATCGCTGCGTCGCAGCGTTACGGCTGATCTTTTATCCTAAAGGGGGATGGGAGTCCAACGGGGGATTACCTGTAGCTCTATTGCGGAGACACTACCCTTATCAAGACTCTGCCACCTTCTGAGACGATGGCAAATGATACCGGTTTTCCCGGATTAGCGGCAGACCAGCTTTTGGCGGTTTTTACGAGAGTCTCGCGGAAGCGTGAAAACGAGAGGGTACTGCTTGCAGATGGGTCTGTAGCGACAGCTGAACGATAGCTCTCAAAGAGTTCTCGCATTCTTTTCTCTACCTGTGAGGAAGCTGTTTGAGATTGAGATTCCTCTTTTAGCCTTTTATCTCGGAGCTCTGCTTTTACGATATCACGTCGATAGGTTCCATCCTCTCGTTCGCGGAGAACCCTCTGCCAGTAGCTGTTGTAGCTGTGATATCGGCTCTCAAGCGATCTGAGATGAAACGCAATTACTGCATTTTTGAAGGGCGCTTTGCGGAGGGTCCGAAAGGCTCGGGTAAGTTGCTGGTGGTCCGAGCTTGGTTCAATCGTAAGAATACCGAGAAAATACTGCTCGTACTTAACTTTAAGTTCGGCCAACATCGCCTCGATATCGGCAAGGCTCGTGCGAAGCTCCTGTGCATGTCCGGAAGTTGCGCCCAGTCCTGAACCCATTCTTAAGTTTCCTCGAGTTAAAACCTTAAACTTAACTTTTCGCCATCGGTAACTTCGGCTGAATCATCAATTTACATGAGATTCGGTGTCGCAAAAAAAATATTCGGCTTGTATAGTTCGGTCGTAAAGCGACGTTTGAGGGGTGACTATCATGGAGAAACTAGCCGTTATCGTTCTTGCTGCAGGTCTTGGGAAACGGATGAGGAGCTCGTTGCCCAAAGTCCTTACCAAAACTATCGATAAGCCGCTCATCTGCCATACCCTTTCGACTCTATCTGCCCTTGCGCCTGAGCTTGTCGCCATCGTTACTGGACACGGAGCGGAGCTCGTTGAGGATATAGTCTCAAAAGAGGTTCAAGGTGGAGAGCTTTCCTATTCGAAGGTTGCCTTCCCTAGGCAGGAGGCGCAGCTCGGAACAGCTCACGCAGCGCTTTCAGCGGTTCCAACACTGCACGATTTTTCGGGGGACGTTATCATCATCTGCGGAGACACACCGCTTATCTCGGCGGAAACCCTCTCTACCATGTTAGAGACACACCGGACCGAGCGCGCGGCGGTTACCCTCCTCTCCGCGATTGTTCCAGAACCGATGGGGTATGGCCGAATCGTTCGGGTTGGTGAGGGTAATGCTGTCAAAAAAATCACCGAGTGTCGCGACTGTTCTCCGGCGGAGCGATTGATTCGGGAGATTAACACCGGCGTGTATGCGGTCGAGTCTCGCTTTCTCCGTCAGGCTCTATCAGAGATAACAAACAACAACGCGCAGGGTGAATACTATCTCACCGATATCGTAGAACGCGCAGTCGTAGCGGGCCGCTCGGTGTGCGCCGTTCCACTTGCAGATCCTGATGAGTGGGTTGGAGTAAATACTTATCGGGATCTCCAGCGGGTCAACGAGATTATTTTGGAGCGGCGCATCGAGCGGTTCCTTCTTGAGGGTGTTCATATACTCGATCCTCGCTCGGTCTTTATCGCTGAAGGGGTGACGATCGAGCCGAGCGTTTTTATCGGTCCAAATACCCAGCTTTTCGGAAAAACGGTTCTTCGTCGCGGCTGCTCGATTGAGGGGAGCTGTTACCTGAAAGATACGACGGTCGAGGAAGGAGCAACGATTAAGTTCGGGGTGCGCGCTGAGCGAGCGGTTATTGGAGCAAAAGCCTCGGTTGGTCCATTTGCACACTTACGGCCGGGCACAACGCTCGGAGAGTCGGTCAAAGTCGGCAACTTTGTTGAAACAAAACAGGCAACGCTCGGGGCTCACAGCTCAGCAGGCCATCTAACCTATCTTGGTGATTGTACTATCGGGGAGCGAGTCAATATTGGGGCAGGCACGATTACCTGCAATTACGACGGATTTAAAAAGCATCATACGACTATCGAGGACGAGTGTTTTATCGGAAGCGATTCTTGTCTCATAGCGCCGATAACGATAGAGCACGGTTCGACCGTGGGAGCAGGTTCGGTGCTTAGTGAAGATGTTCCTCCAAAAAGCCTAGCCCTTACCCGCGCTCCGGTGAAGGTACGTCGAGACTATGTCCGACGCGCGCGGGTATCCAGAACCGAAACATAAGCGCCGACCAAAAAAAATTCTTGACATAATCAAAAAAAACCCCTTGCGGGAGCTGTTCTAACATATCTTTAATGGTCCTCATGTGCTACGAGGATACTGTTTGATATTTTGGGCGATATTTCCAGAGAAAATTTTTGATTAGGTGATACTCATGCAACAGATTGCTCCTTTTGCGGCGGGAACGCCGGACGATGGTCCTGAGAAGTTGAAAGTTTCGATAGAGGCAGGAGGGGCGATTGCAAGATTGAATACTGGTGAATTAGTTCGGGCGGATGCTTATTGCGAGGATGAGGCCCCGCAGGCGGTGACGGGTGGGACGCAGTATAGACGGAGTGGTGATCCGAATAGAAATAAGGGTGGAAATCAGCCAGGGCAGGGAGCTGGGGCTGGCAATATAAAGACACCTACGCTAGATGAGTTTGGTCGAAACCTCACCGGAATGGCTTCAAAAGGCGAACTCGGGCCGATATCTGGTCGCGATAAGGAAATAGACAGGGTAATTCAAATTTTGGGTCGACGCGGCAAAGGGAATGCGGCGCTAATTGGAGAACCAGGTGTCGGCAAGACAGCAATCGCCGAAGGAATTGCGCAGCGCATCGCAAGCGGTAATGTTCCTGATGATCTTGCCGAGAGACGAGTCATCTCTCTCGATGTTGGTACGCTAATCGCCGGGACTAAGTTTAGAGGTGAGTTTGAGGAGCGGCTCAAAAAAGTCGTCGAGGAAGCCAAGGCAAGTCGGGACATACTTGTGATTGATGAATTACATACGCTCCTTGGCGCTGGAGCTGGTGAAGGTGCCTTAGATGCAGCCAATATACTCAAGCCCGCACTAGCACGAGGGGAAATCACCGTCATCGGCGCAACAACACTAGATGAGTACCGGAAGTACATCGAGGGAGATGCTGCTCTTGAGAGACGCTTTCAGCCGGTGATGGTTAATGAGCCTAATGTAGAGGAGGCGATTAAGATACTGTCATCGCTTAAACCGATAAACGAGGTCTATTTTGGCGTCCACATCTCTCCGGAAGCCATTGTTGCAGCAGTAACTCTCGCGGATCGCTACATCAACGATCGCTTCCTGCCCGACAAGGCGATAGATCTTCTCGAGGAAGCTGCATCGAAGAAAATGATCGTGGTCTCCAGAGAAAAAAGATCGAATGAAGAGCGGGAAATCTCAAGGAAATTGAGACCATTAATGGTAGAGCTAGAGCGTAGCGTTCGAGCGCAGGATTTCGCTCGAGCCTCTCAGTTGGCTGAGCAAATATCGGAGATCCCGATTTCATCAACAATTCAATCATTAAAAACACCAATTGTCACTGCGGAAGATATCGCAGCGACTGTGTCTAAGATGACAGGGGTTCCAGCGGAAACTGTGACAAGCAGCCAACGGGAGCGGCTGATCAACGCAGAGCAATACCTTCATGAGAAAGTGATCGGGCAAGATGAAGCTGTCATAGCCGTTTCTCGAGCCCTTCGAAGAGCTGCTGCGGGACTGAATAATCCAAACCGACCTATTGCCAGCTTTATATTCTCCGGGCCCACCGGAGTCGGAAAAACTGAGCTAACAAAGGCGCTGGCGACGCAATTCTTCGGCAGTGAAGATGCTATGATTCGTCTCGATATGTCCGAGTTCATGGAACGTCATACAGTCAGCAAACTGATCGGCTCTCCTCCAGGGTATATCGGATTTGATGATGGTGGCCAGCTTACCGAAGCTGTCCGGCGCAAGCCTTACACGGTGGTGCTTTTTGATGAAGTTGAAAAAGCCCATCCCGATGTATTTAATACGTTGTTGCAACTCCTCGAGGACGGTCGTCTAACCGACTCGAAAGGGCGTACTGTGGACTTTAAGAACACCATCATCATCATGACATCGAATATTGGATCAAAAGTGATCGAAAAAGGTGGTGGAGGATTAGGCTTTCAATTTGATGAAGCATCGAATGAGGAGAACCAGTACAATCGTATTCGTAACCTCGTTAATGAAGAGCTGAAGCAATACTTCCGCCCTGAGTTCCTAAATCGGCTAGATGAGACAATTGTTTTCCGACAGCTTAATAGAGATGAGGTAAAGGAGATCGCCGACATCATGCTTAAAGAAGTTTCAGGCCGAATGCTCGACAAAGGTGTCGCCCTCTCCGTTACCGAAGCTTTCAAGGAGAAGCTGGTTGATGAAGGCTACAACCCGAGCTACGGTGCCCGCCCCCTTCGACGCGCGGTTATGCGTCTCCTTGAGGATACATTGGCTGAAGCATCTCTATCCGGTCAAATCGCCGAGAATTGCTCGGTTGAGGTTGACTGGGACGCTAATAATAAACGAGTTACAGTCGCGGTTAACAACACAGTAGCTGCATAACTCGAGGTACTCATCCCCCTGAAAAACTCTTCGATTGGTTTTTCAGGGGTCACTTTTAGCTCCTTAAAAACAAAAAAAGCAGCTCCAGACTCGGTTCTCCCCGAATCTGGCGCTGCTTTTTTATATTTTTGAGAAATCGGCAAAAGAATCAGTAAACTAATCCGTCAGCTATTCCCCTTACACACCAGTCAATTCCTTTCTCACAGCTACCTGCTGCTTCTGAAGCTTTTGAACTCGGCGGCGGCGGCGAAGAGCCATCTTTTTATCGCGGTTTGCTCTTTTTGTTTCGGTGACTTTAGTTAGGGAAGCCATAGCGTTCTCGTCGTATTCGTTAGCGTACTTGTTGGCGTGTTCTTTAGCGTTTTCTTAAGGTATCAGGGACCATCGTGAAAGGAACCGCGACCGATGCCGTCGGCTCTGAGCTTTCCAAGAGGCTGACCTTACACTAACTATGGCGAATAATCAATAGTTACGTTGCCAAAGGATTAAAATTATGATTAGCTTGATAAATTAACGTAATCCTCATGTTATCTTATCGGGACAACTTCGCTATGCCATTGGTAAAAGCCCT
>JBIJBT010000115.1:0-7320 GCA_044345055.1 Bdellovibrionota bacterium
TCGATCGCACGTTACCGTCATGTACCCCATGCCATTGAGTGTCGGCACAAAGCCGCCTGCCTCAGCCTCAGGAATGGCCTGTTCTGAGCTCTCCATAATCATCTCACTTTATATCGGATCTTCCACCCCTTAACACCTGAAAACAATCGCTTTCAGCAAAGATATCGGCGTCTTAGCATATAAATAACGTAGCCACTAATATATGGCTCTTTATGTGAATAAATACCTTGCATTGCGACATAATATGCTCTATTTTGTAGCCACTATGTTCGTAGACACCTCCACATCAACCCAACGCGGAAAAACCTACACTCGCCACCTCCTGCGGGAGAGTTATCGTGAGGGGGGTAAGGTTAAGCACCGGACCGTTGCCAACATCAGCCACTGCTCTGCTGAGGAAGTGGCAGCGATTCGTTTGGCTCTTCGGCACAAAAAGGATCTCTCTCAGCTTGGTATTGCATCGGAGGATATCACCATAGAGCAAGGCGCCTCGTTGGGGGCTTTGTTAACGGTATATCAGATTGCGGAGCGACTTGGCATTGTGGATGCTCTTGGTTCGACCAGACAGGGCAAGCTTGCACTTTTTCAGGTTTTTGCCCGTATCCTTGACCACGGTTCTCGACTGTCGAGTGTGAGATTTGCCAAAGAGCACGCTATCGCAGAGATTTTGGGACTGAGTCGGTTCAATGAGGACGACCTGTACAAGAATCTTGATTGGTGCTCACAGAATCAGGAGTCTATCGAAAATCACCTTTTCTCTATTAAACAGAAATCCTCAGAGTTCTTTCTATATGACGTGACGAGCAGCTACTTTGAGGGTACCAAAAATGAGTTGGCAGCGTATGGGTATAATCGAGATGGTAAGAATGGCAAGATGCAGGTGGTCGCTGGATTGCTCTGCGATGCTGAGGGCGATCCTGTTGCGATAGAGCTTTTTCCGGGGAACACCTCAGACCAAGAAACGGTCCAATCGCAGGTCGCCAAACTTAACTCTCGATTTCAAGCAAAGACACTAACCCTCGTTGGGGATAGGGGAATGATAAAGAGCTCGCAGATTAAGCTCTTTGAAGAGAGTGGAATGCAGATGAGCTACATCACTGCTATTACCAAACCTCAGATTCGCTCCCTCCTTAATAAGGGACTTTTCCCGATGAGCCTCTTTGATACCGAGCTGGCTGAGGTTACCGAGGGCGATGTTCGCTATATCCTCAAAAGAAATCCCATGCGTGCAGAGGACATCATGCGCTCGCGAGAAGCTAAGAAAGGCTCGCTCTTGAAAAAAATATGCCGCCAGAACGAATACTTCGAAACTCATCCAAGAGCTAATCCAGTCAAAGCAGCAGCACGTATGAACGCAATCGCAAATCGTTTGCGGATTGACTCGTGGGCTACAGTTGTTCTTACGGATCGAACCTTATCACTGGAGGTATCAGAGCAGGCTCTTGCTCGTGAAAGTGAGCTTGATGGTTGCTATTGCCTCAAAACAAATCTCTCTGAGGAAAACATCTCCAAGGAGCTTGTGCATAGCAGATACAAGGACCTTGCCCTTGTCGAGCAGGCATTTCGAACAGCAAAAACTTCATTCCTCGAGATTCGCCCAATCTTTGTCATCAAAAAATCTCGCACCCAGGGGCATGCTCTTGTGACCATGCTCGCTTACAAAATCATTCGTGAACTTCGTCGACTTTGGGCAAACATCGATATCACCGTCCAGGAGGGACTCACTCAGCTATCAACCCTCTGCATCAGCTCCGTCAAATCAAAAAACTCAGTAGCATTCCACACAGTCCAAAAACCCCGCCCACTCCTCAAGGAACTCCTCTCCGCTGCAAATGTACAGGTACCCACAGCTATCAATCCTCAGGGGGCTAATGTGTACACCAGGAAAAAACTCCAAAATAGCCGAAAACGTAAATTAATTTAATGGGTTAGAGGGGGTTCTTTTTTGATGTTGCGGTGGAAGATCCGTTATATCTCCAACCTAAGCGATCGATCGCTCAGTTACCCCTTTCGTCTCTTCCTCTTCTCCTCATCGCGCTCAGCCTTCTCTCGGAGTGCCTGCAATATCCAGACATTCCTTGATAACGCTATTTCATCATCATTAATCAATTCGTCTATCCGCTCCATCAACGATGATGGAACGCGAATCGTCGTTCTGACAACCTCTCCTTCCCTGCCCTGATCCGATCTTCGTTGTCGTGCCGTCATTTTTTATCGTCTCAATATCTTTGTGATTGCCTACACCATAACGGTGTCGGTATAGTGTCAGCAAGCTCGTGGATGCTCAATCCTGAAAACAGATGAGATTTCACGATTTCGGAACGTTCCGAGAGCCTCTCGGAACGTTCCGAACAGGTGTGTTTTCGTTGGGAGGGGTCTTGGACCTCCTGAGTGGAGCGCACCCCTTAAAAGAACGCTCCCTGCCGGTGGTTAGAACACCAGCAGGGAGCTAAACACAACCACAAACCACAGGAGGGTTTGCCGCTATGTCTGCATCTATCGTATCAGGTCTTGATTCCGATTTCGATTCGGCGCTCGGAAAGTTCCTACAGGGGAAACGGAAGGTTTCAGAAGGTATGCACACCTTCCTCCGCTGTCTGGTCACCCTGTTTACTACCTGCGCCGTCGCGATGGCGGCAAGCTACGCGGTCCAGCTCGGCGAGACCATAGTCTTTAAGATAGTCATCATTCTTGCCGCCGTCGGGATTGAGTGTGCGGTGGTCTTCTTTTCAGCAGTCATCTATCCGCGGTGGGTGCTCGGCCTTAATCAACTAATCGCCGGTGTCCTTTTACCGCTTCTGTCTCTCTTTACGGTGATGAGCTTTATGGTCTCTCAGCAGTTTGCTGCCGACCATAAGATGGAGGAGCTTGGTAAATCGTATATTCAAAGCTTACAGGCTGACGCTGGTCGGCTCTCGATAGAGGACCGAAAAGATAGGGGATCGCTTCAGGTCACTCGGGACCGAATAGAGGAGATGTTCGACAGGCTCTCTCACGTCAAGGGGAGTAGTGCCACCGCCATTTATCACTATATAGGAAAAACGTTCGGTATATCGGTTGAGACCGTTGTGCTCATGGTTAGGGCGCTCTGGGCTCTTTGTTTTGTCAGCCTTTGCGTTGCTCTTGATGCCTATGTAGATCTTCGTCTCTATTCAAAAGAGGGGCTCGACCGGTTCATCGGAGAGTGGAATGCAGAGAGGACGCTGATTGAACGGGCTCGGGCTGATGCAAAGCGACCGTCACCTGCAATGGCAATTCCAGACAATGTCCACCTGAACGGCTCAGCTCATGGGCATCCCTCTTTTTTCGTCTAAGCCCGTCCGTCGAGGAGGTGGAAAACTCCGGCGTGACGGGCAGAGAAGATGAGGAAAGACACGATCGTTTCCGCAGAAAGAAAGGAGATGGAGAAGGGGTTCCTGAGTCGCTCTACAACTCGATAAAGCATCGATTGGTAGCAGGCGAGCTCCCTATGACCGTGACAGCGATTAAGCGCGCTGCTCGGGGTGCTGACAGGGCATATTCGATTATCGATCGATTACAGTCTGAGAGGATAATAAAACAGGCTACGAATGGGCGATACGAATTGCGGTAAATGAAAAACTAAAACCCCTGTCTTGCACTTCACTTCCTGTGAGTATGAGACAGGGTAATTCTCAACACATCAATTAATCGAGCCAGAATCAGTCGCTTCGCTCCTTTTTTCACTCGCACATCGTAAAGACTTTATGTGCTCAACTATAAGGGCTTTACCCTCTGCGGTTCCTGCCCAATCTTCAAATTGAGAGAGTATATAATCCTCTGAGTTCATACACTCGATCAAACGTTCCCGCATACCCGATGAATGCGATGCAAGACGAGATTTGATAACCGATACTCTTTTCTCATTCAGATATCTGAGAAAAGATTCCCTAGCCGATTCATTATGCGATTCAATGCTGACCTTCAGCGCAGCGAAATTAGGGACCTTCTGCCTCTTCGCTGAAGATGCTTTCTTTGGTTCCTGTTTCGGAGATGAATGCTCTGAGAATCCTGCTGGCGCCCCAAATCCTCTCTCTATTGCGGTTCGAAGATAAGCACCCTTACTAGTCTTAAAAGACCTGACAAATGGCAAATACTTCAACTGTCGAGCACATTCCTCTGGGTTAGAATCAGACAACCGAATTGCATCGAATTTATTCAATCCTTGCTCAACAAGGGAATCAATTAATTCCTGTACATTGCGCTTCGGTCCATCACACGATTCGCTCTCTGTAGCTGCCGAACTGGGTGCAGAATCAGGACTAACCACCTGAGGAGATTCTGCCAGTATATTAAGGCTGAACGTGCTCTCTGTCGGGCAGCTTGTCCCACTTCTCCAATCATGATCCTTGATAAGCAATCCTTTACTTATCAAAACCTGTATTGCCCTTATCACGGAGGCTCTCGACAAACCCGTTCCTTGATCTAGAACCGAGCCGTCTCGCTTCTTAATACCTTCCGATATTTGAGTGAGGCTTATCCGGTCACTTGCTTTGCCGAAACCGTAAGTGCGGCGTGCAATATACATCAAGACCTTGAACTCAGCGCCAGATAAGTCAGCCATCCAATAGTCCAGCACGACATTTGGTATCTGAGTTGAATTAGGCAAGAAAGGCCGCGACATGCATCACCTTATAGTTCTTCGTTGTAAGTCACTTTGGGAGAATATCTTTTAGTAGCAAAGGGTCTCCGTTCCTTGCCCTGTGGATAAACAATAGAGTGAGAGCTTCTTTGATAAGATCTTGCTTCTTCAATCGACTCTCCCATGCGCCATGCACATATTCATCTATCCAACGATTCACCGCTTCAGGAAGCCTGAGTGTTACCGGCACTAGCTGACTATTACAAAGCTCCTGTGCAGTCGTTAGCCGCTCCTTAATCTCGGGCGATAATCGGACATGATTAACTGGTTCCGTCTTAACATCCGGTGCTGGTCTATACGATTCAGTGAGCGAATTATCCTTCTCAGGCGGAGCTGATCTTTCATTGCTTATTTTCCCCTGAGAGGGGAGAGCATCCTTTACGATAGAAGTGAATTCAGGAACATTAGCTGTGACCCTATCACCACCTCGACGAGCTCTATCCCGAGCTACCACACTCGACAAAATATCCGTCGGTTCCGATATTAAATCATCGATGCTCGACATAACCGCTTTTCTATCTCTGATATTCGGAGCCATATATCCCGCCTACAAGCTACAACCCTACGCACTTACTATTCATGCGATCACCGACCAATTCAGCAACTAGTTGATAATAAGCCAACGTGGCTTTTCCATTTGCCGAATAAATGTTCAGGGGTTGCTTGGCAGCATGCGCAGCCGGTACATCCTTACTCTTGGGGATCGATGCATTGAGTACCTTTCCAGTAAACTTATTCCTTAGGCTATCCTGAATGGAGTTGCTAACAACCGTATTCTCCGTTCGACAAGCCACAATTTTTGGTGGCGGCAGAGCATTAACCTTCTGCACCTCTTGAAGGGTGTTAATTAGCTTCAACATACCGCGCAGTGAAAATACGGACATGTCTACAGGGACCACAACCTCATTCGCTGCGACCAGGCAATTGATGGTTAGCATGTCCAAAGATGGCGGACAATCAATCACCACATAGTCATACCTATCGAGCGCTGGTGCCAAAAACCCCTTCAACAACATCTCCAAACCGACGCGGCCAGAAACAGTTCTCCAAGTATCTGCCAGATCCAGATTAGCCGGAACGAGTCCAAGTTTGGGAAGTTGAGGAAGTGGGGTTGTTACGATATCGTCGATCGACGTACCCTCGACCAACCCATTATAGAGTGACAGCTCCAAACGATCGGGATCGATGCCTAACGACTGCGTCAAATTCCCCTGGGGATCAGCATCAATCGCAAGTACGGAAGCCGTCTCGGCCAAAATAGCAGCCAAATTCGATGCGGTGGTCGTCTTCCCCACACCCCCCTTTTGATTTGCAACTGCAATCACCCTTGTGCCTTTCACAGGTGATGCCTCGACATCAACCCTCAAACCAAAAATTGCAAGAACCTCCTCCCTATCGATGCAACGTACATTTCCGCGCTTGTAAGCATTCAGCATACCGCGTGAAATATAATTTCTGAGGGTCGTTGTACTAACTGAGGCTAGTTTCGCAGCTTCACTCAGTTTCAGCAGATGTCTCATCGTTTCCCTCCCCAAGGACTTGAAGTTTCGTCTTTTGGAGTTTTAGCAAAATTAGGGAAACTCTTGCAATGGTAAAAATTAAGTTTCTTACAACAACAGCCCTTTGTTGTTGCTGTTGTTTTGAACTTCTATTTTGATCTTATCTATTGTAGGTCTCAAAATGAGACTACCCCTGGTATAATTTTGAGACCACCCCTAGTCTCAAAATGAGACCACCCCCCGTCTCAAAATTATACTAGCTAGTCTCAAAATCATACTACCTCGCTAGTTCTTGATATTGTTCGCCGCCCTCTTGGCGTAGTCCCGCGATCCCGCCCGTCTAGGTAGTCTCAAAACTATACTACTGCGCATACGCGCATATTATAGGGTGAGCAGCTGCGCATATGCGCTGCTTGTAATATGCGCATATTACAAGCTTACAAGATATTCGCGGGCGGTTTGAGGAGTTTTTGGATCTTTGCCGTTCTCGGGTGAGGCAGCGGCGGAGAACGCTCGTAACTAAGACGTTGTAATGTAGAAGGATGTTTTGTGGGTTCTGTGTGATAAGTAATATGCGCAGCTTGTAATATGCGCATATTACAAGCTTATAAATTGTTCATGGTCGGGTTTGAGGAAGCCCCGAGTCTTCGCAGTTGGTGGAGGTGGCGGATAAGGAGGTTCGTTCATATTCAAGGGAGCTCTCGCTTGTGAGAATGCTTTGTAGGCGGTGTCTGACAAGTAATATGCGCAGCTTATAATATGCGCATATTACAAGCTGCGCATATTGCACAGAGAGGAGATTGAAGTTGTAGCTGATTGAAAGGTCATGCAGTTTTTCCACTTCTTGCATTTTGATTATCGGTGCTCTGTGGTGCGGTACTGCTGATTGGTGGTTTGGTGGTGGGAGAGGGGGTTCTTAGTACAACTAACCTATTGAAATTACATGTAGGAGGGGTGGTGAAGTTCCTCGCTTGTCGGTAGCTAGGGTGGGTCTTTAACGGCAAAAGGTGCTCTGTGGTGCGGTATCGGGTGCGCTGTGGTGCGGTAATGACCAAGGGGAGCAAAGGTTCAGGTCTTCTCCGGTCCTGGCATCAGCCGTGGCACCGATTCAGCGATTGTGGCGAGCTCTTTTGCGGGGAGGCGCAAGAGAGCGACTAGGCC
>JBIJBT010000126.1:0-5851 GCA_044345055.1 Bdellovibrionota bacterium
AAAAAGCATGAAACGCAGTGGTGATTTGGGTGGCTCGACTCGCTCAACGCTCGTCGGCAGTTTTTTGCTGAATAGTTAGTTGTTTCCCCCCGGCGGGCTTTCGCCCGCCACCCCTAAGGGGTTGTGGTAGGTTGTTGGGAATTATAGGGGTGAATAGTTACAAGTTTTAATTACATCAATTTTTTAGAGGTCGGCACATAATGCCTTCGTCGTTCAAATATAAAAAATTACTTCTGACGCTTGTTTTGGCGTTTCTGATCGCTGGTTGTGGATATCTACCTGAATCGGTTCGGGTTCACTCCTCGAAACCTGGCGGTGACTCGGGCACCCACCAAGGAACCTGGCTCCTTGTCGATTCCCGTAAAGAGACCTTAACAGTCATGCGAGATGGTTCTCCAATCGAGGTTTTTCATAATGTTGCATTTGGAAGCTCAGGTGTCGGCAGAAAGCAGATGCGGGGCGATAATGTCACACCTAAGGGAACGTTTGCGATCGGATGGTCGAACGGCGGAAGTAAGTATTACCGTTTTTGGGGATTAACTTATCCTTCACCTCAAGATGCCGCCGATGGATTGCGGCGCGGCTATATCTCTAAAAGCCAATTTCAGCAGATATCGCGTGCTCATGAGCTGGGTATTACGCCACCTCAAAACACCGCTTTGGGAGGCCAGATTGGTATTCACGGTACTGGCAAAGGAAGTGTTGATATTCATCGAGTTGCTAATTGGACAAACGGATGTGTTGCACTTGAAAACGATCAGGTAGATAAGCTTGCACAGTGGATTCGTCCCGGTATGGTCGTTGAGATTCGCTAACGGTAAATAGCTGAAATATATGATGATTTTGTGCGCTAAGAGAACAAGGTAAGGTTTGCTTAGATAATCGAATAGCGCTCAAATGAGAATGATTAAGATATTCCTATAAACACTAATTTCCAATTTAATGCGGTTTTTTTGACTAAGAAACAATTTCAAGAACTGAAATGGTTGTAAAATACTGAGGATCCTCTTAGTATTCTCCTGAAAGAAGAGGGGTTTTGTGAGCGCGATCAACGACGTTGTTGAATTGCGCCAGTTTACAAGGCTGTTTTTACACCCTCTCTTATGCAGTATATTTTGTGGAGATATTGAGAGATGGTAACAAAAATTGCTTCAAAAGTAGTTGTTCTCGCGGCACTCGTAAGCGTCGTTGGTTGTGCATCAAACAGCGACCTCGCAAAGGTCCGCTCGGAAGCTGAGCTTGCTCGACAGACTGCTGATCAGGCGCTCCGCACTGCTGAAGATGCTAAGCAGGCAGCTCAGGATGCTGATATGAAAGCATCACGAGCAGAAGAGATGCTGAACCGAGGGTTCAAGCGCTCGATGTACAAGTAAGACTGTACAAAGTTGGGGGTTAGCCCCCTGCTTACTACTCGGCGATTCGAACTCATTTATGTGATCGAGATTCGCTGAGTGGTACTATCGTTGAGGTTTTTTTAATTAGTCTAGGTTATAACGAGAGAGGTTTGTAGAAACGTCAAACCACCTGCAAGTGCAGTATCCCAGTTATTAAGATAGTTCCTAAATCAGTACCGTGCTGACGAGATCGCGCTACTGTATCAGTCTGCGAATATCATGCTGTGGATGTCTCTCTAACCGTGAATTACAAACTGAATACAGCTTTCATTATCATTGCTTTCAAGAGCTACCCCCAACCGTGTCACGCTCGGGGGCAGCTCACCAGGAATTAGAGCATATTAATAATCGATAGAATCTAGATACGGACGTGGTCGAGGGGAGCCGTAACTAGAGCGTGACGGACTACTTTCTTGACGACTACTCCTCTCCTGGTATCGATCATCAGGTCTGTAACCTCGACTGCGGTCATATTGCTGTTGATAGAAACCAGAATCTCGGTCGTTATCGTACTCATCCCGATAGGCGGAGCCTGAGCGAGCCGATCCTCTTGGTGTTCGACCCACCTGCGGTACAATCCTTCTCTGATCAGAGTTAACCGATCCTCGATAAGGCATATTCGCTGCTGATGGATTTCCGGATTCATCGTAATCGTACCGCCGTTCCGGAGTCGATGGTTTGTTGTAGGAGCGGTAATTATCATCGATAGATCGATCAAAACGGTCTTCTCTGCTTGATGAGGACCTTGCTTCAGTAATCGATGATCCTGGGCCTGCTATCACAACGGGAAGCCCATCTCCTCGCTTGATTGCTCGCACCGCTTTTTCCTCGTTGATTCGAATGTCAGGGCTAACCTTACTGCGGATGAAATTAAGAGATTGCTCGACTGAAAGATCATCTCCACCATCTTTTCCATCCTCATGTAAAGGAGTAATGACCTGAAGAAGAACTTTGTCCCCCTCCTGACTAATCTTGATCGGCTGATTGACGAGCATGACCCGGGTTTTTACTGGGACTATTTCAAATAGTCGAGCAACATCCTCAGGATACATACGCATGCAGCCATGAGTCACCCTCATACCAATACCATTTGCTTTTCTCTCGTCTACTCCATGAATCAGATAGCCGGGAATTCCTAACCTAAGAGCAAACCCACCGAGCGGATTTTCGGGATGCCCACCTGGAATTACATCTGGAAGAGGATCGCCATCTCGCGCGTGTTCGGCCTTAATGCTCGCCGGCGGATACCAGGCTGGATCCTTATCCTTTCGAACGACAACCGTCTCACCTAATGGAGTTTTCCAATCCATTCGGCCAATACTGACAGGAAATGAGATGACGGATTGAGGTTGATCAGCTTTTCGCGGAACATAATAATAGAGCCGCAACTCAGCTATGTTAACAACGATACCGTTGCGAGGTGCGTCAGGAAGAATATACTTCGTCGGCAGCAATATGCGGTTACCATCTCCAGGCAACCATCGATTGACTGAAGGGTTTGCCTTTACAATCTGATCGTATCCAAGATTAAATTCTCGAGCGATATCGATCAGAGTATCCTCATGTCGGGATTTCGTCTCTCTAAGTTCGCCGATAACCGAGCTTCCCTCAGAAAGAGGAAACGTTTCGGCGTATGAATATCGAGTGGTTATTAAAGCTGAGAGGATGATTGCGAGAGTTTTTAGGGAGGAGATCCGTTGCATGATGTTCATACAATAATTTATAAGGATTTTAGAATCGGGTTGTAAGAAGCGGTTGGTAAGAATTTGGTGAGAATAACGATGAATGTCAGGACTTTCAAAGACACTCAAATAAATATTTGGGATTATGTCCCGTTATAGAGATTGGTTCAACTCGTTGAACGTTTTGCTTCAGTTTTTGCCGAAATTAGATCGGTTTTTAGATAATTAGATCAATTTTTAGTTAAATAGTAATTACGCATCCTCGTAATCGGCACTGCGGAGAACGCGGATATTACCATTCGCTTGGATCCGCTCCTGAATGTCCCGCCTTTTCTGAACTTGCGGAATTATTCGCTCATAATATTCGAGCAAAAACGCGAGTCGATCGTTCTCCGATCTCATTTCAAGTAGCACTTGGCGCTGCGCTAAATCGAGTCCTGCATTGTGTGCTAGTGCGAACGATACACGTTGGTCCGGGCTAAACCCGGGTGGGGTCGGGTGCCCACGAGATAGCTCTGACAATTTCATGTGAAGCGCCACCGCTCGTCCGACCAGCATCGTCTCTGGAGGTGCTACATCATCGAAATACTCAACCGTTGCGACGGGGTAAGGGCCAGAGCGATCGATATCGATGATTCGATATCGCATAACGCCGCGCGTTAGAATATCAAAGCGACCGTCGGAGTATTCCTCGAGAACCCGCTCAATAACAACCGCACACCCGGTCTGAAATGCAACCTCACCATCTACGCAGGTAACGCCGAATCGAGCCACTTTTCCTGACTCCTCCCGAGCAGTGATATCCTCAACCATTCGCTTATATCGCGGCTCAAAAATATGGAATGGAATCGCCTCGTCTGGAAATACAACGCAGGGAAGCGAAAAAAGAGGCAATGTCGCGCGGTTATTTACCATGATATTTCAAAAGATTAAGGTGAGAGCAAGAAAGGTTCACGATGATATTCTTCAACGCTAAATAAATGGAGAAGAGCTAATATCGAGATAAATTACTGTGTTGATAACCAATTAAAACCGAGAAGAAACTCAATAAATATTCAGTAATATCAGCCATCCTCGCTATTTTGTGATGACCTGATATCTAACTTACTCACGTTAGCTGTACGTCGTGTTGCTAAGCTTCCTGCCATATCTGTTGGATGAATGATCTGTGAAGCGAGGGTTATCATAGACCCCAGATCAGAGACATTTGCGGGCAGGACAAGAGAGGTGCTTTGCTTAGCAAGATTACCGAACTGCTCAATGTATTGCTCGGCAATCCGAAACTGGAGAGCTTCGATACCCCCTGGATTTGATACCGCCTCTGCGATTCTTTTCACACCGGCGGCTGTTGCATCCGCGATAGCAAGAATTGCATCGGCCTGACCAGCTGCTTCATTAATCTCACGCTCTCGAGTCGCCTCGGATGCTTTAATTACCTGCTGTTTTTTCCCCTCAGCAACATTTATCGCCGCATCGCGTTCAGCTTCTGATGCCAAAATTGTGGCCCGCTTTTCACGTTCTGCCCGCATCTGTTTTTCCATAGCTGCCAAAACGTCGTGTGGAGGTGTTATGTTTTTTATTTCATACCGTTTAACTTTAACTCCCCATGATTCAGTTGCTTTATCGAGTTCGCTAACAACCTCCTGATTTATGTTGGTTCGCTCCTCAAATGTTTTGTCGAGCTCAATTTTCCCTATCTCACTGCGAAGAGTTGTTTGGGCTAATTGGGTAATCGCAAAATCATAATCATCTATTCCATAGGAAGCATCGTGCGGATTCATGATGCTGAGGTACAGGACTCCATCGACAGCAACCTGTACGTTATCCTTGGTAATGCAGATCTGTTCTGGAATGTCTTTGGCAACTTCCTTCAGCGAGTGTTTGTAACGAATAACATCAAGAAATGGGAGCAGAAAATGATAGCCCGCAGTTAGGGTTCGATCGTATCTTCCAGCTCGCTCAACAACAAAGGCTGACTGTTGAGGAACGACAATTATTATCGACCAAATAACAACAGCAACCAGCGCTACGAGAAGTAGGCCAATGAAAATATTAATACTCACAGTTCCTCCGATTCATTCCGCTAAATATTACGTTTACAGCTTCACGGAATTTGGTGTCTTGCGGGCCGCTATATCGACACCTTGTAATTGAATACCCCACCGAAGTGCGATACTGCGGAGTTTCGCAGTTAGAGGTGGCATAGCCGATAATGGATCGCTTTCAAGCTGACTTGAGCTTAATTTCGCAATCTCCTCGTGAAGAAGAAGTCGGGCAGCGGTCGTGAGAGCCAGTTGGTGATCGGTAACTGAGAAGACCGCTTTCTCTGGATTAGTAACCATCCAGCGGACAGTGCACTCTATGAGATAGTGGTAATTGTCCGAGGATTGGCACATCTCTTCTGGGAAATTAAAGCTTTCCTCTCCAACTGATATCAATGTCCTTACCTTGTCACGAAAGGGCAATATGATGTGGAGTCCACGAGCTAGTGTTTTATGATAACGACCCTCGCGCTCGATTATCGCGGCTTTTCCCTGTGGGACGAGAACAACCCCCCTATAAAGGAGAGATAATATGGCTCCGAGGCCGGCAAGAATGAGGATGTTATCCATTTTCTGTTACGGGCAAAGTCGGAAATCTTCGGAGATACCTTTGGTTGATTCCGCTGTTGAATTACAGTTGCTATATTCTTGCCGTATTAGGCGATGTGGGCAAGGGGTAGACCAATTGTGATGGCCGTTGGGGTTTCTATATCCGAAAAACGGCGAACCCTTA
>JBIJBT010000060.1:0-17692 GCA_044345055.1 Bdellovibrionota bacterium
TACGAGCAGCCCTTCAATGGACTCGACAATACTTTCAGCCCCCTGATTAAGGTCAGATTCGCCGATATTAAGCGCTTGCCATGTCGTCCCCTGGAGCTCAACTCTGCCTCGGTTACCAACTTTTATCTCGGTAATACAAACTGCCCGTTGTGGTATCGGCGGTTGAGCGGAACGATTTCGACTCATCCGATTAACAACCGCAGGACGAAGAGCTAATAGCATCAGCAAAGACGCGACTGAAAAGACTACTAGCTGAAAAGAGAGGGATAGCGAGGGAAATAGAGCTGTTACCGCAGCAGTCAAAAAAGCGGCTAGAGAAAAAAATGCAAGGAACAAAGTTCCCGGAATAGCAGCCTCTCCGATGAGAAGAGCGATACTGATAAGAGTCCACACAGACCAGGTCATAATTTTATCCTATTGTTGGTCCGCCTATGTTCCGTAGCATCTCCATAGCCGATCAGCGCAGCGCGCGACCTCTTTATCTGGATCGCCACTTAATTGTTTTGCCATCTCCTCGGCCCACGGGTGATCAAGTCCAAAGAGTCGGGTTAGTGAATCAACTCGGATATCGGAAATGGGGCTTTTTGCTGCGGCTATCAATATATGACTGGCTAGTCTTGTGTGTCGGGCAATCAGCACCTCAATCGAATCCTCCCAGGCGACTCCCGAGGATGGTTGCAGGGAGGTTCGAACGAAGGGTGCTAAGGCAATCGCAGAGAAGCCTGAGGCATCTCTGATGAAATTTCGAACCCACCAAGATTCACCCTCAATTAATCTAGCCTCAAAATCCCGAGCATTCTCATTTTCCTGTTTTTCATAATACGGAAGAACAGAGAGGATAAGTTCTGTTGCAATCCGGCGACGATCTTCACTCGATGATTTATCCATCAAAATGGCGAGTGAGCGGCTTTGACATAAACCAGGAGAGACAAGAGAGAGCATTTTGAGAGTCTCTGCGAGCAGCTTCGGTTCGCCATCAAGAGTTGCGGCAACCGCCATCACCTCGAATGAGCTGACATCATGGACTGCAAGAGAAAGGAGGCAGTTAAGTCTCAAATCATGATCAGATGCCAAAATCGAACCAGCGACCAGAGCAGCTACTCCTTCATAAAGAACCGTACGCTCAGCAACCGTAGCGAGAGATTCATCATGGTAGGTTGCCATTTCTCCTAAAAATCTCGCGCCCTCTCCCCCTTTTTGAATTTCAGAACTAGAGGGATTTGGGCGACAAGCGACGAAAAGATCGGCGATAGCCTCGCTCATCTGAAGAATGCGTTCCGTTTCGAAGGCTCGCAAAGATTCCTCATCTCGTGCCATCGTTTGACGTTTTTTCTCCTCGAGAAAACGGCCCCACAGTAAGATTGAATTTAGCCAGAGCAGCGCTGATGTTCCAAAATAGTGTGCAGCACGAAAGGCAAGCGATGGAGTCATTCGCGCAGAACCATCGATTATAGCCTGAATAGCTCTTTCTGAAGATTTTAGTTCTTGTGCACACTCTGCGTTGGTGATTCCTCTGCCTTCGATCGCGGCCCGAAGAATCGCTCCTGGTCGATTAATGAGAAAGCTCATATTCCTCCTCTCGACGATGAAGACTGTTCGGGGCTGAAGGGCTCAATCCGAACGTTATAAACGTGGGCCCTCGGGGAACCGTGAAGATCAAGATCTTCTCCGATTTCGAATTCCAGCTTAACTGTCGGTTCACCCTGAATAAGAAAGGCAAAGCGATGTTCTTCTCGGGTTCCACCAAAGCGGACCTTCTTATCATCTGAAAGACCAGATCTGAGGCTATCAGATAGCGCTTTGAGCAGCTCAGCTTCGCTCGAGAATTGTTGCTGGAAAAACTTTAGCACTTCACGGATTCGAAGAAGCGTTTCCGAGGGAAGTTTCTGTAATGCTTCGTACTCTTCTTCTGCGAGATTTTTCACCCGCCAACTTGAGAGAGTAGTAATAAGGTCAAAAGGCTGCGAGCCCTCTGCGTAGGTGAGGGGGAGATCCACGGGATGAGGGACAAAATTTACATTATCATCCGGAGACCAAATGTCTCCCTGCTCTTTTCGCCGATTAATTTCGGCCTTTAATGCAGCTATTTCGGGGTCAATCGACTCAAGAAGCTCAATTAATCGAGGATCAGCGGTTTCGTTGCTGATTTGAAAGACTTTATCTTCGAGTATCTCCCGCTCCTTCAACAGCAATAGGAGAGAGCTGCACGACAGATTGGCCGCACCATCTTCCGTTGCAACAAACGGGGTTAATTGCCGAATGGCATCCTCTACATCAAGAGGAGTTTTTAGCGCCCCCTCCTTACGCTCTAGATCTAAAAGAGCTTTGTTATAATCAGCGATCACGCGACGGGATATGTCAGCATCACTATCTTCGCCCTCTTTTGTACCTGAGCGAATAGTTGATGCCACCTCTCCATCGAGTGTTTTTACGAACTCTTCGCCGACATCCAATCGAGGCGCATCACTTATAGTTTTATTAATTATTGAGGCAAGCCGTTCAGAGTCAGCTGCATTGAGCCCAATTCGATCGGCAACCCATCGAGCAGAAAGGCCCTCCTGAGACATCATGTTATCGATAACATCCTCAGGAGCTACTGGTTTAATTTCAACCTCTTGCCCATAAACCTTAATTGTTTGCCCCTCATTTAAAAACTCCGACGCGCCAGCTCTGTCTAATTCACAGATTCCCCTAATCGTATCGGGGCTCCACGGCATAACAGATTTGGAAGTAATCGTACACGCTCTTAACTTGTCTCCGAGGAAAAATAGGTAGGTAAATCCAACGGAGATTGATTGCGGAGTGCCATCGGGCCCGAGAGCAACAGAGCCCGGAGAAACAAGACATGACAATGGAGGTTCTCGTTCAGCGGTGAATACCCGTGAGGTTCGAGATTGGAGATAAACCATCAAGAGATGTGGCAGGTTTCGAACCTGCTCGGCGGTGAGATCGGGCAACTGGTCGTTCGATAAAATAGAGGCGATAAACCGTCCCTTTGTTCGGTTCGCCAAATCGTGCGCGAGCGGCAGCTGCGTACTGCCGCGAGCTTCAGAAGATAATGATGGAGATGATACCTCTTTGACCATGGGCCTGATCTTAGGTGGAAACGGGGGTAAAGAGAAGGGTTAATCCCTCGGTTATCATTCCTCGGCTCTTTACGATAAACTTTAAAGAGTTCCCATCATATATTAATAGGGCTTCAAGTGGGAGATTCTGTGAGCGCTCGATTGGCCGAATTAGCTCCCTTTAAAAACTTACTAAATTGTCAACCTTTCGATAAAATTTAATCTTTTTTCTATGAAGTTTTCAGTAATATTGGTGAATCCGGAGGAAAGTCTCAATATCGGGTCGGTTGCCCGAGCGATGAGGAACCTATCCTTTGATGATTTACGGCTGGTGGCGCCGCAGGATTTTCGGATTGAACGAGCCGCGATCACGGCTTGTCATGCAGCTGACCTACTTTCATCAGCGGTCGTGTTTAGCACATTATCGGACGCTATCGCCGATCTGCACCATGTGGTAGGGTTTTCTGCCCGAGATGGTGATAACAGGCCAGTTCCTTTGACATTACACGATTGGGTGGCACGTTTAAAAGAGCAGGACGCGAGCATCCATGGGGGTGATAGAGTCGGCCTCGTATTTGGGCCTGAATCAACGGGACTCCATACCAGTGATGTTGCTGCTTGTCAGCGATTGGTGGTGATACCATCTAACCCCATTTACTCATCATTTAATCTCTCTCATGCAGTGCTGCTCGCTCTCTATGAGCTCACGCGGAGTGGAGTTAGAGAGATGCAAGGGGCGTCATTGAGAGGCTCGGACCCGGCCGAACGCTCGCAGGTTTTGCAGCTCGAGCGTCTCGTGGATGAGGTAGCAACGCTCTCGCAGTTTTATCGTCGGGGTACCCCTCCGATAATGCGGGAGCTTTTGCCGCAACTTCTTACTCGGATGGAACCACAAAAGCGTGAATTGGCGATTCTGCTTGGGCTTTTTAGCAGAATTAAGAAGACCATTGAGCGAATGCCGCTGATGGAGGAAGAGACTTTTTTGACCTCGGACAATGGCGAATAGCGAGTAGTTTTATATAAAACTTTCTCTGAAAGTTCGTTTAATTTTCCTTTATGAAAAGTTGAAAGTTTTCCCAATCGTAAAAGATAATCAAAACTATATTAGTTTGTGCATTTTATGAATCGAACCATATTTTTCCCATTCGCTGATTTTTGGCCATTTTATCTTTGGTTCGTCCTCGGTGTTCTTGTTGTCCTTCTCCTTGATCTTGGCATTTTTCACCGAAAGACTGGCGAGATATCGTTTAAGCACGCGCTTCGACTTAGTATTTTGTGGGTCGCACTCGCACTTGCATATTCCGGGTGGTTCTACTGGTATCTGCTTGGTTATTTCTCCGATAATTCCCATTTGCTAGGAGCTGGCGTTACCGCGGGAGCAAAGGCGTGGGAGCTGTATCTTGAATTTCTCAGTGGCTATCTCGTGGAGAAAGCACTAGCTGCGGATAATATCTTTGTCTTTGTAGTTCTCTTTAATTTTTTTGGAGTTCCGCTTCGCTACCAGCATAGAGTTTTGTTTTACGGAATTTTGGGAGCTCTTTTTTTCCGGGCAATCTTCATTGCTGCTGGAGCCGTAATGATGTCCGTTGATTGGATGTTATGGATTTTTGGTGGGCTGCTAATTTACACCGGCTTCAAGCTTTTCTTCCACGATGCAGAGGAGATCGATCTCGAGGGTAGTCGGATGTTGAAGTTCGTTCGGAAGATCATTCCGGTAACGGCGGGTCTAAGGTCAGACCGTTTTTTCGTCCGTGAAGAGGGAGTTCTTATGGCGACGCCTCTTTTTATTTCGCTTGTAGTTGTTGAGCTTAGCGATATATTGTTTGCGTTTGATTCGGTTCCGGCGATTTTTGCCCTTACCAACGAACCATTGATTGTCTTTACCTCAAATATATTCGCAGTTCTTGGCCTGCGAGCGATGTATTTTCTCCTCGCATCGGTTGTCGATAAATTTCACTATCTCAGATTCGGCCTTGCGATCGTGCTTGTTTTTATCGGATGCAAGATGGCGATACTCAATCCTCTGTGGGATGGGCATTTCCCTATTTTACCCTCTCTTCTCTTCATTGTAGTAACTATCTTTGGATCGATTGCAATCTCGCTACTTTTTCCGCAATCACTGAGTAGTGAAATACCGGTCGAGATTGATAGGGCTGGAGAGGAGTAGCGAAGATTAAAAACCCACTTTGTTCAACCGAAGTGATGGTGCGAGACCACTAAAGAACGATGACTTCCTGCATTATTATCGGAGGTGGGCTCGCCGGTACCGCTTTGGCGATGGCGCTATCTCGTCGTGGATGCAATAGCACAATAATTGAAGCTAGTTCAATCGCATCAGCTGCATCCGGAAATCCGGCAGGATTAGCTGTTCGAGATACCGGAAGGCTTGAAACCCCACTTCAGCGGGATATCTTAGGTTACTCTGCGCTTATCTCTGGTGTTGAGGAGCATTGTGCGGCAAGACGGGTGTCTCAAGCTGTTTTTGGCCCATTAATTCAATTTCCAGTTACCGATAGATTAACCAGACGGGTTGCTCAAGAAGGAGTTGATGCAGATTATTTAAGCACCCTAGCAGGGGTTTCTATTAAAAGCTCTGCACTTGTTCAGGAGGGGGTGTGCGTCAATCCAGTGGAGCTTTGTCGTGCTCATGTGGAGGGCTCTAACGCGCAGGTCGTTGTGGGTTCGGTTCATCGATTACACTGGTCTAATGGGCTATGGTCTGTGTCGACCAGATCAGGAGATATTTTGGCATCCGCTCCATTTATCTGTATTGCGAATGCTGCGGATGCTGCTTTGTTAGAGCAGAGCGCATGGTTAAAATTAGAGCGAGTGAGGGGCCAAATAGTGCTCATTAATAAGAGAATGAGCGAGCTGCCCCGCATTCCCGTCTGTTTCGATGGATACATTTTGCCACTCTCAAATGGTGGACATCTAGTCGGCGCAGATTATGATCATCTGTCGTGGGATTATCGAATTAACCCACAAATCAGCCGAGCCTTATTGGACAGAATGAGAAGATGGCTCAACGTTCCTCCCGTTCCGGAATCTTTTATTTCAGGACGTGTGGCCTTTCGCGCAACAACTCACGACCGATATCCCTATGTTGGGCCTCTTCCTGACTACAACACATTTCGGTTTCACGCTAGAAAAGCATTGAGTGCGCAACGGCCTGTCGCTGCGTGTGATGAGTTGCTAAATGAATGCCCAATGTTGCCGAATTGTTTTGTCTCAGTAGGACACGGCTCACGAGGGCTCGTTTCCGCGCACTATGCCGCAGAGGTAATCGCCGATAACGTTGCAGGTCCGATCTCTGGTAATGCTGCACTAATTTTAGATTCAGCGTTATCTACTAAGCGACTTTTGAGCCGATTATTGCGCGATTTAAGGGGAAAGTTGGGAAAAGGAAAGAAAAATTTGAATGATGAGTAGGACTCGATAGACCGTTCTTCTTTCCGGTTTGTAGCTGAGAATTTGGTTGTGAGATCTAGTAAAAGATAAGCGGTTCGATTTCGGCGGAGCATTCGTGCAGCTCTTTAGCCACACTCGCCGAATATCTTGAATTACTTAATCCCAAGTAGCGCCGACAGTGTTGTATCAGTAAGCGGTTGTTTTCTGGGTCGGCCGCGAGGTCGCTTTGGTTGACCTGAAGGTGTGGGAGTTTTTTTAATTGGCTTATCAACCTTATGAGGTCGTTGCTGGATCTGTGCGCCAGATAGACTAGAGATTGATAGATTCGAGCCTGATGTGTGGGATACCGATAGCTGAGTGGTCGATTTTCTTGGCCTTCCCCGTCCGCGGAGGGGAGCTGGCTCAAGCTGTGATTCCTTCGTTGCTTCCTCTAGAAGCGATCCGATGATCGACCACGATAATCCCAAAGCCTTCTTTAAATTTACCAAATATTCGAGCGTTGTTAACGGCGCGTGGTCCTCATAATACTCAATCTTCGCAACCGGAAGCGACAATGCCTTTGCGACAGCTGCGCGCGAGACCTGCTTGTGAACTCTAATAGCGGCTAACGGTCGCATATCGGCCATACGTTCCTCTTACGGTGCTAAGTTGTTTTGTGATGAGCACAATCCCCATGCCGATTAAGGAGCGGATTGGATAAATTTTAGCTTAAGGAATTTTAGCTTATGCATTCCCCAGACCGAACTCTTTGCCTTTGATAGTCAATCAAGATCTGCAAAGCCGGCCGCTCAAGCCTTCGGATATGGCCATCGAAGGGAGTCGAACCCCTGACCTGGCGATTACGAACCAGTCGCTCTTCCGAAGCGCCTCTAAAAGTAGCTTTCCACACAAAAAATTACAAGCGCCGAAGCAGCTAATTTGACCTCTGAGAAAAAACCGAAATTGCGCATCTGATTTTTTTACGTTATCAATTCAAAATATTTAACTTGATAACGTGAGCCCACTTATGAGATGCAAAAACTATTAAGCACATCCACCCAGTTTTTAACGCAGCGTATGCCACTCCATAACTCAACGAGCGCCACAAGTTGCCGTGACACTCTTCGACGTGCCATATTACAAACAAAACAGACCGCTTAAAGATGTAGAAGAGTGGAAGCGTAACTGCAATTACCCCCACCACCACAAAATTCACGCCAAGCCAAAACAGAAAACCAAGACCAATTGCAAATAGAAAACAGACTAAAAGGTCGAGTATGAAGCCTAGCAGTAACCCGATCGGTCCTGCCGCTTCTCCCGCCAACTCTGTGAAATGATCAAAATGCAGGGGTTTTCTTATTATTTCTCCAATTGCATCAGCAAAATCCATCGGAGTGCCGATTGGTTCAATCAGAGTAATCGTCTCGTTTTCAGCAAAATATACCCCGTGATAAAGAACAAATGTATAAAACCCCGACAATAAAACTCCAACAACCCCTGCAAGAGTTTCGATTTCAATCCATACAGGTTTTTGCATGATCACAACGACCGTAACCGTAGCTATCGCAACGATTACAAGCGCAACCCAAAAGCTGGTGACTAAGCTCCAGTGCAAGCGCGCTCGCTTGCCCTTTCGTTGCTGTTCGTCAAATGATTGCACTTGTTTCTTCCAGGAAAACAGAAAGCCAACTACGGGAATCGAACCCATGACCCTCTCATTACGAATGAGATGCTCTACCAGCTGAGCTAAGTTGGCGTACCTATTAAGGAAAGTATTAGGAAAATTATCCTACTTTTTGAGAAGAATCAACCCTTGCGATTCTGAGTTAAATCGCTGTCTTGGCGTTTTCCTTCCAAGAGAGTTCAGCGGATTAAACAAAAAGCAGTGCGTTGTTACTTAGATTATGAGGCTGAAATGATCTCTAAAATAGAGAGAACCAGAAAAGAGACTCACGTGAATAGTTGAAGTATGAATCGAGTGCTCTGCTAATTGAGCTAGGATGCCGTAAAGGTGTTCGCTGAATTACTAATCACAAGAAGCACCGGCGGTTAAGACTGCTTATGGCACCGGTGCAGTAAAGAGCTGCGAGCAGGCAATTTGGCTCGGCTTACGAATGATGATTTTTTGTTTTTTCCTTTTGCTTGCGGAGTTGCTGTGTGAGGGAATCGCAAAGGGCATCTATTGATGCGTAGAGGTCGGAGCTCTCTTCTTTAGCAAAAAAATCAACTCCAAAAGCGTGGAAAGATGCCTCGGCTATCTGTCGAAGCTTTTCAACTGATAGCACAACATGGATCTCCGCATCTCTGTGGACAAACTTTTGAACGCAATGGTGTAATTTTTCAGAGGCATAGCTCTTGAGCGGCTCTGTTGAATCGGTGTTCTTAAAAGTAATCGCAATCCGAAGAGACGATGGGGATCCGTTTGACATAGTATGCCTTCGCCAAATAAATGAGTATTGATGGAGATATCAGAAAAAATCAGCACCACTATTCACTAAAAGATGAATAGACTGCCAATTTCCTCCTTAATTTAAAGTTCGTCCAAGTTTACTGACTTATTGGTACTATTTCACTAGTTTCTTTTAGCAGAAAAACTTGCCAACTTATTCCTTCGAGATGACGATTCAACCCCCAAAGATTCTCTGTATTTTGCTACGGTTCTTCGAGCTATTGTTATTCCTTCTTTCTCTAGTATCTCGACGAGCTGTTGATCGCTAAATGCTTGGCCCGGTTTTTCCTGAGTAATAAGGGCTTTTATTCGTTCCCGTACGGCGGATGATGAAACATCTCCGTCTCCTCCCTTTATACCTGAGGTAAAGAAGAATTTGAGTTCGAATACTCCCTGAGGAGTATGAACATATTTATTCGAGGTAACACGGCTTACGGTTGATTCGTGCATTCCGATATCATCAGCTACATCTTTAAGTACCATCGGTTTAAGATGTTGTATTCCATCGTCGAGAAACTTTCTTTGAAAACGGACTATACTCTCTGCTACTTTATAAATCGTTCGCTGTCGCTGCTGAATACTTTTCAGGAGCCATGACGCACTTTTGTAACGTTCCTGGAGATACTGCCGATTGTCGTCTCGGGTTGAGTTTGGTTCGCGAAGAAGTCGGAGACAGAATTCGTTCAATCGAACCCTCGGGACTCCTTCCTCATTTAGCTCTATAACGTAATCGCGCTCAACTCGGTGAACATAGACATCGGGAACAATATACCTCTGACTCTCATCGCTAAATTGCCGCCCGGGATGGGGTTCAAGGCTTTGAATCGTAACAATTGCTCTCTGAACATCATCAATTGATACACCCTCTTCACGCGCGATCCGGTCGAGTTGGTGTCGCTCCAATTTATCGAGATGTTTCTTTACGATCGTTGACTCAAGACCAAGCTTCCCAATTCTCTCAAGCTGAAACAGGAGACATTCTCCAATACTACTCGCACCGACACCCGCTGGATCAAGAGTTTTCAGAATTTCACGGGCATCCTCGAGCTCTGCTCTTGATGTGTCTGCCTCTGCCGCGATCTCATCAAGGTCATGAACAAGTAACCCATCGCGTGAAAGATTGCCGATCAGATGAAGAATTAGGGTGCGTTCCCTCTCAGTTATGTCGATAAATCTGAGCTGCTCAATAAGGTGATCGAACAGGCTCTCAGAGTGCGTCGCGATAAGCTCATAGAGAGGGCGATGGTCCTCGGCGGTCAAGGAGCCCTTTGGTTGAGCAGCTCCTGAATAATCGGTGAAGAAATCGGAAAAATCCTCCCAATCAGCCTGGGTCTCTGTTGTAGAACGTTGTGGTTCAGAATCTTCGTTAAGCTGAGGAGTTGGTAGTGTCTCCATCGATGGAGCATCTTGTTGACCACCTCCCTCATCAGTGAAGGGTATCTCCTCAAGAAGAGGATTTTCCAGAATCTCTTGATGAAGCGCATCAAGGTATTCTTGACGACCGAGCTGAAGCAGCTTGATAGCCTGCTGAAGCTGTGGAGTCATCAGCAGGGACTGCCCCATTTTCTGCAATAATTTCGCCTCGAGCGCCATAACACCTTTTGAATAACCCGACTGACCGTAATAAAGGCCATCGGTTTGGTACAGTAGTGTGATGCGTGTGGTCGATTATCGTTTCGTTAAAGGTAGCTGTTTGCGAACAATATCAAAATATAAAGGGCCGATTACTAGAGTGAAAAGTCAGTCCCCAGATAGTACCGACGGGCTTTTTCACTTTGGGCTATGTATTCGGGTGGGCCCTCTTCGAGAACTTTGCCATCAACGAGGATGTAGGCTCGGGTGCAGATGCCGAGAGTTTCTCTAACATTGTGATCGGTAATAAGTATGCCGATCTGTTTTGCCTGAAGATTTCTGATGATCTCTTGAATGTCCTGAACTGCGATAGGGTCGATCCCCGCGAACGGTTCGTCGAGAAGAATAAAGAGTGGATTTGAAGCGAGAGCTCTCGCTATTTCAACCCTACGACGCTCTCCGCCCGAAAGGGAAGAGGCCATGTTGTTTTCAATTCGCTTGACACCAAGCTCCAATAGAAGCTCTTCGAGCCGGTCCCTACGAGCACCCTCTGAGGGAAAAGGCATCGTTTCAAGTATCGCAAGTATATTGTCCCGGACCGATAGTTTTCGAAATACAGAGGCCTCTTGAGGAAGATAGCCGATACCTAATCGGGCTCGCTGAAACATTGGAGCTCCGGTTATTTCGCGATCGTCGAGAAAAATGGAGCCAGAGGAAGGGGTGGTGAGCCCGACACACAGGTAGAACGTTGTCGTCTTTCCTGCGCCGTTCGGCCCGAGAAGCCCTACTACCTCTCCTGCATGAACCGAGATCGATACGCCATTGACGACAGGCCTATCTTTGTAACACTTAACGAGATTGTTTGCAGATAGTGTGTGCATGGAAAACTTCGCGTTAGGCTAGTTGATGGTATCTTGCAACGTTTCTTTAACTCAAGCCGCCGTTTGAACCTGTGACGAGGCTCGTTTTCTATAAAGGATAATCTGTGGACGAAAGCCCCCCTGATACACCCTCACCGATCGCTCTCGCTCAAAAAGCGAGCTTGCGATCTCGTGCAGGGCTCTCTCATCCTGAGAAAGTATTACGAGTCTTCCTCTTTCAGTGAGAACGCGGTGCATCTCTTTGAGCATCATGGGGTACATACGGCGGGCTTGCTCTCGACTCCCTAATCCCTCCCCCCAGGGAGGATCGCTGAGAATAACCGATGCACAGCTGTCGGGTATCGGAAGAGCCGAAAGGTCACCCTTGGCCAGCTTAAGATTTTTCGCAGACCGCCATCGTTGTAGGTTCGCCACGGCAGCTCGCAGCGCCTCATCACTGAGGTCTACTCCGATTGCCTGTTGAAACGTTTTTTTTTCGCAAAGCTCAGCAAGTATAGTTCCACTTCCACACGGAATATTGAGCACTGTTTCGTTCTGCTTCGGTTGCGCGACCTCGAGCATCGCTGCTGCAATAGGTGCACTGACAGCGCCACGGAAATTTACAACTCGCCATGATCTTGTACTGAGCGGTCGCGGGGTCGCTCTAACGAGAATCTCCCAACCTCTACCGTGAGGGGATGGTCGAATACGAATAACTAAATCAGCTTCGGTCTTATCCGGCGAGTAGTCAATTCCGGTCATTTGAGAAAAGAATTCACCGAGTCGTCGAAATGTTGGTGAATCATTTCCAGCACCTTCAAGTCTTAGAGCGTGAAAGAGCTTTACGGGAGTGAGTGAAAACAGATCCTCGAACAAAAGTTTTAGCTGGTCCCGATATTCGTAAGAAGTGATTCCCCGCGGGCGGTCGATTGGAAGATGGATGCATCGAAACAGCGAGGTAGCGGTTCGAATTGAGAGGAGTTCGCGATGGCTTTGCGGAGCTATAGTAAAGCTTATCTCCTCAGCTTCTAAGGAATTATTCAGCAGACGACAGTTCCGTTTTCTAAGCTCATCCATCACGAATGGGCCAAGTCCAAGAGGGATCGTTACTAGCCAGAAATGTTTCGACCCACACGAATGGACCAATTCTTTCGTTTTACTAACTGCTTCTTTTCGTCCCACCTTTTTTCGGTGGAAGGGGCCCATTGAATTCTTTCTCTTAATCATCCACCCACCTTATCGGACCCTTTTATAACTTTCATCCGAACCTGTCCCTCGGCTGAACTTTTGTTCGTATTAAGGTCGATAGTTATTTTATCGGCGGCGAGATCGTTTCCTCCCTGAAAGAGATGCGGATTTTCGGTGAGAGTCACAATCCCGGTCTTGGCTTGATAAACGGCGGCTTGACTCGTTGCCCGCATGTCAGGAGCTTTAACAATAGTGACATTTTTTTTTGCAACAATCCGCTCTATCTTGTCATCTGCGCCGTAGTTGCCGACCATCTCCTGAGCATTGATAGTAACATCGCCCTGCACTACTTTTACGTTTCCGGAATATATGAACTCACGTTTCTGAGTGTCGATATCTAATTTATCAGAGCTTACATAAACTGGTTCATCTCTCTTTTGGGATGAACCAAGATTTATAATCGAGGAGCTAGTGGTATTCTGCTCTTTAACAGCCTGAGCTCCCGATTTGTTCGCCGCTTTTGAAGCCGTCGGGCGAGGAGTCGGTCCGGGTTTTGCCTCTGAGGGTACCGACGCAAGCAATATCAAGAGAGCTGCACCAATGATCGGAGTTTTATAAATTTTAATCATTCTAAATGCCACAGCTGCCGACTTTTTCATGGTTTTTTTATCCTTTGACTGCGGTTTACTGTCTATTAAGTAGCATAGGCTACATAATGGATGGTGTAGTTGTTTTTTGCGCCATTTTTGGTCCAATTCGCCCGAATTTAACAGATATGCACGGTCTTCTATCGAGTTTCATTTGGTTTAAAAACCGATGTGACTTTGCCCAATAGCTCAAATCGACGGCTTATGGCGTCCCCCTTCATTGAATCTCCCGAAGTTTCACCGGATTTACTTTTAACTGTGACCCGTTTTGGTGCTTCAATCTGACCGGTCTCCTTCCAGTACGTCATAGAGTCCGTAATCAGCTTCATATCTTCATCATACTCAATTGTGACACCACCCGAGCAGGTGACCACCTTCATTGTGCTATCAACTAATTCGATGGTGGCAAAAGGAGCTATAATCCGAATTGTAGAACCCTCTTGACGGAATAACGTGAGGAGTCCGTTACTAATCGATATGAGATTAGACCCAGGAGTATATTCACCCTTATCGGCCGTTATCTCCCATTCTTTTTCGCCATTCGGCCCAGTCTGGCTTCGATGAAAATTTGTTAAAACAACAGAGCCAGATGGACTTTGTTCGAGCTCCTGCTCCGGAGTGGTGAGAGTTGGCTTGCCACTATCTGAGCCTAACCGATGGTCTGAACTCATGTAGAGGGCGAGCGCAAAAAAACCAACAAGCAGTCCGCCCGCGAGAAAAAAACTTGTACGCCGAGAAAGTTTAATCACAATAATCTTCTCTACTATCGCACCGACTCGCGCTCAAACAGATAGGGAGCGCTCTAGCTCGAACAGACGGGTCGCTGAGCGAATAATAGGTTCCATTTGGGTAAGTGGCACCATCGAGGCTCCGTCAGAGGGAGCTTTAAGTGGTTCAGGATGACACTCCAAAAAGATCCCATCGACACCAACAGCAACAGCCGCCCTTACGAGGGGATGAATGAATTCTCGACTTCCTCCCGAGCTGCCACCAGCTCCACCCATTGATTGTACGCTGTGTGTAGCATCAAAAATTACAGGAAATCGGAGATTTCTCATGATTACAAGACCCCTCATGTCAACGACGAGATCTCGATATCCAAAACAGCTCCCTCGTTCGCAAAGAAATATCTCAGCATTACCTCCAGAGCGTACCTTTTCAGCTACGTACTCCATATCTGCTGGGTGCAAAAACTGCCCCTTTTTGATGTTCACACACTTTGCATGAGCACCAGCGGCAACGAGAATGTCGGTTTGTCGACACAAAAAAGCAGGAATTTGGACGATATCAATTACATTTGAACAGGCAATGACATCTTCCACTGAGTGAATATCAGTCAAGACAGGTAGCCCCATCTCTTGTTTCACCTCAGATAGGATCGCAAGCCCAGCATCTCGACCTACACCTCGAATACCGGAAGCGCTCGTTCTGTTTGCTTTGTCGAAGGATGATTTATACACGACCTTGATTGGATATTTATCCTCAAGGTTCTTCAGAAATTCGGCAGTTTTAAGCGCAAGATCGCGGGACTCTATCTGACACGGTCCTGCTATGAGCAATAACCGTTCTTCACTGATAAACTGAGACATGTTCTACCTCTCTCGGAAAATTATGCAGAGGGACGAGTTCTAGATTCAGCCTCCTTTAACGCTGCTCCGATGAACGATGCAAAAAGAGGGTGAGGAGAACGTGGATTTGATTTAAACTCTGGATGATACTGGACCGCGAGAAACCACGGATGTCCAGCAATCTCGATAATCTCCGCTAAAAATCCATCGGGTGATAGTCCCGAAAAGGTTAGCCCCGCTGAGATGAGCTTTTCGCGGAACTGATTGTTGACCTCGTAGCGGTGTCGATGACGTTCATCAATAGTATTTGATCCGTATATCTTCTGCGCGAGCGTTCCCTTCTGTAACAGACAGGGATAAGAGCCAAGCCGCATAGTTCCGCCGATATTATGAGCCTGCTTTTGCTCCTCCATCATATCAATTACGAAACTCCCAGTTTCGGAAAACTCTCGGCTTGTGGCATCGGTGATACCAGCTTGAGATCGGGCAAACTCGATTGTTGCCATCTGAAGCCCGAGACAGATACCGAAGAAGGGAATCTTGTTTTCGCGCGCATAGCGCACCGCCTCAATTTTTCCCTCCGTTCCGCGTACACCAAATCCGCCGGGGATAAGAATTCCGTCGGGACGAGCGATACCACAAGATTTTAATAGGACCTGTTCAATTCCCTCACGTTCGATCGCCTCGCTATCGACATATGCGAGATTCACGCGACAATTGTTCGCAATCCCACCGTGATTAATCGCTTCAGAGAGGCTTTTGTAGCTCTCTTTTAGATCGACATATTTACCCACCATCGCTATCGTTATATTTCCTCTCTTTGGCGCAGTGGTTACATCAACGATATGCTCCCAATCCGATAAATTCGGCGCGCCCGTCCAGATATTGAGAAGTTGGCAGATACGATCATCCAGACCTTCGCGATGAAGGAGAAGGGGAAGTTCGTAAATAGAACGAACGTCGTATGCGTTGATTACGCATTCTTCACGAACATCACAGAATAGGCTTATTTTTTTCTTTAGCTTTGGATCAAGGAGATTTTCCGAGCGGCAAATGATGATAGATGGCACGATCCCGAAACCGGTTAACTCCTTGACGGAGTGTTGAGTCGGTTTTGTTTTGAACTCATCAGCGGCCGCAATGTAAGGAACAAGGGTTAGGTGAATGTACAATACATGAGAATGGCCAACATCGGCTCGGAGCTGACGAATCGCCTCAATGAACGGTAGACTCTCGATATCTCCAACGATCCCCCCGACTTCAACAAGGCATACGTCAAATCCATCTGAGGCTAACAAAATACGCCGCTTAATCTCATCTGTGATGTGTGGAATTACCTGAACCGTACCACCCAAATAATCACCTCGGCGCTCGTTCGCAATAACGGTTTCGTATACCTGACCAGAGGTGAAGTTGTTTCGCCGACTCATCGGCCTACCAATAAACCGCTCGTAATGACCGAGATCGAGATCGGTCTCTGCGCCATCATCAGTAACAAACACCTCCCCATGTTGGGTGGGGCTCATTGTCCCTGGGTCCACATTTATGTATGGGTCTAATTTTAAGAGGGTTACCTTGAGGCCGCGAGCCTGTAATAGGGCACCGATTGCAGCTGCAGAAAGTCCTTTGCCGAGAGAGGAGACAACCCCTCCTGTTAAGAAGATATACTTTGTCTGACGGCTGTTCATACTCTCCTCTTTGTGGGGCTCGCAGCGACCCTAGGTTATTTTGGACTCGGGTTTTGGAGTTGATGGTTTTAAAAGCGCACACGCGATCGCTGCCCGGAGCAATCGGATGATCTTGAACGCCGTAAAGGGTACACCAGAATGATGATAGACGCATTACTCAAGGGGTGTTTTAGTAAGAGGCGAGGACTTGACAAGGCAATCGCACATGTCGCAGTTTCTGCCGGTAACTATGGAGGTGGCAGTTTATGAAGGTAATTCGCACAATCGAGGAGTTTAGGCATTGGAGGAGAGGGCAGCGGGGCAAGGTTGGAGTCGTCCCGACTATGGGTTATCTGCATGAAGGGCATATATCGCTGGTGCGGGCGATTCGGGCGTCCTGCGATGCCGTTGTGGTGACGATTTTTGTCAATCCCACCCAGTTTAATCAACAAGAGGACCTTGAGAAATATCCCCGAGATGAAGGGCGAGATATATCGCTCCTTGAAGCGAATGGAGTTGATGCCGTTTTTTTGCCGAGTGTTGATGAGCTTTATCCACCAGGGATCTCGGTTTGGGTCACTGTTGAGGGTCTTGTCGATTCAATGGAGGGAGTTTTCCGGCCGGGCCATTTTAGGGGGGTCACTACTATTGTAGCGAAGCTCTTCAACCTTATTGAGCCTGATGTGGCGATTTTTGGAGAGAAGGACTTTCAGCAGCTGCGAGTTATTGAGGAGATGACTAAGGGTTTATTGAAACCGATCTCAATTATACGAGGAGCACTCATTCGAGAGGATGATGGATTAGCGATGAGTTCGAGAAATGTTCGGCTATCTGCGGCGGATCGAGTCTCGGCTAAAGCGATCTCTCGAGCCTTGAGAGGGGCAAATTCGCTCTTTTTTGCGGGCGAAACTCAAGGATCGGTCTTGCGCGAATATATCATCGCCAACCTCTCGGAGGAGGAAGGGGTAAAAATTGAATACGTTGAGCTAGTTGATGAAATAACATTAAAACCTATCGCCCAAATTCATCATGGAGCCCGCGTTTGTGTTGCTGCGTGGGTTGGAGGCGTCAGGTTAATTGATACGATTGCTTTTGATGGTGTGGATCAATCTTAAAGATTGGGCTTAGAGGGTGCGAACCCCCTGATTTTGCAGCCTCTAAGCCGAAGTTCCCCGCCCCAACCAACATAACCCCCTAAAATCCGACACTAAATCCATATCCAAGTAGCGTTCTACTGTCTACAAAGTGACATTCAATAGCTGAAAAGCCTTGAGTTGAAGTTCGGTTGG
>JBIJBT010000116.1:0-7312 GCA_044345055.1 Bdellovibrionota bacterium
TTTTTTCAGTAACGAGTCGACCACGTGCAGATCGAATATTTACAGGTGATATTTTTCTTTAAGCCCATAGCCAAGTCGCTCGGAATGAGGTAGAACGATGCCCCTAAGAGATGTCATGGAGCGGATTGGGTCTGTCTTTGTTGATTTTATCTGTTAGAAATCTTCTTCCTTCTTGTGTAGCTAATTTTGACTGCTGTGCGCTTTCAAAAGATGCACTATTAAAGTATGCGCTGCAAAAAGAGTCGCTGCGTATACCGTTTTTTCACTTATTATTTTTTCTCAAGTGTCGATGGGCACCAAATCTTTTTCAGCCGCAGGACTCGACATAGGAACATCGCAGATAACTGCGGTAGTCGCAGAGCTAACCAAAGAAGGGCGAGTTTCAGTACTCGGCTCGGCTCGAGTTCCCTCTCGTGGATTGCGGAAAGGCACTATAATCAACGTTGAAAGCGCGGTTGCTGATATAGCTCAGGCGATTCAGCAGGTTGAGGCAAGCTCGGGGACTAGGGTTCGGTCCGTATGCGCGTCGATAAGCGGCGCTCATATCAAGGGGTTTAATAGTAACGGCATCGTAGCGGTTAAGGGCAAAGAAGTTCGCCAACTTGATGTCGATCGTGTGCTTGAGGCAGCAAAGGCGGTTGCGATTCCTCGCGATAGAGAGATATTTCACGTATTGCCCCAGGAATATATCGTTGATGATCAGGATGGTATTCGCGAGCCTAGAGGAATCTCCGGGGTGCGGCTAGAGGCTCGTGTTCACATCGTCAGTGGAGCCTCTGCGAGTGCTCAAAATGTTGTAAATTGCGTAAATCGGTGTGGCCTAACGGTATCCGATATGGTGCTGAGCTCTCTTGCAGCAGGCCGTTCGGTGCTTAGCAGCGAAGAGCGAGAGTTGGGAACTGGATTGATCGATCTCGGTGGAGGAACAACCACCGTTGCCGTATTCCGTGGAGGTGGGGTTCGTCACACATCAGTACTCCCTGTAGGTGGAAATCACATTACCAACGATATCTCGGCGGGTCTTCGCACTCCATTGGCGGCTGCTGAAACATTGAAAATTAGCTCCGGTTCAGCTGATCGTTCTTCTGTTGAGCGCGATGAGATGATCGATGTGATCCCAACCGGAAGTCGTCCACATAATGCAGTCCCTCGAACCGCATTGGTCGATATCATCGAGGCAAGAATTCACGAGATTCTGACTTTGATTCATCGTGAGTTGGTGAAGGCGAATGTTGAGGATCTAATGCCAGGAGGGTTAGTCCTTACGGGTGGAGGAGCACTGTTGTCGGGAATCGATCGGTTTGCAGAGCGGCTCTTTGGAATCCCCGTTCGAATCGGAGTTCCGCGAGAAGTCCTTGGCTCTTCAGAGGGATTAATTTCACCGCAAGGAGCTGCGGCGTTAGGGCTAGTTCAGCATGCTCTGGAGGTCTCAGGGGGAGGCAGGTGGTATGGTGGTCCCGTTGGATCAACGGGTGTGATACAACGGGTGGGTAATTGGTTGGCGGAGATGTTTTAGGACATCACCGTTGGTGTGACGGCAGCGATCAGTTGGTTTAGAGGTGGGGGGGCAAATGTCGAGTATCTTCGGATTAAGGCTGGCCGAACTAAAAAAATAATAACTGAATTGATCTGCTGTTGTTATGGTAGACGGGTGATAGGTTTGCGGTGTAGAGTGGGCTCCGGTAGAGGCGCTGCTTCGCACTAATAAAATTTAAGAGGGGAGATGCGCTGGGTTAGTTCGTCCCAATGACTCAGGGCAAGGGTACATTTCGCACACGAATCAAGACAGGAGATTGAGGTCAATGGATCACGGCAGAACTTTTGAGAGCGGAGCGGTTATCAAAGTATTCGGCATCGGTGGTGCCGGTGTGAATGCAGTCAATAATATGATTCGGAGTGGACTCGAGGGGGTTCAATTTTTTGCGGCAAATACCGATGCGCAGGCGTTGAGCTCGGCGGAAGCGGTGCACCGTATCAGACTGGGCGAAGAGATAACGAAAGGGTTGGGAGCGGGTGCAGATCCTGATGTGGGCTATGCTGCTGCAAAAGAGAGCCGTGATCATATCCGAGCTTCCCTTGAAGGTGCCGATATGGTGTTCATTACCGCCGGGATGGGCGGTGGAACAGGAACACTTGGCTCGACCGTTGTCGCAGAGGTTGCTCGTGAGCTTGGCTGCTTAACCGTTGGCGTTGTAACAAAGCCGTTCATGTTTGAGGGCCGGCGCCGAATGAAGAATGCAGAGCGCGGTATTGCCGAATTGCGGAAACAGGTCGATACCCTTATCACTATTCCTAATCAACGACTTCTCAGTATTGCGGGTCGTAACACCTCGCTGATTGAAACCTTCCGTCGCGCTGACGATATCCTCTTCCAGGCGGTCAAAGGGATAAGCGATCTCATTATATATGAGGGATTGGTGAACGTTGACTTTGCTGACGTTCGAGCGGTCATGTCCGAAATGGGTATGGCGATGATGGGTACAGGTGAGTCGCGTGGGGATAACCGAGCCCTTGAAGCCGCTGAGCGGGCGATTTCGAGCCCTCTTCTTGAAGATCTATCAATTAAGGGTGCGCGAGGCGTTCTTATCAACGTTACGGCTTCGCCAGATGTTACGCTCCAAGAGGTCAATGAAGCTGCGGAGCTCATTCACTCTGAGGCACACGAAGAGGCAAACATCATCTGGGGTATGGTCATCGATCCATCGGTTGAGGATCGAGTTCGTGTCACGGTCATAGCGACCGGATTCGGAGATAAGAAAGAAGAGGGAGCAACGACTGCGCCAAATGTTTCAGCAGGCCGCGATGTGATCGGGCACGACAGGCTCGATACACCAGCATTCGCTCGCCGAGCCAGAGAAAGCGCATCGGGTGATGTTATTAAGCTCAAAAAACTCTCGGTGATGTCATCGGGTGAGGATGAAGATAAATACGAAATTCCGACCTTTCTGCGAAAGCAGATAGACTAGGCTAGACTAGAATAGACTAGACTATAAAGGGCGGAGCTCGTAGAGAGTATCTTGTCTACGGTGTGAGCGTTTGCTCCGATCATCAGGTCTCTGAGTCCCACTAAATGCGTTCGGCATGTTAGGAGGGTTTCAGGGGCCTTTTTTCATATTCCCTAGTGACATTGCTCTATATGCAAAGATCTTACGCCTTTGTAATTCCTCGTTATGTCTCCTCAATGGGAGGTGCTGAATCGCTCTGTGCAGCTCTCGGTCGTGCACTTGTGGCGGATGGTTGCGCGGTTACGATTCTCACAACGTGTGCGGCTGATAATCGCAGCTGGGCAAATGAGCTACCTGCAGGGCCATTCAACGAGGATGGGCTATCTGGGATTCGATTTCCTGTAGATGACCGCAATCTCGATCGGTGGATTCCGCTTCAAATTCGACTCTCTCAAGGGGAAGAGCTTAACATTGATGAGCAGCTCGACTGGTTGCTTCACAGCGTTATTAGCCGAGATCTTTTTGCCCACATTGCGTCCTACGGCCTCTCATTCGATGCTCTTTTTTTTGCACCGTATCTTTTTGGTACAACCTTTTGGGGTTCACAGATTTATCAAGAGCGGTCAATCCTTATTCCGTGTCTTCACGATGAAGCAGCGGCCTATCTTCCGGTCATGCGAGCGATGCTTCGCACAGTGCGGGGAATAATTTTCAATGCTCCCGCTGAGCGTGTTCTCGCTGAGCGATTGCATGGGAGTTTGGCTGGCGGGATTGTAGGGATGGGTTTTGATCAGATTCCAGAGGATGTTGAAAATAAACTTCAACCATTCTTTGCGCCTGACGAGCGGTATATTTTATATCTTGGGCGAAAAGAAACCGGAAAAAACGCACATGTCTTGATTGATTATTTCTGTGCATGGAAGGATAACTCTTCAGAGGCAGCACCGGTCAAACTTGTTATTTGTGGCGGCGGATCTTTTACAGATCTTCATCGACCTCAAGCAGCGGAGCGAGATGATATAATCGATCTTGCACATGTTTCAGAGCACGATAAATTGCGGATTATTAAGAATGCGCTTGTGCTCGTGCAACCCTCAACGAACGAATCATTTTCCATAGTTTTGATGGAGGCGTGGCGACTTGGGGTTCCAGTGGTTGTGCATGGACTTTGTTCCGTAACAAAGGAACACGTTGAGCACTCTGGTGGAGGGCTCTTTTTCTCCGATCTTGATGACTTTATTGGGGTAATGAATCGTATAATCTCCGATGCGCCGCTTCGTGAGGTAATGGGTCGCGCAGGAAAGCAGTACGTTGCTCAGGAGTATTCTTGGCCGGTCGTTTTGAAGCGATTTTACTCGGTGGTTGACCAGATCTTTGAGGAGCGTGAGACACAGAATGGAGAACTAGATGAGCATCAGCAGCGATGATCCGCGCGGACGTATCGGGGCGCTTGTCCAGGAGCTAAATGAGCATGCATATCGCTATTACGTTCTTGCTCAGCCAACGATAAGCGATGCTGCATACGATCGGCTTTATCGGGAGCTCGAGTCACTCGAGGCGCAACACCCCGAATTTATTGTACCTGATTCTCCAACGCAGCGAGTTGGTGCCGCTCCGATTGTAGCATTCGAGACGGTGCGCCATCGCGAGCCGATGTTATCCCTTAACAACGCGATGGATTCATCAGAAATCCGAGAGTTTCATGAACAGGTTGTTCGATTCATCGAGCGATCGGATCCGGAAAAAGCGAGTTCAGTGACCTATACTGCTGAGCTTAAATTCGATGGAGTTGCGCTAAGTCTTCATTATGAGGATGGGCTTCTTGTTCAGGCTCTTACAAGAGGTGATGGTGAATCGGGGGAAAATGTTCTAGCTCAAATAAAGACAGTACGGAGTATCCCTCTGCGATTGCGTGGTGAGCAATCAGGACCGATTGAGGTGAGGGGAGAGATAGTGTTCCCGCGCGATGCATTCGAGCGGCTCAACGAGGAGCGGTTGGCCGGGGGAGAGTCCCCTTTTGCAAATCCACGCAATGCAGCATCGGGTAGTTTAAGACAGCTCAATCCTGCGATAACAGCCGAGCGAAAGCTCGCCTTTTTTGCTTATGGAGTAATTGGCGTTGGGTCTAACGGACATTACGAAACTCTGTTGCAGGCGCAGCGGTGGGGGTTTCCGATATCGCCGTTTCTTAGGACGGGACTCTCGATCGATGGCGTTATAGCGGCGTATCAAGAGGCAGAATCGCTCCGCATGACATTTCCATTTGATATCGATGGACTCGTCATTAAAGTTGATTCGCCCACGCTTCAGGGAGCTCTCGGTACTAGGCAGCGCTCACCGCGGTGGGCAGTTGCATGTAAGTTCCCACCGATTGAGGAGCACACTATTTTGCGAGATATAGCAGTGCAGGTCGGTAGGACTGGAGTGCTGACTCCTGTCGCAATTCTTGATCCTGTTAGGGTCGGTGGGGTAACCGTTTCCCGTGCGACCTTGCACAATCTCGATGAAATTAAGCGAAAGGGGCTCCTCATCGGAGACACAGTCGTTATTCGTCGACAGGGAGATGTGATTCCCGCAGTAGTAGCCCCTGTTGTTGCAGCAAGAACCGGTAGCGAGCGGCCATTCTCATTTCCCGAGCGGTGCCCGGTGTGCGATTCTCTGGTAGTACGAGATAAAGATTACGCTGCGATTCGGTGCGTAAATCGCAGCTGCGCGGCCCAATCGGCAGCACGGATTATCCATTACGCAAAGCGAGAAGCAGCCGACATAGAGGGAGTTGGCGAAAAGATGGTAGCGCTTCTGATGGAGCACGGCCTTGTCACCGATATTAGCTCGCTCTACCAACTAACCGCAGATCGGCTTGAGTCTCTTCCAAGAATGGGAGCGTTATCGAGCCGCAATCTGATCGCAGCGATCGAAAAAAGTAAAGATATTCCTCTTGCTCGATTTATCTTTGCGCTCGGCATTCGTCATGTTGGAGAGCGTACCGCTCAATCACTCGCAGACCACTGTGGAGAGTTGAGTAAATTTCTCTCTCTGACAGTCGATGAATTAGTCGCAATTCCGGATATTGGTGAAGAAACCGCTATCACCATCGCCGAGTATCTCGCAGATCCAGCTGAAAGAGAGCTAATTGATCGGCTCATCTCCCTCGGCCTCCGGATCGTGCCAAGCTCTCCACCACAAACCACCACCCACGGTCCTCTCGCAGGCCTCACCTTCGTAATCACCGGCACCCTTCCATCTCTATCCCGCTCCGAAGCTGAACAATTCATCCGAAACAACGGCGGCACCGTTTCATCCTCAGTAAGCAAACGAACATCATACGTCTTAGCCGGAACTGATCCGGGATCGAAAATTAAGAAAGCTCAAGATTTGGGAGTCGAGATTATTGATGAAGAGATGTTGCGGCAGATGATGGGGTAGGGAGTGGTATGAATTTGAACGATCACAAGGGCCAGAGGAGTAGCTTCATAAAATAAAATATTCTCATATTATTTTAATTTCCGAGCAAAAACCCTAATCAGCTCAGATGAATCTGTCTACTAATCCTCCCCCTCTTCGCTGTCGCGCACATATCGGGCGAGCCACTCCAGTAACCCCTCTGCGCTCCTTCGCGATAACCCATCGATCCGCGTAAACCGCGGGACCCCATTTGCAGGCCCCAACGGGGTCATGATGTGAAGGGAATACAGGCCTAGCAATGCATCACTTGAGCTTTGCGCGATAAAAAATTCGGTAACGCCAACGAGCGGAGCGGATGATTCGAGCCGACGAAATACTCCCCGACGAACATGAAATCGGCCATCTCGAATAAAAAACTGAACCCGTCTGCGATACAATTCCCAAAAACAAACCTCCCCGATCAGAAACAACAGGTGGACCCCCACGAGCGCTTTCTCAGCATGATGAACCATACTTCCCTGATATCCACCGATATCGGAGAGAATTCCCACTTCACTTATGAGATATATCGCTAATACTGCGACAAACAGCCCTCCACTCAGCCACGACTTGCGCAGGGCGTAGCGCGGACTAGTCCTGAACACCCGACTGAGCTCGATCCGCTCGATTCCGCCCCAGCGGTGATTACTCTGCGCACGGCTATCGGATACCGAAGTCCCCTCTGTAATAGAATCAGCAACACATTCCCCAAATTCATTGTCTGCAGGGACGGGATCCGCAAGAACGTAGGTTTGCACCGTTTATCCCCTTTTTCGAATCGACCTATTTAACTGGAATACAAAAGCCCCATAACTCACGATAGGCAGAAACCTTCGCCCAAAAGTATGAAGCTAGAAACCAGTGCCGCGACTCTCGTTGTTTTCTCTCTCGTGAAAATCTAACAGAAAAGAGTTCGCTGAGTC
>JBIJBT010000042.1:0-23310 GCA_044345055.1 Bdellovibrionota bacterium
AGTGAAGGGACTCAGTTTGGTGATTGGTTCGAGTCGTATCGTTTAATCGATTAAACGATACGACTCGGAGCCATTCAGTTTCGACTTAATCGATTATTCCATCGTCCTCGTAGTCGGTGGCATAATCATCGGCGTAATCGATATCCTGAGAATCCCTTTCTGAATCGGTTTTGTAGCTTCTCGTTGGGCGCCTTTCTTGTTTTTGGACCGGATCTATTTCAGCACCACGCGAGTACCATTTTTCTTCGTCGAGTTCTTCAGATTCATCATTACTGATCTCTGCTGCGTTACTTGAACGGCGCGGTTGAGGCTGGTTTGCGGGGGTAGCAATATCTAAGTCGGGTTGTGTTTCTAAATCACGTGATTCTGCTGTAAACGTTTGCCTCGGCGCGTTCCGATTTTGAGTTTCGCGCTCTTCGGGCGAGAGCTGCTCGCTTGTGCCGATCGCTTCAGCGCTCGGGTAGCTGCTTGTTTCCGCGTCATCTGCTGATGACGGATATTCCCCTTCAGTTTCCGAAGAAGATGCGGAACACTCTTCAGCCGGAGCAGTGCCCTGGACGAATAGCTCGGTGATAATTCTTTCTTTTGGATGCTCTGGAGATGCCCGACAAAATAGCTCGCGATCGAGTGGAACAACTTCGACCGATGGTGGACGAATAAACTGTTCCTCCTCAACCAGAGGCTCGATACACTTCATGAAACGGGCCCAGGTCGGAGCTGAGGCGGCTCCTCCGGTTAGTCCGAGCGATGAATTATCGTCGAAGCCGGTCCAGATACCGACCGAAAGACGTGGCGTAAATCCGACAAACCAAGCATCGCGGGTGTCGTTTGATGTTCCAGTTTTCCCCGCTGCAACTCCTTTATACCCCATACGGCGGATGACCTGCGCAGTTCCTCGATCAACAACACCACGCATTATATCGGTCACAAGATAAACAGGCCCCTCCTGAGCAACCGTGGCCTCGTTATGCACCGTTGCGGCTAACTCACTCCCATCGGCATCAATTACTGCGTTGTAGAGTCGAGGAGAAACTAGACGACCTCCATTGGCGAGCGCGCCGTAGGCTGATGTTAGCTGAAGGAGCGTTGTGTCGAGTGCGCCGAGAGCAAGCGCTGGAAACTCCGGAATTTCGGGACTAACCGCGAATTGTCTAAGTGTATTGGCAAGCGCTGGAATACCTACGCGTTGAGCGACATAAACCGCCGGAATATTAAGCGAACGCTCAAGAGCATACCTAAGAGTTACATCCCCACGAAAAGTTCTATCGTAATTTTTCGGCTTCCACTGCGAATGATCAAATAGGGTAATACCGGTTGGTTCGTCGGAGAGTATGCTAATCGGGGTAGCCACCCGATAGCTGTTGAGACTCCCATCGAGAGCTGTCAGATAAAGAAAAGGCTTTATAGTCGAACCGATCTGACGACGCGCCATCATCACGTGATCAAATTGATTGTTGAAAAAATCTCGACCACCAACAAAGGCGCGAATTGCACCGCTAAACGGTTCAACCGCGACGAGACTCTGTTCAAAAGCTCTCCCTTTGTGTTTTTTTCGTAATCTCGGGTATGTCTTTTCAATAGCGACGATGCTCTCGCTGACCGCCTGCTCTGCGCATTGCTGAATATCTGGATCGAGCCATGTGTGAACCTGCACTCCAGATACGGCAGCGGCCTCGACATTGAAAGAGTCGGCCATCTGTCTTTCAATCGCTGCAGAAAAAAAAGGGGCATCTTTTTTGCGGAAAGGTGGGGGAGCGAGTGATATCTTTTCCGCGACCGCCGATTTAAATTCATTTTCCTCGATGAACCCTTGATCGTGCATCTCGGCAAGAACAAGATCTCTGCGCTTTGTTGCTCGCTTGATATTTTTTCGGGGAGAGTAGGAGGTCGGTGCACGCACAAGCCCGGCAAGAAGAGCGCTCTCTGCAAGAGATATCTTTGTGACGTCTTTTCCAAAAAAACTTTGGGCTGCCTCCTGCACCCCATGGACCGAAACCTGACCCTCTTGACTGAAGTAGATTTCATTGAGATAGAGCTCAAGAATCTCCTCTTTAGAGAGCCTTCTCTCAAGAGAGAGCGCAGCAAACATCTCACGAACCTTCCGCCCGAGGGTTTTTTTCGGCGTAAAGAGGATATTTTTTGCGAGCTGTTGCGTCAGGGTGCTTCCTCCCTCAACGAGTCGACCGGCGCGCATATTTTTTATCATCGCACGAGCAATACCGATCGGGTCTACCCCCCAATGCTTGTAGAATCGACGGTCTTCGATAGCTAGGAATGCATCCTGCAGAGAGCGCGGAATCTGAGAGATTGAGCGAAAGCTGCTTGCCCGCACCTCAGTGCTTCCAAGAGGGCCGATAGGTTTCGGCTCTAGAGTGATAGCGGTGATCGGTTGACCAGCAGCAGATGTAATTTCTCCTGAATTTTGCTGTATTCGAAAGGTTCGCGAGGGAACTTCGTCCCCTGAGGCAGTCCGAAAGGGTCTAGTTTTTACGGTGATTGCATTGTTTGTGAGGGCAAATTCGCCGGGTGAACTCGGTTCTTTAGTAACGAGGGTATAAAGACGCGCCTCGAGCCGTTTCTTTATCAGTTTAGCTGGTGTTGAGCGGGAGCGAACTTCGGTCGGCCCCGAGAGGATCATCGAGAGGCCGCCAGCTTGTCGTCCAGCAAGGCGTTCACCCACTAATTTATCAACCCGAACAAAGGCGATCGTAATGACGATACAAAATGATAATGCTAAGAGCGAAAAAAAGGCTTTCATGGTGACGGCCGTAAGAGGTAACGCAGTTCCAATATAGGTGTTGGGCAAACGCTAAAAAAAGCGATGTCGGGGGAAAATCAGAGAAACAATTTGCTATCGGCTTTTGTGAGTGAGTCGTCCACGAGACCGTTTTTTTCGTGCACTTGTCGATCGCAGCTCGCCGGACTCGGGGGAATCGTCGAGAGAGGCGGATTTTTGTTGGTTGCGCGATGGAGCAACTGAGCGCAAAAGTCTATCACGAAGCCGCTCTAACCACCGGGCTACGGTCGACACAAGGTAGTCAAGAATACTCTCATCGGCAACGACAAGCGAGTCAAATGGGTTAGATTTTCCTCCGCGAGCACGACGGGCAAAACCGATGCGTCCCCGTTTTTGGGGAGTCGGGGATGACGAGCTGCCTCCTCCACTCTCGTGAGTAACCCGCAGCTCTGTTCGTCGCCGAGGAATAGCGGAGCTGCGGGGGGCCTCGGTAACTCGAGCCCGCTGCGGAGTTGGTTCATGCGGATCTGTACTCGTACGCTTCTCGGTTCGCTCGGGGTGAGTAGTCGATAATTCGGGAGCGCGCTTTGTTGAGATGGGTGCGCTGTCAGTTGCGGTTTCTGAATCGAGTAATTGCTCTAGTTCTGTTGAGGCGCTATCTCGTTTTGGCTCGATTGGTGAAACTATTGATTCGGTCGGCCCGTCAGCTTCGACGACTGTTCGTTGTCGCGTCAGGTGGTCGTGAATTAGAGTCGAAAACTCCTCCTCAAAGCAGTCGCGCTCAACAGGGAGCATCGTATTCGCGATTTGACCTCGACTCGGATCATCCGAGACCCCGCCTCCGACCCCACCGAGCAGGCTGCCTTTACTTTTGTGGCGGGAGGTTTGAGTCATGGGAAATTAACGAGAAAAGCTGAGAGGTTGCGTGAAAAGCGGTGATTCAGAAAGCGTAAACGATATGGTTTAAAACAGAAAGTCAGATAAGACTCAACCCTCAATTATACTCGATATTCGAGGGTGTTTGCCACTGTTAAGGAAATAGCTATTAAAGGCTTGCGAGATTAACAATTTACGGAGATATGGAAGATCGCAGGAGGTGACGTCGTCAGTCATCACCTATCTTAAGTTCTAGGCGTAGAAAAAAGGCCAGCATAGGTGCGGAGTACTCGCGAGGTGCCAACGACATCGTGGACGCGGAGGTAACGCACTCCTAAAGAGCATAGAAAAAAAGAGACACAGTGTGTTTCTAGATCGCGCTCGAGAGGGGGGCGATCTGTGAATCGTTTCATGAATGACTTTCTCGAATGTCCAATCAGCAGATCCGCACCGAGCAAGGAGAGCTCCTCGATCCCGTGCAAAAGCTCGATTGATTGATCCGCTGTTTTTCCAAATCCAATGCCAGGGTCGAGAATTAGTCGTTCGCGAGAAAGTCCGAACCCCGTTACCTCGGCTAGCTTCTCTGTCGCCCACTTTGCAACTTCGGTAACTGGATTGCTCGTTAGGGGAAGATGTTGTTCTGGATCAGCGGGGAGTCCGCAGTGATGCATTAAAACAAGCCGAGCGTCGCAGCGTTCAATTGCTGCAATGAGTTCGAGTGATGCAGAACCAGACACTGCGTTGATCCATCGTACTCCGTGATCTAGCGCTCGAAACGCAGTCGATTCATGGCGAGTATCGATACTAATAATTCTGTTAACGGAGCTTGCCAACTCGACAAGGGGAGTAAGTACTGGCTTAAGTCGTTCCCACTCAGCATTTTCAGAGATCAGCTCTGCTGATGGTCTTGTTGATTCAGCCCCGACATCAACAATAGATGCCCCAGCATCAAAAAGCTCTGCCACCCGAGCGATCGCCTCCTCGCGTGCAACAAAAAGCCCCCCATCTGAGAATGAATCAGGGGTGACGTTGAGAATGCCGACGATCTCGGGAGGACGATACATGTTACTGTTTTCCATCGTGGGCAGCTATTAGACGCTCGTTATTTCAATGACTGGTGTTGACGGATCACAGCAGTTAGGATCACAGCAGTCAGAATTATAGCAGTGTTATGGGAATTCCTGATTCCTCGAGTAGCGAAACGATCCGCTCTCTTTGCGCTGCATCCCTAACTTCGATGATAAGGGTTATCTCGACATTTCCTGGCTCTCGCGCAAATGAGCGATCGTGGGTTACTTCAAGGACGTTTGCCCCCTCGTTTGCGATGACACCAGAGAGAAAATGTAAGACTCCGGGACGATCGGGGAGAGAGGCTCGTAGCCGAACAAGGCGATCTCGCTGACTCATCTCTCGACCCAAAAGCCGAGAGAGAAGGTTCACATCTATATTGCTTCCCGTAACTATAAGAACAGGTTTTTTACACCGCTCTGGAAGGTGTCCCGCATTGATCGCGGCCAACGTTACTGCAGCGCATCCCTCAACTACGACATGTTCTCGCTCCAGAAATTGTACGAGTGCTGTTGCAGTTTCCTGCTCATTCACTGAGACGAGGGCATCCACGGAGCTGCGAATAATTGGTCCTGTTATCGCGCCGATCTGTTTTACGGCTATACCGTCAGCGATAGTCATCGGTTGTAGTCGAGGAAGTCCGTGCCACGAACTGGCGCTGTGCATTACCGCCCAGCTCGATTGCACACCTAAAATATAGATATCGGGGCGCATCGCGCGGAGCACCGTGATAACTCCCGCCATGAGACCACCACCTCCTACCGGAACGATAATCGAGTCAAAATCGGCAGATTGCGCGATGAGTTCGTGAGCAAGAGAAGCCTGCCCTGCGATGATAAGCGGGTGATCAAAAGGGGGAATAAAGGTGTATCCCTCGCGATCGCACAACTCCTGCGCGTAGGAAAATGCATCATTAAAAGTATCGCCGTGGAGAATTATCTCCGCCCCGTTCCGCTCGCACGATTGAACCTTTACGAGTGGAGCTGATTTGGGCATCACTAGGACGCATCGAATACCAAACCGCTTTGAGTGATAACTTAAGCCAAGAGCGTGATTGCCCGCGCTGGCGGCGCAAACGGCTGAAACGGGGCCAGATTCAAGTAAATGACAGAGGAAATTAACCGCTCCACGCTCTTTAAACGAGCCAGTAATCAGCTTATTGTCCCACTTCAGCATTATCTCGCGTCCGGTTAGCGCAGAGAGTGCGATCGAGCGAGAGAGGGGAGTTTCCTCAAGGTTAGCTCGGACATTGGCGAGCGCCTTTAGGGTGAGTTCGTAGCTTACTGCTGGAGTTGAAGAAGTGTGATCGGTCATAGTGGTTTACAATCTTTTGGGCGGGTGCGGAGTGAGGAGGCGGCTAAATCATCCGCTGCTCCCTTTTTGCTTCATCGACGATGATAGCGAGACAGCGCTTTTCCCCGTATACTTTCGGGGCGGTTATAGTGCTACCTCTCGTGCGAATGCCCCGTTTCATCTTATCATGTGCGCACCCGTTTACCAGATCGCACGAGTTTAATCCTCACCGAGTATCATCCCGGAGACACACTAAGCCATGTCATCAATAATGATTAGAGAGGTCGGCGTTCGGGAGGGATTCCAGAGTTTTGCCACGGTTTATCCGACTGAGAAAAAACAGCTTCTGATAGAGCTTTTGGTCGATGCAGGGGTGAGCTGCCTTGAGGTAGCATCTTTTGTTAGACCCGATCGGGTGCCCCAGATGGCAGATGCCGAGGAGCTGTGTCGACATCTTTTACCGCGAGAAGGGGTAACCTACACGGTTCTCTATCTCAATCAACATGGCCTTCGTCGCGCCGCAGCAGCATCGGGGCCGATTACTGTTCCGGGATGGTTGCCATTTGCGGCTAGCGATACTTTCCTGAAAAAAAATAGCAACACGACATTCGCCTCGATTTTAGAATCTATTCCCGAGTGGGAGGCTGTATTTAGCGAAACCGGCATACCTCTTCAGGGGTTTATGGTCTCGACCTGTTTTGGGTGTAATGACGAGGGGCGAATTGAAAACGGGGCTGTGGTGTCGCGAATAAAGGATGTGCTCAATCGTCTTTCGGTGAGACCACGCGAAATCTGTATCGCTGATACGATGGGGTGGGGGGAGCCTCGCCGTGTCGCGGATTTGGTCCACCGTATCCGAAACGAGGTGGGGATTGATGTATCTCTCCATCTTCACGACACACGGGGGTTGGGGATGGCGAACGTCATGGCGGGTATCGAAAGCGGCGTTTCTATATTCGAATCATCGATCGGCGGAATAGGAGGTTGTCCCTTTGCTTGCGGAGCGACCGGAAATGTCGCAACCGAAGAGATAGTGTACCTCTGCGAGCAGCTCGGCATACCAACTGGAATTTCGCTTTCGCGTATCAAAAAAGCTCTTTCTTTTCTCGAAGAGGATATTGGAGTAATTTCCACGAGCCGTTGGTACCGATGCGAGAAAGCGCTCTCGCGAGCGGAAGTGGTGGCGGAATAGGTGGTGTGGGAGTTCTGTAGCGGGCGAAATAATTCGGTTTTTTTGCAGCTGCTTTGCTTGCTCCCAAATATAGCCAAGCCTTCCGCCATAACTAAAATTCCGCTACGCTCGCCAAATCCAATTTAAAGGTAAAAAACCAGAAGACTATCTAAAACTCCTTCATCAACCATTACCGTTGCACTCCCATGCCCTGCACTCTAACCCAGCAACAACTTATCGCCATAACCGGTAGCGCCACCAAAACCTCATCGCATCGCATCACGGCTTCTGGTGTGGCGACCGATTCTCGCGAGATTTCAGGAGGCGAGCTCTTTGTGGCGTTGCCGGGCGAGAAGATGCACGGGCATAGCTTTGTGAATGGGGCGTACGAGCGGGGGGCGAGTTTGTTGTTGGTTGAGACCGCTGAGCCGTTCGAGGGGGTCGATAAAGAGCGAGTTGTGGTTGTGCCGGACACCTTAAAGGCGTTGGGTGAGATTGCTTCATGGTGGCGCGGTGAGCGGAATATTCCGGTGTTGGCGATAACGGGCTCGGTTGGAAAAACAACGACAAAGGAGCTTGCCGCCGCTATTCTTCTTGCTCATTCGCAGGGCAACTATTCTCGGAAGTCGTTTAACAACCATGTCGGCGTTCCATTATCGCTCCTATCGATAGGCCAAGAAGCGGAATGGGCCGTTATTGAGATGGGGATGAATCATGCAGGTGAGATATCCGCGCTCACGGCGCTTGCTCGCCCAACGGTGGCGGTTATCACTGCAATCGCCCCTGCGCATATTGAGAATCTGGGGAGTATTGAGGCTATAGTTCGGGCAAAGCTTGAGATAGCGGAAGGTTTGGCTCCTGATGGGACGCTAATTATCAACGGGGATTGCGATCTTCTCGTTGAGTTGGCCAGAGAGATTGTGCCCCATAGGCGGGTGATAACGTTTGGGACGAAGGATGACGCGGAGCTTCGAGTAGTTGAGGTTTCGGGCCGAGGTATTGAGGGGATCGCTGTTACTATTGAAATAGGAGGGGAGGTACTTGAGCCATTTGTTGTTCCGATTATGGGAAAGCATAACGGAATGAATGTGGCGGCGAGTATTCTCGGAGCGAAAACCGCAGTTCCGGAGCTTTCGTGGGACACTATCCGTCGCGGTTTATCTCGATTTACACCTCCTGATATGCGGTTGCGGCGTTACGTGACTCCATCTGGGATGGAGGTAGTTGATGATTCATATAACGCAAACCCCGAGTCGATGCGGGCGCTCCTAGCGATTGCTCAGGAGACCGCAGAACAGGGAAGGGAGATGGGGCTCGTGTTAGGCGATATGTTGGAGCTGGGTGAGATCTCGGAAGAGGCTCACCAAGCACTAGGCCAAGCCGCAGCTGCGATAAAGCCACAGTTTATAATAGCGGTAGGTCAACGCTCTCGGATATTGGCGGATGAAGCCGAAAGTGCCGGAGTAAAGGTCGCATGGTTTTCAACAGCGGCCGAGGCGGCAGCAGGGATCGGTAGCTTCGGTTGTGAGGTGCTGTTTGTGAAGGCGTCGCGGGGGACGGGGCTCGATGTGATAGTTCGGAAGGTGATTGGGGATTTAGGTAATTAAAATAACACGTTTATTTTTAGGACGGCTCAGGAGCGACCAGTTTTTGAAAAAAAACGAAGTAAATTTTAGGAGCTATGTAACCAGAGGGGCCTCGGGGGGCTCTAGTCCTGCAGATGAGTGGTCCCAGAATCACGGATTCGCGGATTTTACGAAGAAAAAACAATTTGAAACAAGAGGATTTCGACATGGAAATTGAAAAAACTGTTGAGAAGGTAGAGGAAAAGAAGGCAGAGCGTGGCGCTGGTATGGTCGAATACGCGATTCTGGCGGGGATTATTGTTGGAATAGCTGTTTTGGCTCGAACCTCGATGAGCGTCGCAGTTTCAAATGCATTCTCGAACGTAATTTCTGGGACTAATGCAGCGGCCGCCAACTAGTACCGTTTAGTTGACGTCATGGGCATGGTCATATGTTCAGCGGCACCTATAGGGTATAGGCGCCGAACACTGGCCGGAGCTTTTCACATTGTTATGTTGAAAGTCGTCCGGCCGCCAAGTTTTATGAGTCCTTGAGAGGCTGTTGCAATTTTTATTAGGTCTCCTGGATTCTAAATAATAGCTTTTACGGCTGTTTAATTAGTATCGATTCCGGCAGCTCTTTTCTGAGCTTCAGTTGAGTTTAGAGAAGAAATACCCTGAAAAGGACGGATTTTTATAGCGCAACTCAATCTCTCCAAGTTAATGTCTGTCGCAAGGGACGTGATTTGCTCAATATTAAAGGCTCTTTGTCGCCTTCTCCGTCACGCTCCAGGTTCATTCTCTTTTTAGAGATCGGCGCGACATATCTGTTACTTGCCCTAACCCTCTTCCTTCCCCCCACCCAAGGCCAATCCAAAGAAGTCTTCGGCTACGTCGAGCGTCTCCATATTCGTGAAGCTTCCCTAATCATGCTTGCCAAACTTGACACTGGCGCTGATACCTCATCAATCCACGCTCGGCAGCTTCAGGAGTTTGAAAAAGACGGCGCTCCCTGGGTTCGATTCGAAATCCGCAATTTTCAGGGCGAGGTCCGGGAAATTACTGCACCAGTTGTCCGAGTTGCAAAAATAAAGAGACCATCAGGACCTGCCCAACGGCGAATTGTGATAAAACTTGGCCTCTGTCTGGGTGATATGTTCCAGGAGGAGTTTGTAAGTATTAATGACCGAACGAAGTTTGATTACCAATTTTTGCTTGGCCGGTCATTTTTGGCGGGAAATGCGATTGTCGACCCATCTGCGATGTACGTATCATCACCGAACTGCGCAACTTCCCGAAAAGTTCCGCATCCTAACAGTGGTGCTGAAACAACTCCGATTCCGGCACTCCAGGAGATAAAGCCGCAGGAATCGCTCCAAAGATAGAGTCACAATCGCAAACTCCGATGGCAAATAAAAAGGTAGTGCCGATAGTTGCTGTCGTAGGGTTGTTGGTCGCTACAGCTCTTTCCCTTATTTTTTACAAAATAGCTATCCTTGAATTCCCCACAACGCCCGACACTGAATCCCGTTACTTTTTAGTCGAAGCGCACGCCTCGTTTGAGGGGACCGGAAAGCCGATAAAAGCCTCGCTCTTTCTGCCTCGCACCTCATCTCGATTTCTGATCGTCGATGAGAGCTTCGTATCTCGCGGATATGGTTTGACCACAGCAGAGCGTGGTCAAAATCGGAGCGCTGAGTGGACAACCCGCCGTGCGATCGGCACACAGGGGCTTTACTATCGAGCCTTAGTGCTTATTAGACCTGAAGGAAACTTGGTCAAGCCGCGAGATTTAGAGGATTCCGCTCCCGTGCTTCCGGTTGAGGGGCCAGAGCGTGAAGTTGCGCTTGCGCTCTTGGCAGAGGCTCGGCAACGCTCGGTTGATACGCGGACTCTCGTCCAAGCAGTGATAGCTCTTATCAATGAGCGAGCGGCATCGGGAAATGCGCGTCCCTTGGTTCGCCGGCGAGCGACTCGCTCTGATCGGTTGCGCGCAGTAATCTCTGTACTTGAACTCGCAGATGTACAAGCTCGTCTCGTTCAGGGGATCCGTATCGTCGGTGAGCAGGGCAGAGTTGAGCCCTCAAGTCGTATTCAGCTTCTCGATGAAGATGGGTGGCACCTCGTCAAATCGAACGGTGAATATGACGATAAGACAACCGTATTTCTCCCCTGGTGGTACGGTCCCGATCAGCTCTTTTCAGCTGAAGGGGTTAGGTCTCTAAGGGTTTCACTCTCCTACCGACAGACAGAAGAACAGGCGGTTGATACGCTACTTCGACTCACCAAAGCCGAGAAATCCCCACTCGTGCGATTCTCTCTCCTTCGACTCCCCCTTGAACTTCAATCAATCTTTCGGGTTCTCCTTCTTGTCCCTTTTGGAGCTTTACTTATTGTTTTGCTTCGAAATGTTGTCGGCATAAAGTTGCCTGGCACCTTTATGCCGGTGCTTCTCGCCTTAGCATTTCGGGGAACCTCGTTGATGATGGGTATTTTGATATTTGCCACTCTGACTGCAATAGGATTAGTCGCGCGCTCCGGACTTGAACGGCTACGGCTTCTCCTCCTCCCCCGTGTCGGAGGTGTCCTTACTGTGGTTGTTCTTCTGATGGTGGCGCTTTCCGTAATATCGAATGAGCTCGGTTTTGAGGTCGCGCTCTCGGTTGCACTCTTCCCGATGGTCGTTATCACGATGATGATCGAGCGCACAGCATTGATGTGGGAAGAGGTCGGCCCAAAAGATGCGCTGCGACAATGGATCAACGGCACCCTCGGAGCTGTTGCAGTGTATTACGTCATCACTCCGGTTTCTCTCGGTTACTTTCTTCTTCTCTTCCCAGAGACCCTGCTAATTGTGCTCGCAGCGATGATCTTGTTGGGTCGCTACACAGGCTATCGGCTCACTGAAATAAGGCGATTCAGGGATGTCGGTCGATGATCTCCAAATTTTTCTCCGATATCAACCGCGCTGGTGTTCTCGGAATGAATCAGCGCAATCTCAATTACATTCAACGATGGAATCCGCGCGAGGCATTCCCTCTTGTCGATGACAAGCTCGTTACAAAACAGCTGTGCCTCGATGCGAATATAGCGGTGCCTGAGCTCTATGGAGTAATAGCTGCGTATCATGAGGTAAGAGATCTTGAAACGTTGCTCGGCACGCACGAAGATTTTGCTTTAAAACCCGCAGGCGGAAGTGGGGGAGAGGGTATTATCATAATTGAAAGTCGCCAAAAAGATCGATTCCGCAAACCAAATGGTGCGATCATGCGCCGAGCCGAGCTTGAGGATCACATCTCGCAGATCTTAGGTGGAGTCTACAGCCTCGGCGGACAGCCCGATAAGGTGATTTTGGAGTATCGGGTAAAATTTGATCCAATCTTTGATCCGGTAAGCTATCTTGGAGTTCCCGATATTCGGATCATCGTATTTCTCGGCGTGCCTGTTATGGCGATGGTTCGGCTACCTACCCGTCAATCGGATGGTAAAGCGAATCTCCATAAAGGGGCTATCGGGGCAGGTATTGATATCGGAACAGGAATAACGCTCGGAGGGGTTTGTCAAAATATCGCAACGATAGAACATCCCGATACCGGAAATCCGGTCGCGGGAGTTGAAATACCACATTGGAAGCGGCTGCTCACAATAGCGTCTGGTTGCTACGATATAACAAAGCTCGGATACCTCGGCGTCGATATCGTGCTTGACCGCGATCGAGGGCCGCTACTTCTCGAGCTTAATGCTCGCCCAGGACTCAGTATTCAGATAGCAAATAATGCAGGTCTGCTGCCTCGACTTCAATTAACAGAGGAGCATTTACCTGAGCTATCCACTCTTCAAAAGCGTATAACATTCGCCCAAGAGATGTTTCGGATCGCGGCTCCTTAACCAAAAAATTCAGTTGATATTACTGTGGGTGGTTGACCAGAGTCACGCTTCACCCTCGACCGAGCAAAAAATCGGCGATCTCCGAACTGGACCTTTGCGATAATTTGGAGAGTAGTGGTCCTTTTAGTAAGGAATGCAACGTTGAGATCTGAATAGTTTGGAATGAGTTGCGAAAGTAAGCTTTCGCCTTTTTGATTTTGGTCGCTAAAAGGTCCATCGGGGCCACGCGCAAACTCTGCGAGAGTAGCTGCTTCCTGCTCATTAATATTTGCGATAGCACGAAGAACTATCGGAGCTGCGACATTTATATTTACCGTTAATACTTCGTTTAGTGGGGTTAAATACGGTTCGATACGACGTAAACGGTTCGGAGTAAATCCAGGAATAGCGACAAGCTCCTGAATCGTTAAAGACTTTGGTTCTTTCTCGGGAAAATAACCCTCAGGAAGTTCAGACTCAATACCTTTGAAGTTTCGGTCGGAGAGAGATGTTTGATCCTCATCAAGATAATCGACAAGATTTGCGACCATCTCGTTACTGGTAAAAATACGATTCCCAAATAATCCAGTATGATCTGACTCCTCATCATCATCGCAATCGAGCAGTTTAAACAGTTCAGCTAACTTATCTGGCCATTGGCTAGGAGCAACCCCTCGCTTCTGCTTCACCTGAAAAAGTGGAAGCCGACTATTTTCTGGAATAATCTCAAGCCCTATCTCAAGTCGCGGATCGCTGATCCCAAGGAGACTTGCAGGCACCGTTTGGCCGGGGATAAAGGGTCCCCAGGAATCTTTCGGTGGATCCACTGTGCCGGAGTCCTGAGCTATTAGCTCCAGTGCAACATTGAGTGCACTTCTTAAAAGAAGTTCAGCACGAAATCGGTCAACAAAAGAGCGGTGAAGCTGCGACCCTATGTAGGTCGATTGAGTAAGAGCTATCGATAAAATGCTAAGCAGCGTTATCGTAAAGATGACAAGGAGAAGCGCTATTCCTTTTTCACCACCTGAGCGATTCGCTATCGTTCGTCGATGCGACCTATTACGGGGTAGCAATTTTGGTGAGGACATCGATGATTTGTTTGTCATTCCGGAGCGCACGCAAGGAGATGCTAAATCAGCAGCTCAAATCAGAGCCGATATCGCGTAGCATTGCTGATCCTGAAAGCGCTGCCACCACCTCTCGCGCATCATCGCGTAACATACTTGAGATGCCGTTGATCAATCGCACTGAACGATTAACCGCTTCCCACTCATTTTGGCTTATCAACTCATCGAGCGAAACCGCAATTTGGCGCTGTCTCACCAACATTGCTTCATATTGCTTCAATCTAGCCTCAATTTCCGGACGAGCCCCACCTTTAAGCACAGCTCGTTGAGCTGCAGCTATTGAGCTCTCTAATTCATTTAGTGATTCGAGCAACCGATCAAGAACGAGCACTTCCATTTTACTTCCCCCAAAAATTGTTCCCTCCGCCCCTGGCCGGATTCTTCCACGAACTACAGGGTGCGGCAATAGTTCTCTTAGCACCGTGAATCGCAATTCGTAAATCTGAAAATTGGGTGACTCTCCTGAAGACCAGTTTGAACTCTGTAGTTAATCAGAGTATGCTCTGCTTCGCTTCGCGCAAGGAGCATACACCGCAGATTAAAAGGCGGTGCGAGAAAGTACCTTTAGGTTAACAGTACCGTCAGTTCGAGGAATATCATGACATCAGAGACAACAACGCAGCGAACATTCTCAATCGTAAAGCCTGACGCAATGGCGAAGAAGGTGTTAGGTCAGATCTTAGCGACCTTTGAAGAAGCTGGTCTCTCGATCATCGCAGGTCGAATTCACACCTTGAAGAAAGAGGAAGCTGAGCAGTTTTATGCCGAGCATAAAGAGCGCTCGTTTTTTGGCGAGCTTGTTGATTACATGTGCAGCGGCCCAGTATTTATATCGGTCCTCGAGGGGGAAGATGCTGTAGCGAAAAATCGCACCTTGATGGGCGCAACTGATCCCGCGAAGGCGGATGCAGGAACGATTCGTGCCCGATTCGGTGACTCGATTGGAGCAAACGCCGTGCATGGGTCCGATAGCCCTACAAGCGCAGCCCGTGAAATAGCTCTGTTTTTCCCAGGTTTGGCTTAGTAATAATTCTTGCGAGGGCGCGACAAGATAAATGTAACGCCGTTTGTTAATGTCGCGCCCTTGTGGTATGATTCGGAGTCGTTCGGCCGTGAAGGGTCATACCCTCGGTTCGCGGTCCCTCCCTTTAGTTCTGCTGTGTGGTTGTCATGTCCCTCGATGGTGCCCCCTTATCTGAAGTAATTTCAGACTCCTCTACTGTGGTCGAGGCACGCGCGGACACTCTGGACCTATTCGCATTCTGCCGACAAACACTAGGTGAAGAGATTCAAAAACGATATGGTGAGCCTGTTTTTAGGGCGACTCAGCTCTTCCAGTGGGTATATAAGCGAGGCGTAAGCGACCTATCGGAGATGACCGATTTATCGAAGCGTTTTCGAGATGCGTTAGGTCAGGATCTGGTACTCCCGCGTGGAAGAATTCACTCTCGGCAGGTAAGCTCTGACGGGACACGAAAATATCTTATCGAGGTCGAGGGAGGAGACCTGGTTGAGACGGTGCTTATTAAGCAACCTCGTCGGAATACCCTCTGCGTGTCGTCGCAGGTTGGTTGTGCGATGGGATGCCGATTTTGCCGAACGGCAACGATGGGTTTGAGGCGGCACCTCAGCGCATCAGAGATAGTGCGGCAGGTGATGGCGGTTGTTGAGGACTCGCGCTCCTTTGGTGATACATTCACCAATGTCGTTTTTATGGGAATGGGTGAGCCGCTCCACAATTTGCCGAACGTGCGAACAGCAGTTCGGGTGCTCACCGATATGCATGGACTTGGAATTGCTCCGAGAAAGATAACTGTTTCTACCGTTGGTTTGGTTCCTGCAATTCGGGAATTTGGGACAACTGTTCCGGCGAATATTGCAGTTTCGCTCAATGCAACAACTGACGAGATCCGCTCGCAGATAATGCCGGTAAATAAAAAATATCCACTCTCTGAATTAATAGGTGTGTTGAGAGAGTATCCGGCAAACAAGCGACGCCGAATAACTATTGAGTATGTAATGTTGCATGGGGTAAATGATACCCGAGAGGATTTGGCACGCTTGCCTGCACTTCTAAGGGGTGTGCCTGCGAAGGTAAATCTTATCCCGTACAATTCCAATGCTGGCTTAGGATTTGAAACGCCTCCTGAGGAGTGGGTTGCGCTATGGCAGCGTCGACTCCACGATCAGGGGGTGGAGGTTACGGTTCGTTGGTCTAAAGGGCGAGATATAGATGCTGCGTGTGGCCAGTTGTTGACAGCCACGGGGCGTGCGGTCAAGGCCCCGAAAGAGTTACTAGTTCAGTCTCCGCAGTAGGGATCAAGAGCTGTCAGGTTGGGGGTTGTTTGTCAACAAACCTCTGTTTTCTCTTTTTTTCTTTAGGTGATTCCGCCGTGATCCGATCGTTCGGATTAGGCAACGAGTAAAGGCTCGTCCGAGTTACTCGACGGTTTTCTTGGTGAATTCGGGATTAGGTTTGTTAGTAATTTGATATTTCACAAATTCAAATATCGTCACATCCGTTTTGGTGGTCGAGCTCAAAAAACGGTTGAAAAATTATTGCATCGATAAAGAGATTGTATGGCCTCTGCTTCTGAAGTTGTCATGTTTGGGTTGTCGATTCCATCGTTCCTTGCGGCCGGAATCTGGGGTCTTGGGTTATTTTTCATCCTTGCAGTAACGTACCTTACGTCCCGAACAATTAGTTTGACCCGTCAATCTCGTCGGTTGAGGTTCATCCTCAATGATATTCTCGCTGGGCAGCCAGTTTCGCCCGCTACAATTGAGGAGCTGGACACCGCTTTTTCCGAAAGTCCGGTATACGATGAACGGTGGCGCCAGTTGAGGCGCTCGCTCTCTGTTGCTGAGCCTGAGACAGGAGGAACGATTCTTGTTTCACCAATTCCGGTTCGTCAGATCTTCAGTTCGCAGGAGATTCTTGCATCGTGGGTGAATATGCGATTCATCGACACGGTACCAGCTCTTATCTCCAGCGTTGGTCTTTTGTTGACATTCCTCGCGATTTTGTTCGGCCTCAATGGTGCGATAGTATCGAGTAATTCGTCATCGACTGCGGAGTCGTTGCTCGAGTTTGAAAAAATGCGGGTAGGGATTGTTCATCTCGTATCAAATCTATCCGGAAAATTTCTCGCCTCGGTTTGTGCATTGGGATCGAGTGCGATATTTGTCCTTTATGAAAGGATCGTCGTTGCTTTTAGTCTTTCGGCTATAGTTTCGGTGCGGCGTATTCTTGATGAGTCAATAGAGTTTCAATCCTCTGACAGAGTCGTGAGGGAAATTCACTCGGCTGTGCTTGAATCGGTGAATCGAAGCCGTATCGTTTCGGCTCACATTCCGCAATACATTCGACAAGAAGTTCACAATGCAGCGGGGGCGACTCTTGAGCGGATGGAGGGATTGCTTCATCAGCTGTGTACGGTTGCATCTGGGCTTAAGAAGCGAGGTGGTTCAATCGAGGGAGGGCCTGCGGTTGGATTTTCATTTGAGCAGCTCGAGGAATCTCAGCAGAGAATGATAAATAGTATCACCGATCAGATGTCTTTCGTCGGAAAGTCTATTGGCTCGGTCTCAGAGACAATAGAGCAGATGGCTTCAGCGGTTGCTGGTTCGACGAAGCAGATGTCGAAGGATTCTCAGGAGGTGGTGGGAGTTCTTAGGGAGTTTGTAGCCCAATCTAAAGAGGAACGACAGGCGCTTGGTGTATCATTCCAGAAAATAGTAAGCGTTGTTCAGGACGTTGTAAGTAGTGGATTACAATCGGTCGCTGAGGGGCTCGATCGAACAACTGCCTCTGTTACTTCCTCGGTAAGCGAAGTAACTACGACGCTCTCGAAAATTATCAATGAGCCCCGCGAAGAAAAAACGGGTGAGCTCGCCGAGATACGATCGGTGGTATCTGAAACGTTCGGTCGGTTAAATGAGGTGATCGAAAAAATCGCTGAGAGTACCGCTGGTCTCAGTGAGATGAAGGAAGTTTTCGGAGAATCGGCCCGTTCGTTCTCAGAAGCGAGTGAGAGGTTTGGAGCGCGATTTGAGAATCATCCGGTTGATATTCCCGCGAATCACACCGCTAATCCAGAGATACTTGCTCGAATGGATGCAGGTTTTGGGAGCATGGAGAAGCTCGGCAGCGCTCTTGATCTGAGTGTTGGTGCATTGGGCGAGGGCACAAGAACTTTATCTGCTGTTGTTGAGAGTGCCCAGCAACTCTTTACCCTAGGCGAAAATATAATGTCGCGATCTCAGAGTGTGCTTGAGGATCACTCATCCGCAATCGTTCAGCAGCGGACGATTTTTGAGGAGAGTGAGAGAGCATTAAAACTCTTTATTGAAAAGCTCGATGATCAGGTATGGCGTTACAATTCAGAGGCGCTCGAGGCGGTCCGAAATCAGGTCTTGTCCGGTGCTAACGAACAGCTCTCCGGCGTGTATCGGGCTTTTGAGGATACAGGTCGAGCGATAGAGCAGCTACCCCAGCTATTGGGTAATACAGCAGAGCAGATTGTCTCTGCATCTGATGCGTTCGATAGGATGATGGCGCGTCAGAATGAAGCAGCGGTTCAGCAGCTAGAGAAAACAGTCTCGGGAATCGCATCAGCAGAGGTTTCTTTGAAGGATTCAGTTGCTGAGGCTGGAGAGTTGATGACTTCATCAGTGAAAACGGTCCTTAGTCATTTTGAAGGGATGGTATCTCAGGTTGTTGCAACTCTCGAAACATTCGCCGACCGAGAAAAAAGTGACGCAGATATGTCCGCTGAAATTAAGAGAGCTTTGGAGGGCACATCTGAGAGACTAATTCCAGCATTGACCTCTCTTTCTCAATCTCTGGCAGCGGGTGAGTGGCTGAAAGATGCGCTTGACGCGAGTGCGCGAGCGGTCGCAGATGGTGCGACAAAGGTAACGAGTATTGTTGAAGTAGCCAAAGAATTACAGGTTCGCGAAGAGAGCCTGACCTCCCAAAACAGGAACCTAATTGAACAACATGCAGGCGCCCTAGAGCGTTATCAACAGGTATTTAGCACTCTCGATCAGTCGATAGCGAAGATTATGTCCCAGCTGGAAGAGCAGATATGGCGATTCCAATCTCAGGTTCAGGAGCAATTACAGGGTTCCTTACAACACTACGACGAGCTAACCGCGCGCGGCCTTGTTACCTTTGAATCAGCGATAACAAATCTCTCTGATGTTCTTATCGATCATCGAAACGGTTCGAGTAGCCCAAAACCGAATAGTTGATAGGTAGGTGTCATGCTCGATCATAAATCGATTTCACTGAGCAATTCACTCACCGATCTAATGACCTCGTTGATGGTTATATTTATCCTGATGCTGGTCGTTGCGCTGAGCCAGGATAGAGTCGAAACAAGTACGACTGAGGGTGCACGAGATCGAATTAAATCAGCCCTTGAACAGAAATTAGTGCCACGTTTCGAGGGAGTCAGAGTTATACAAGACGATCATGACCCTTATACCCTGATCGTAGTTGTTCCAGAGCGAGCGCTGAAATTTAATCCATCCATTCACGAAGTTGACGCGCAGTCGGTTCTTTTCCTGGAACGATTCGTCCCACAGATGAACGAACTCTTATGTGCCAAGGATAATCAGGAATTCGTTAATTCAGTGATTATTGAGGGCCACACCGATTTGACAGGTGATGAGAAGGATAATTTAGCACTTAGTCAGAAAAGAGCTCTCGACGTTATGTTAAAGGCTCTCTCATTCACAACACCTGAGTATCAGACCTGCTTCCTTAATATCACCTCGGTCAGTGGTCGTGGTTCGAGTGAACCGATGTGTGATGTACCAGGTTCGACGCCGATTCGTTGTCCTAAGACAAAGGAGGAGGTTGAAAAAAACCCCAATTATTCGACCGATAATCCAGCCTTGAGCCGTCGAGTTGATTTTAAAATTAGAGTGAAATCGGAGCTCAGTGATGCGGTAAGAGATCAGCTTCTCTCAGGGAAAAAGTGATGTCGGAGCAAGCATCAGGTCAGCACGAATATCGGCAAGAACATCTGATAGAGGGAATGCTTCAGCGCTTTGAGAGCTTTCCTCAAAGGTTCGCGGATAATATTCGTAAAAAAAACCAAACAATTTGTGCCCCATTTAGCAGGTGTAAAGAGGTGTTGGCTGAGATTGAATGTCGAAACTCCCCTTCACGGGTGGGGGGTTCTTCATATCCGCTAATGACCCTATGGCGAAAAGTATTATCAAGTGAGATCCAATTTAGACAGCTCTCAGGTCTTGAAGTTAACCGCCTCTGCGCTGTCCCGCCAATAGCGATGAGCCAGCTTTTTATATTGGCGCTCCAGCGCGAAGAGCTGACATTAACGGAGCGTGGCCTTATTGGACTCGTGCACAGCTATCACCAAGAGTGGGGTGATATGCTAAATCGTTTTGGAGCGGTTGAGCTTATAAGATCATGCCTGAGTAAATTCCCAGAAGAAAAAAGTTCTCGACTAATTTCTTGGCGGGCTAATCTACGGGTCTTAGTTGATCCTAATGATGTTGACCACCTTTCATTTGAGATGGTTTCAACGCGAATAGCTCCGCATCAGGCTGCTAGCCGATTTAGTATCGCTGAGGACTCGGCGTTTATGAGTGCTGTTGTAGCGACAGCAGCGAGACGTATTAGCCAGCGTTTTCGGCCCTTGGCTGAAGATTATGAGTACTTGGCCAAAATACTTCTAGCCTATCAATATTTTCGACCACGGGATCTCGGTCGAGCTCTAACAAGTGCGATCCTAATCTCGCGAGGAGCGCCGCCGGAAGAACTGCGTCGGGCGATCGAACAGGTAGGGCAGTCTCACCCAGCACTCGGCCCGTTTGCGGACAATAGGACTGAGTGGCAATCATTGCTCGATGAACGGGCCGTTGCGGTTTTTGAGGGGTGGTTAAGGAAGTAGTCGAACGGGATTTAAGCACCGGTGTTTTCCGGCTCCCCCCTCATATCCGATCAGTTATCGAGGCTTCCCGAGTCTGCCTGTTCGGCGAGTATCGGGCTGTCCAATCGAATTGACTGAGCTAGTCCTACGCCAGCATAGGTTCCCCTTGGTTGCTCAACTGTGACCTCCACCTTGAGCTCTGAAGCAGGGCGCTGTTCGTTGGAAACCATTCGGTAAACACGGGCTGCATTAAGCCCTTTGTCCCCCTCCTGAAGTTCGTACTCGACTGTTTCCCCATCCTTCAAGGTTTTGAACCCCTCGGATTGAATTACCGAGTAATGAACAAACACGTCTTTTCCACTTTTGTGCTCAATAAAACCAAATCCTTTGGCATCATTGAACCACTTAACCAATCCTCGAAGCGTCTCCGACATAACTTCTCACCATTCAAAAGCAACGAACTGTTCCAGGCATTTCGTCGTCGCAACTAATTACGTACGATTGCGGCTCTGCTTTGCGGTTGTTCGACAGGTCTAGTGAAATCTTTCTGCTTTAAGTTTCACCTTAATTCGCCAATTCTAGCCGCTCGCCTAGATAACGACCAGAACATAGCCCAGCGCGCTTTTTTGCGAACTGAGAATTAATCCCGTCTTCCCCCCGTACTTCTTGTTAACCCTACTTCCTGCTGTCCCCGAAACTCCTTTATCTCGAAAACTAATTTTTGCATCTCAAATAAGATGCTCTTGACTCTTACGACGACTCAAGGAATCTCCTGAATCAGCCGCTTTGAAGCGCACGTTTTCTAATCACTGCTCAGAAAAATCTGGGTTTTTATAAAGGAACAACCCTTCTCATTTTCGAAGCGGCAATAAACAGCTAACGCAGGGCCAATTTTGAATCATTCGCATACATGCCCGACTCTACCTTTATTTTTTGACAAGAAGTCTTAAAAAAGGGACGAGCCGTCAAATTGTGAACAATAACAGCCTCTAACACCTCACAAAGGTTTATTAATGCAGAGCTCACCTCTAATGTCCAGCATAAAAAATACGGTGTCCGAATTTTTTGTTTAAAGCAAAAGGATGGTAGGTAGCCTCTATCGCTTAAGAGAGTTGAACAAACACTACCGAAGTCTTTGTCGTGTCGTCTTTGTAAAACCTTCGAGGTGATATATAAAGCCTCAAAAAGGTAAGCGGTCGAGAGAGTGCGTCATCTGAACAGACCGCTTGAAATAAAAATTGGCGACACTGTGGATAGGGGGAGTTATATGCATTACGAGACACAGGGTAGCGTTGAGGGTGTTTCATCATGGCTGTGCCTTACTGATCGCACTCTGACAGTCGTTTTCGCATCTTCTGTTGCTTCAGCTTGGCTCGGTAGTCATCAAGCAGAGGGGTTCCGGTTATCGGTGCTTGTTCCAGAGCTTGCCGATGCGGTGCTGAGATCGAAAAAAAGCGATTTTCCGATTCGGTGTATTATTGGATTATTGGATGAGACTCGGCGATCAATTCCTCTTGTAATCCATCGCCTCGACGGACCTATTCAAGGTTTTCTCTGCTGCGAGGATTCGAGATTGACTGGTGCGCAGTCCGATTTTGGTGGTTTCGATGAGGTTCGCTTTTTTGTAGAGGATCGGAGCAAAGTACTAGATTCGTGGGCAATGCTCGGTTCGCTGGTCCCACGGTGTGTTCACGATCTAAATAATGTGTTCACCGGAATGTTGGGTCATATTGCATATCTTAAGGCGATTCTCCCAACTAATTCTGTTGTATTTGATTCGCTGACAGCGATTGAGTTGGGAGCTCGTAAGGCTGGTTTGATGACCCGCGCACTTGATATGGTGGGTCAGCATAGAGATGATCCGATTGCGGAGATAGATGATGCCGGTATCGCTCTTCGACAAATCCTAACGTTATTAAAGGGAATAGCTCCTCCCTCAGTTTCGGTAGTTTCACAAATTCCGACACGCCCCTTTAATGGACATTTGCTTGGTGCCGTGATCGAGCGAGTCATCCTACCGTTTGCGATCCAGTGCATGCACGCAGTCCCCCGTCCATCCCAACTTGGGGTGATAATTGATGAGTTGCCTCCGACTGCGCAGATGGAAGGCGAGGCACTAGACCACACTTTGCTGCCAAGATATCTCCAGATAGTTATCAGCGCATCTCCTTTGCAGGCCGAGACGACCGAATATCACAGTACTGTGATTAGCCCAGTAGCTTCAACAGATTCGAAGAGTAACTATTTGTCCGATGCAATCTGTGAGGCTATGCCATCGCTAGTTCCGTTTTTTTTACTGTGCTCAAAAGCTATTAAGGAAGTAGGGGGTACTTTTTCTGTTGATGGGGCTGTAGACGCAGGTATAACTGGGCGTATTACGCTTCCTTTTACACCTAGTGGTGGGATAGCCGGGAGTTATTACGAAGTAACCAACCAACCTGGCCGCCCAAATGTGGATAGGGCTCCTGAAGTTTTGCCACGAGGCACTGAGCATATACTTGTTATGGATGATGAGGAGTCTATTCGGGATGTTGTAGTTCGGAGTTTACAGCAGCTCGGTTATCAGGTGGTTTCCGTGGCATCGGGTCGTGCGGCTATCGCAGCCTTCCAGTCTAATGAGAAGGGGTTTGATCTTGTGCTTCTTGATATGATTCTTCCTGATGTCAGTGGTTGTGAAGTTTTCGCAAGAATTCGTGAAATAA
>JBIJBT010000044.1:0-22932 GCA_044345055.1 Bdellovibrionota bacterium
ACATGGGTTTGTATAAATCTGAGTTACTTCATTAGCAGTTTTATTAGCTCAACACCGATAGCTGCTCCGATAGCCGTCGTTCCTAGAAATCGGGCGACATCAATAACTTTTGATGGAGTTTTTGTCTGATGATCGTGTCGAACAGAGCGCGATTTAGAACCGGTTGTAGTGTCGTTCGTTCGACTTTGTATGTTTAGCGTTGCGTTAAGCCTGAGATCGGGCGAGGCGCCTGCTGAGGTTGAGGAAAGAGGTTGCAAACGAGTGGAGCGGGCATTCGTAGAGCTCTTTAGCGACTTTCTGGATGGTGACTGTTCAGATAACGATTCTTTAGGTAGCGATCTTTTAGGCAGTGGTCCCTTAGCTAGCGGCGTTTGATCTGATGCTCGCGAAATTACCTCCGATGACGATGAGCTTGAACGTTTTGAATGGTTGGCGCGAATAGCTGCGAGGGGAGCTACATGAGACAGAGAATTGCTCAACGCGGGGCGTATCGTAGAATGGGTCGTGGATCGAAGCTCTGAAGGGGCACCTAACTGCGGCGAGCGACTGTTTTTTGGTTTGCTCTCTGCCCGTTCGTTTACTGTCGACCGTCCTGGTGTTAATCGCCTTTCGAGAGGTTTTTGTTTGATAACCTTTTTTTTCGGTTCTAAATGTTCCGCTTCTCTGTGTTGCTTTAATGATTTCACTTCATGAGATGACTCTGATCGATCTGATGGAGTGGATTCTTCGTCAACAGTTTGTGGAGCCGCTCTATCTGATATTGTTTTTGGAGTTGAGATCGGTAATTTTTTCTTAATAGTTTCTTGAGTTGTTACACCAGTCGCTGTGGCTTCAATAACCAATGTCGACTGTTCCGCTGATGTATTCTCCTTTTGGCGCTGTCTTGTGTCTCCGAACGCGATCGGAATGTTTGCATCGGATATACCCCGCATTAGATCGTCGAGTACTTCATCAATCGTGCGATAGCGATTCTGTGGATCTCGAGCTAGTGCCTTGAGAATCAACGTGTCGAGCCACGGCGGTATATTTGGATTTTGCTCACTCGGTGGAGGAGGATCCATCTTCATTCGTCGGGCAACAGATTCGTAAAACTGAGAACCCTCTAAGGGAGGTCGGCCTGTTACCATTTCATATGCAATAAGCCCTAAAGCATAGATGTCGCCTGGAGGGTGGAGCGTTGAGCTCATCAGGTATTCAGGGCTCGCGTATTGCAACGTGCCGACCATCCCACCGTGCTCAGTAATCCGAGTTGTCCCTGGTAATAGAGCGATACCAAAATCGGTAATCTTCAGCCTCCCGCATGGGTCTATAAGAATGTTTTCTGGTTTTAGATCACGATGAATGATGCCGTGATCATGAATGGCTTGAAGGCCATTGCACAGCTGAATCAAGAGACCGAGAGCCTCGAAAATGGAGAGCGGCTTTCCATTTTCGAGACGGGTTCGTAGATCCGATCCAGATATGAGCTCCATTACTAGCGCTAAAATCCCTCTATCGCGCTCATCTACGAGCCGCTTTCCTCTAATCACATTCGGATGATTAATCTCGAGATAGGCGCCAAATTCACGCCGAAAACGCTCGACGGTTCTGTCATCGGCAGCGGACTCTGGAAATAGGACTTTAACTGCGACATCGCCTTCGATCGGATTGGAGCAGTGAAAAACCGATCCGACACTGCCTGATCCAAGCTCTTTTATTAGCGAATAACCTTTTGGTAGGAGATCTTGAAGCCGTTTTTGTTGGGATTCGAGAGACGAGCCTTCTTGCTCAGCAATGGATGGACCATCGTCTAAGTCGCTATCGCTTAATGTGGATATGGCTGCGTTCGATTTCATCTCGGAGTCACGACTTTGGACTCTGTTTTATTTTTGCCTCGCCAGCGACAGGATTATGATCGTTTCGGCCATCCGATAGAACCACCCCCGACAGCCGACCTTCTCCTTAATCCCCAGTAGCTTGCCACGTTTTGCGAAAAAAGCGAACCTAGTCATATAAGTCATTAATAAAGCTGACTTATTCGTCAGCTGAAGCTTCATTAAGCCAGGCCTGATACTGCTCAGCGGACAATATTGAGCGTAATTCAGTCGCTAAAAATTGCTGGCGCGAGGCTCGGAGCGATTGCTGGGATTGCTCGATTATCGCCATCGCCTCTCTGAGTTGGCTTTTTTGGATGGCTGGATCGAGATGTTTTTGCATGCCTTCGTCAAGGAGTTTTTCCGTGGCGGCCTGAGCGGGTGCAAGAGCGGCTTGAAGCCGATCAAAAACCACTCCTACCTGTTCGCTCTGCTCGCGGGAGAGTTTAAGCTGATGAGAGAGTGCAGCGACTTCGCGCGCTCGTTCCTTTTCTTGTCGGCGGTTGTTTTGCGCAGTTATCTGCTGCTCGAGGTCGGATGCCTGTGATCCCAGAGCGGCCCGCAGATTGTCATCAAAGCGTAACGAGCCTGAATAACGTTCCCTTTGCTGGGTTACAATTGCTGCCTTAACTGCCTGTTTGGTTGGTTCCTCGAGGTTAACAAATTCCTCTATCTGCTCAAGGAGGCGCTCGGCATGCCAGTCGATCGATGAATGAGGTGATTCAAGTTTAGTGGAGCGATGAAAAGAAGATGTTTTGAGAGGACGAGCGATTGCAGTGGTCTTCTCTGAGGAGGAAGTTCTAGCATTCAGCGAATTATCTTTTTGTGGCTGGGCGAGCGGGGATGAAGTTGGGGGTGCGATATTCGTTTCGGATGAAAGCTTCGGATCGCACAGAGGGCGATCATCGGCCACTTCAGAGTAAGGAGGTCGTGTTATAAGGAGAGCGAAGGCAAGGAGCCATCCTCCGAGGGCAAAAGGATTTAGAAAAGCTCTTCGATCCATGGTTAGCACACTATTGACAGCGTCTGTTTGTTGAAGTGTTTTATTTCCCCTGATAATGTATTTGAAAACTAGGAGCCTCGAAAGAGTCAAGTTTTAAATGCAAGGGGTAAAAGATTGATATTTTTGGGATATCTTTGCGCCAGATTCTTCAGTATTTCGACGGAAAGCCGTTACTGATCAAGATGGGCTAATGTTGAAAATCTTGGCGAGGTGTTTATGCGCTTGAGGTTGATGTTATTAGGTTGTTTGGTTCTGGTATTAAAAGGTCTGCCTTTACAGGCTCAGGTCCTCCGACCTCACAAAGCTGGGGAAGTTTTGGTTGGGTTCAAACGGTCGGCGAATCAAAATAGCATTAGGGCCGCGCGTGAACGGGTTGGTGGTCTCTATATGCCGCTTGGTCGTCAGCTCTCGCCCTCCTCGGTCGGTGATTCTCCTGTTCAGCTCCTTTCTGTTTCCGTATCTGTTCCTCAGGCTCTGGAGGCCCTTCAGAACGATCCTGCGGTGGCATTTGTTGAGCCGAACTATCGCTTAAAGCATTCGGCAGTTGCAAACGATCCATACTACGCCAATGGTTATTTATGGGGAACTTACGGGGATGATGCGCCAAGTTGTGGGCCCGCCAACACTACGAACCAATTCGGTTCGGACGCAGAAGAGGCTTGGAACGCGGGAGTTACAGGGTCTTCTAATGTTTATATCGGCGTCATCGATGAAGGGGTCCAAATTACTCACCCTGATTTGGCTCCAAATGTGTGGACCAACCCTTTTGATCCAGTTGATGGTGTAGACAACGATCTTAACGGGTTTATCGATGATGTTAATGGCTGGGATTTTTTTAATAAAAATAACTCTGTATTCGATGCAGCTGATGGAGATGACCACGGCACTCATGTATCAGGAACCATCGGTGCTCGGGGAGGCGACGGAATCGGAATAGCGGGGATGGCATGGAACGTTAAGTTAATCTCAGGAAAGTTCCTCGGTCCATCGGGTGGATACGTGTCGGATGCGATTGCGGCGATAGATTATTTTCGAGATCTCAAGGTCCGACATGGCTTGAGGATCGTCGCGCTCAGTAATTCGTGGGGAGGGGGAGGATATAGCTCCTCGCTGCACACCGCGATAATCCGCGCAGCTAAACAGGGTATTTTGTTCGTTGCTGCTGCGGGAAATAGTGGATTGAATAACGATGCTTCGGCGAGCTATCCATCAAATTACTCAACGCTTCAGGGTACCTCTTTAGAGTCGCCAGCTTCATATGAAGCCGTGATAGCAGTTGCAGCGATGGATCCATCGGGAGAGCTCGCTAGCTTTTCTAACTATGGTGCAACTACCGTTGATATCGGAGCACCGGGTGTAAATATATTGTCAACGGTACCGACAAATTCATATGCATATTATTCTGGTACGTCGATGGCAACTCCGCACGTGTCAGGCGCGATAGCTCTCTATGCCTCGGCATTCCCATTTGCTGCAGCAGCTGAAATTAGGGCGGCTATACTTTCGAACGCGAAAGCGACCTCATCGATGGTGGGACGAACAGTGACTGGTGGTCGCTTGAATCTCTCGGGTATCTTTGGGTCATTGTCTGGCACACCTACTCCGCTTCCAACCAGTACGTCAACGGCAACGCCGACAGCGACCCGGACGCCGACCGCGACAGCGACGAGCACCGCAACGCCGACAGCGACGAGCACAGTGACGGCGACGCCAGCCCTCACCCCAACTGCAACACCAACCATAAGCATATCTCCAACAAGTGTACCAACGATCGTGCCGACGGTAGCTCCAACTCCTACGGCGACTCCAACAAGAACTCCAACTCCAACTGCAACGCGAACAAGTACTCCAACAGCGACCGCATCACCAACGCCGACAAGAACTCCGACTTTTACCGCAACGAGAACTCGAACACCTACTGCGACCCCGACGAGAACGCCAACTGCTACGGCAACTCGGACCCCGACGAGAACGCCAACTGCTAAGGCAACTCGGACCCCGACGAGAACGCCAACTGCTAGGGCAACTCGGACCCCGAAGAGAACGCCAACTGCTACGGCAACTCGGACCCCGACGAGAACGCCAACCTTTACACCAACGCGGACAAGTACCCCAACCGCGACTGCAACTAGGACCCCAACCCGTACCCCAACGGCGACGTCAACGCAGAACGTAACTGCGACTCCAACTCAGACGCCCTTATCAGCAGCTGCGGCAAAATCGAGGAGAGAGAGGATTGAAAAAATTCGCCGCGTCGAAAGTTCAAAGGGTGGAAAGAGATCGGTAGCAGCGAGAAGAGCGATCAGAGATTGAAGATTAGCAATAGGGGGCGACGGTTATGGGCGCTGCTTATCGAGTTAGACCGATGAGCAGCAACAACGAGATGGGCGAACGTCCGATATTCAGACAAAACAGCGAACTAAACGCCAAGTTTCTTGAGAGCAGCTTTAGCGGTCTGTTTTAACCGTTCCGGGTTGGCCCGGTCCGCCGACTGTACCTCTCTGTAAAGGCTTTCTTCGAAGGCTTTTAAATTAAGTTCAGAGCCTGCATCTCGCATCTCGTTGATTAGTACCGAAATGCCCATTATTGCCTGTTCACAATACTGAAATGAAAAGTTCTCCGCTTTGGTGAGCGATTTAAGTAAAGCTACCAACATATTTCGGGGCCGTTCCGTTATATTGGGGTCCGAACTCAGCTCTCTTTTTAAATGGGCTAGATTCTTCTGAATGGATTCCGGATCTCTACCAAGTGCTGTGGAAAGAATATAAATGGGCGAATCGTTGAGGGGCGGTTCTCCTGGTTTGTCGTGATAGTTTCTCCAGAGAAACTGCTTCTTACTAAAGTCGTGGTGACATGAGTAGCACTGATATAGGGAAAAATCTCGATTGAGGTGCGCCTGATTCTGCCGGTGGGCGAAACTTTCAGCGAGTATAACCTGTCCGATGAGCCACGCTTGAACTCTATTCGCCGGTGATTTCCTTTCGCGATAATCATCGTCTTGTCGCCAATGCCGAGGCATTACCGACTCATAACTGTCTATTTCAAATTCAACCCTCGGATGGCCTGCGCCGTATAACCGATGGGTTAAGCCGTTCTCTGCAGTCGGAGCGTGGCAGCTAATACACAACGAAGCCCGAGCTACAGGGGGAACGATATCTCGGAGCCCCTGACTTACGTTTCGAGTGTGATTGGTTCCCTTTTCAACGTGAGATTTAATCCAGTTTCCCGCAGCTCCGTGGCAAGATTCACAACCGACGCCATCCGAAACGGTAAAACGCTCTCCTTGCATCTCCTTTGGAGCATTTGTTGTGTGACACTGCAAACAATCATGGGCCTTTTCTGGTGCTCCAATACCAAGATGCGACGCCATCGCGATAGCTTCAGGCGTCAGAAGTGAGCGGTACGCTCTAGCGTGGTTATCTCGCTTATACCAGGTGAAGAATTCATTCTGCAAAACGGGGGTCGATGAGCGGGGCTTCGCAGACCCGTGGCAGTGTGAGGATGCACAGGAGCTAACACCGAGGAATCGCGGAGTCGTGGAGGGTGGGGGAGATTCGTTGGTCTCAGCGAAAGAGATTGGTATACCAATAGCGAGGAAAAGCGGGGTCAAACAGCAGGCGGTGTGAAGTGTTCTAATCGAAAGTTTGATGACCATAAGGATGCTGCTAAGGACGCAACTTGGTACGAAGTATAGGGTGTGACTTGCGGTTACGATGTGATAAGTGAAATGGAGCATTCGTTTGATTAGCAAGACTACAAGCTCCTTAAGATAAAGACTTCGCGATTGAATTTTGACCGTATCACGCATTCCGGGAATCGCGCTAGCGGTGTGAAATTGGATTTTCTTTGTAGCAACGGAGCGCAAGCTCAAATTTCAATATCTTTACCGGTTTATTAGCCGTGGTCTATCATCCAGGAACCTATTCCTTCGGCAGGGGTTGGAGAAAAAGAAAGACCTGAAGAGTTAGTTGGCTCTGAAAAAACTCTCCATGGGTTTTTCAGGGAGCACTAGTTACCAAAACTTTTGCAATAATCGAGGTATCGCGGTGACGAAGGAAGATTCCTCTCAGCACGTTTCGGTCGCAATTATTGGCGGCGGGCCCGGCGGGCTGAGTGCGGCAGCTCGTGCCTCCAAGTTGGGTATGTCACATGTTTTGGTTGAAAAGGGGGAGTTAGGAAATACAATCTTTGATTATCAGCTACGAAAACATGTGATGGCTGAGCCCGCAAAGTTGCCACTTCGCGCGGAGATTGATTTCGCGGCAGGGGCGCGTGAGAAGATTCTCGAGGTGTGGAATCGGCAAACTGGTGAGCTCGGTATTCAGCTTCAAAAAGGTGAGGTAAAACGAATTCAGAAGTTTGGTGAGCGGTTTGAGATATCGCATACAAGCGGCTCGATAAGTGCCGATCGGGTAGTTCTAGCGATTGGGATGCAGGGGGCGCCGCGACTATTGACAGCTCCGGGAGCAGATCTCCCTCACGTTAGTTATACCCTATCTGATCCAGATCAATTCGAGGGAAAACATATCACGGTAGTTGGTGCAGGTGATGCGGCAATCGAGAATGCACTTGCGTTAAGTGAGAATAATACAGTCTCACTCATTAATCGATCGGGTGAATTTGCCCGTGCAAAAGATGCGAACGTTGCAGCAATTCTTGATGCAATAGCGAGTCGCAAAATTCGTTGTTTTTACGACTCAGAAGTTCAGCAAGTTTCTGAAAAAACCGTTGTTATTTCTACCCCGCAGGAGGAAGTCACTATCGCGTGTGACCAGCTGATTGTGAGAATCGGTTGCATAATGCCACGTACTTTTCTTGAAGCATGCGGAGTAAGTTTTCCGAGCAATGATCCCGTGGCAACTCCGGTTGTTAGTGATAGCTATGAATCATCGGTTCCAGGTCTTTATATTATTGGAGCGTTAATCGGTTATCCCCTGATAAAGCAGGCGATGAATCAGGGATATGAGGTGATCGAGCACATACGGGGGGCAGCTGTTGTTCCTGCTGATCAGCCGATGGTTGAGGAGAGGCTAGCCCTCCTTACTGGGAGTGTGAGTGAGCGGCTTGCAACGATTCGGGAGAGCCTGCCACTATTTCAGCAATTGAGCGAACCGCAGCTTCGTGAACTAGTGCTTGAATCAACAATTCACAAAAAAGAGGCAGGTGAGGTTGTATTCAAGAAGAACGATTACACTGATACTTTTTTCAGTATAATTTCGGGTTCAGTTGATATAGAGATCTCGGCCGATAAGAAAAAACATCTCGGAAAAGGCGAGTTTTTCGGTGAAATGGGATTGATCTCAGGTCGTAGGAGAAGTGCTACAGTTCGAAGCTCAGAGGATGTGATTCTTCTTGAGACGCCACGAAAGCAGATCGTAAAATTAATGAGCTCCAATCAAGGGGTGAAAGATGCAATTGATCGGGTGTTTCTCTATCGAGTACTTCAAATTTCTATCTTCGTTGAAACGGATCCGTTGATTCTCGAGCGTTTTCTTGACCGGATTAAATCTCGCCGATTTAAACGGGGTGAGGTTATATTTCGCCAAGGCGAGATCGGAGATTTCCTATATGTTGTCCGCAAGGGATCGGTAAAGATATCCCGGATGAATAGCGATGGTGATGATGTTGTTCAGAATTATATTGCTGCGGGGAATTATCTCGGGGAGATGGCGCTTCTTTCGGCCGAACCGATGGCCCGAACAGCAACCGCAACGGCGGTTGTGCCGTGTGAAACCGTTACCCTTGCGAAGGAAGATTTCTTGGAAATACTTCGGGCTAGTCCGCGTGAGTTTGAGCGATTTTCAGGAGTTGCGCAGGCTCGTCGGATTGAGAATACCGTTGTCAATCAGAGTGCGGCAAGGGGAGCACTTCTTGATTTTATCTTCAGTCAGGGTATTACCGATGCGGAAAACTTTCTTGCAATAGACTCAGATCGATGTGTCTCATGTGATAATTGTGAAGCTGCGTGTGCTGCAACACATGGAGGGTTTAGCCGTCTCGACAGGAAAGGGGGAAAGAGCTTCGCCTCGGTCCAGATTCCAATATCGTGTCGCCATTGTGAGAACCCTCTCTGTATGACCGATTGTCCCCCTGATGCGTTGACTCGTCAGCCGAACGGAGAGATCGTAATTCGCGATTCCTGCATCGGGTGCGGGAATTGTATCCGCAACTGTCCCTACGGTGTTATTCAGCTTGTTTATGACAAGCCGTCAACGAGCTGGTTTTCTCTCAGCAGAATATTTGGTGGCTCTAAGCGGAAGGAAAAAGGTCCAGCAAAGGCAGCGAAGTGTGATATGTGTAGCACTCTTCCCGGAGGTCCTGCATGCGTTCGATCATGCCCAACAGGTGCTGCACTGCGAATTAATCCGAGCGATTTTATGACCGTAATGAAGGCGAAGGAGGTGAAGTCGGGTGAGTTCTGAAACCTTTCTTTCATATCGTAGCTGCCGATGGATGATTATCACTTTTCTTAGTCTTATCGGCCTCTCTGTCTGGTATCTTCTTGATGCCCCTTTTGGTGGCAGAAATGGAGGTACAGTGTATGGCTATACAGTTGGTATTCTTTGCGCTCTTCTTATTGTTTACCTAATGTGGTTTGGTGTGCGCAAACGTTCTTATTACGCAGCTCGAACTACCCTTCAAGGGTGGCTTTCTGCGCATGTATGGATCGGATTTGGTCTGACACTTGGTGTTTTGCTTCACAGCGGTTTTCAGCTTGGATGGAATGTTCACTCAGCTGCGTATCTTTTAATGGTCGCAACGATTGTGTCCGGAATATGGGGAGTCTTTAATTATCGGGTTATGCCATTTCAGACCCCTTCAAATCGTGGGGGAGCATCACTATCGGGACTCATCGACCGGGTCGAACAGATAAGTTCTGAGCTGGATGAAGCGAAAAGAGGTGGAAGCACAGCGATTGAAAAGCTTGTAAAAAAACTCAACACGGAGCGTATTCCCACTCCTTTTGGTGCGCTCATCTTTACACACGCAGAGGTTGTTCTGGATCCACGGTTAGCGGCAGAGGCGTTACGAGATGTGCCTGAGGTTGATCTTGAATTGGGACACCGATTAATTCAGCTTATCGACAGCCGTTATGAATTACTTCATCAGATAAGGCGCGAAGTGCGAGCTCAAGCGTTGTTGCGGCTTTGGTTGTATCTCCATATCCCTCTTGCATTTGGGACTGTTACTGCCCTAATTATTCACATCTTCGTCGTTTTCTACTATCACGAGCCGCGCCTCGAGGATCTCTCTATCGGGAGATATGGCTTGTTTTCAGAGTAGTTATTTGAGAGCGAAAAAATTTGACATTTTGCTGAGCAGGCTTTTTCAGATTTCGGTAAGGAAAAATATTAATTCGCAAACGGTTTAAAAAGGGGGAGGGGGAGTGGGAGAGAGGAAAGAGGATTTAAAGGGTAAACGAGCAAGTAAGCTGATGGTGGCTGCCTGTTTGCCTAGTATTGGATTCCTCTCGGTACTTATTTGCGTTGCTATTATTGCCCTTTTTTTTGGTCGTCCTCTCCTAAATATTAGTACGAGCCGCGATCTTTGGAGTACCGGCCCTCTCACGAGTCATCACGCTTTTATCGGTTCTGATTGTAAAGCGTGCCATCAGGGCGCATTTGAAAGAGTTGCTGACAAGAGTTGTGAAGGGTGTCACCAGGTTGCTTCTCATTCTAAAAATAACCACCCAGCAAATAGCTCTTCGACCGCCTGTATCGCGTGTCATAGCGAGCACGAAGGAGAGACAAAACTAATTCCAGCCAGTAATTCTCTTTGCACGAACTGCCACGCATCTCTCACGGATAAGAAGACCAAAACAACACTTAGAAATGTCGGTTCGTTTGCAGAGCACCCGGAAGTTCATGACAAAATCGACCATGGATTGGTCAGGCTAAATCATAAGATTCATACAGCAGCTAACCTGCGTGGGCCCGATGGAGATGTTCAACTCCAGTGTAGCGATTGTCATCATCGCGATGAGGATAAAAAACTCTTTAAGCCAGTAACCTATGCAAGAGACTGCGCGCGGTGTCACCCACTATCATTTGATGAAAACCTTCCGACAAAAGTCGCTCCTCATGGTGAGCCACAGGATGTACTTGATTTTCTCCTCGGTGAATATGCAAAGCAAAGAGAGTTTGCTCGATTAGGAAAAGTAACCCCCGTTGATTCAACTTCGGATCGTGTACTCCCTGCTCGTGTAAAAGATGATTTTAATGACCCATCCCTGATTGCTTCTCTGCGCCAGGCGGAATCACTACTTTTTACTAAAACAGGATGTAATCTTTGTCACGTAGTCTCCGAAAAATCGCCTAACAAAGAGAATGTTGTTTTAGTGGATAATCTTGAGACTCATTTTAATATTGAGATAAATGAGGCACCCCGTGTTTGGCTCGATAAAGCCCGATTCACTCACGATCCGCACTCTCATTTTTCGTGTAAGTCGTGTCATGACGGTGTAACGAAATCTGAAAAGAGTTCCGATCTTCTTATACCAGGGATAGAAGGGTGCAAGGAGTGTCATGGAGATAGGCGGGAAAAAAATGGGAGGGTAGGTTTACAGTCTACCTGCATTACCTGTCATGACTATCATGGAGAAGAGAGTAAAGATTGAGAAGTAGTTTATGCTGGGCGTGATAATGCTGTCGGAGTTTGGGGGAAGCTATTGGGGAGAATATGGATGTTTAGTCGGATGAAGCTGCTGGTAGCAAAATTGGAAATGCCGCAAGATAATTACTCGCTTTTGCGGCGCTCAGCGATAATGACCGGTAGTATGGCACTATCGTTGGCAGGATGCGGCGGTGGTGGCTCCTCGCAAAATGGTGAAGTTGGAGGGTGCGATGGTTCTTGTGCCAATCAGGTCCTTACTTCTGAAGAGGTCTCACTCGTTATCCGTCGGGGAGTCGCTGCAGCATCAGCGATTGGGGTAAGCGCTACATTTTCGGTTGTTGATCGGGTTGGCAATGTACTAGCGGTATATCAGATGTCAAAAAGCCCATCAATCACCCGGATTGATGGGAAGATCGGTGCTGTCGGAGGTTTAGAGGGAGCAACTGTTCCCGCAGCTCTTGCGGCGATCTCAAAAGCTGGGACGGGCGCATATCTCTCAAGCCAAGGCCAGGCGTTCTCCACACGTACTGCGGGTCAAATTATTCAGGAGCATTTTTATCCACTGGAGAAACGCCAACCATCGGGCCCCCTTTTTGGTGTCCAATTTTCCCAGCTTCCATGCAGCGATATTCTAAAACGGAGCTCCGGTCCTCGGCCTTTGCCCCTTGGACTCTCGGCAGATCCCGGAGGGATTCCGCTCTACAAACAGGGCGATGTTGTCGGTGGTGTGGGTGTTGAATTTGATGGCTTATATACTCTCGATCGAAACGTTTTTGATCGAGACGATAGTGGAGAAGAGAAGATAGCGCTTGCAGCGGCGTTTGGATTTAGTGTTCCGCCAAGTAGGCGCGCTGATTCGATTATAATAGGAGGTAAAGCGCTTCTTTTCGCCGATGAAAATTACCCCGAGGAGGACCCACTCGTAGCAGAAGTCCCAATCAATCAGTCGGGTTTTGTCAAAGTTGCGCCATTTTTTAACGGGAATGTCCGCGGTGGTGTTCTTTTTGGAACACCAGAGTCAGGGATTGTAAATTCGGTAAGAGTTGGAATTCCATCTGCGATATTTCTCGGAATGGGTGAGGAGAGTAATGCAGGTGCCCGCCTCCCGGGTGGATTAGAGCTTCGCCCAGATGAGGTCGATGCAATTCTTGATTCAGCTATTTTGACTGCCCAGCGGTCACGAGCCGCGATCCGTAATCCCCTCGATACTCCAGCGAGAGTTTCGATTTGGGTCGTCGATCATCAGGGTACCGCGTTGGGTTTTACTCGCTCTCAAGATGCGCCCGTTTTTGGGCTTGATGTTGCGCTCCAGAAAGCGCGAACCGCCGCTTTTTTTAGCTCTCCCGATGCATCATCGCAGCTTTCTCGCGCAGGTTTTGTAGGCTATCGGGAAGCAAGCAGTGTCTTCTTTTCAAGAGATCCCTTTTCAGGGAACGCATTTTCAAGCCGAGCAATCGGCAATATCGCACGCCCATTTTTTATTGATGGAATCGATGGAAACCCAAACGGGCCGCTCTCACTTCCATTTCCGGGGATAGCTGGCTCGTCGAGCGGCAAATCTTGGAGTCCCTTTAACACCGGTCTTCAGCTCGATCTTTCATTGAATGCCATTCTTGCGCCGCTCTCAGGCTCGATTCCTCGAAGTTGCGCCACTTCAGTGATTGGAGGTCGTCTTGGTAACGGGATTCAGATTTTTCCGGGAGGAGTGCCGCTCTATCGCGGAGGACAGCTCATTGGTGCGATCGGAGTAAGTGGAGATGGTGTTGACCAGGATGATCTTATCGCGTTCCATGGTGCGAGCAGAGGTGGTCTCGACTATGCAGGACATCCATCAATTGGAGATGCAGTCCTAGGTTTTAACGCGCCTACTTCGATCCGAAGCGATACCGTAGAGGGGCCTTTCAATGATTCTCGTTTGCGATACGTGAATTGTCCGGAGGCTCCGTTTATCGCTGATAATGATCAAAGAGTGTGTCGGGAGTAGCTGTATGAGGACACATTTTAACTCAATTAATAGGGCATACCGGTTAAAGGTGTTGCTCCATGCGCTGCCGATTGGATGTGCGTGTCTTTTTTTCTCTCCGATGATAGTAGCGGCACAAGATGAAGGCCGACAAATTCCTCGAAAAACACCTGTGAAGTCTAACGAATCGGAAGTAGCTTTTGATCCATCCGTATATGAATCGGTTCCAGAGAGAGATTCATCAGCTTCTAATTTTGTTCCAGTACCTGACCGATGGAGTCAATTTTATAAGGGACGTTGGTACGATCCGTACAACCAAAATCGATTAAAGGGAGACCTTCCTATTTTTGGAAAGCCGGGTGAGGAGTGGTTCGTTGAGATCTCGGCGACCTCAGATACGATGCTCGAATGTAGACAGCTACCAACACCAGTTGGTGGTCCGTCGACTAATCAACCGGGGAGTATTGATACTTTCGGAGGAGGAAAACAGAGTGTCGTGGCACAAACGGTGCTTACATCTGTTTCGCTTATAAAAGGTGACACGACTTTTCGACCCCCCGATCTTGAGTTTCGTTTTACCCCAGTTTTTCAGATTAATCGGGTCGATCTTCAGGAAAACGGAGCAACTCGGGTAAATCCGGCTCAAGGTTCAGGGCGGGAAGATTCTCACCTCGGTGTTCAGGAACTGTTTGCTGATATCCATCTTACAAATCTAAGTGATCGATACGATTTCCTCTCGACTCGGGTTGGGATACAGAAATTTTCGAGTGACTTTCGTGGATTTATTTATTCTGATGAGGAGCCAGGAATTAGACTTTTCGGAAACTACGATAATAATAAGATCCAGTACAACCTCGCTTGGTTTTCTCGCCTAGATAAAGACACTAATACGAGCCTTAATACTTTCTCAGATAGACATGAGCAGGTCGTCATCGCAAATGCCTTTTTTCAGGATCTAGTAACGCTCGGTCATTCTCTCCAATTCAGTATTTTGCATCGGGAGGATTCAGCGGGAGACCACGGTTATCACTATAATAATAACGGGTTTCTTATTAGACCTGCATCGATCGGGAATCTTATACCGAAAAATATATCATCAACCTATTTTGGTATCTCGGGTGATGGTCATATTGGAAGAATTAATACAACCACTGCTGCTTATTTTGTAACTGGCTCAGAGAGTTACAATCCGATAGCACAAAGAGGTACTGATATTGCAGCGGGAATGTTCGCACAGGAGATCTCTTACGATATCGATTGGATCCGTCTTCGAGGCTCATATTTTTGGGCTTCGGGGGATCGCGATCCAACTGATGGAAGAGCGACCGGATTTGATGCCGTTTTTGATAATTCTAATTTTGGTGGTGGTGATCTCTCTTTTTGGCAACGTCAGGGTATTCCATTCATTGGAGGTGGAGGGGTAAATCTCGTAAATCGTAACAGTCTCTTGCCTAATCTTCGTCCCGGAAAAGAGGAGGGGCAGTCCAACTTTGTTAATCCTGGGGTGCGGCTCTATAACGGAGGAATCGATTTTGATCTGACGCCGAAACTTAAATTGGTCAACAATTTATCCTTTATCCAATTTGATTCGACCGAAACGATAAGCTTTTTACGGCACGATGGATCGTTGAATAATTCTCTTGGTTACGATCTCTCGAGCGGTTTTCTGTATCGTCCCTTTCTAAATAACAATGTCCAAATTCGAGCGGGTGCTGCGGCGTTTCTTGTAGATAAGGGATTTGAAAATCTCTTCGGCAGTGATCCCCTATATCAGGTATTTTCTAATGTCATCTTCCAGTTCTAAAGCAAAAAAGGCGATCCTTTTTCTCTCCGCATTAGTAGTTGGATGTTCGGTCGCATTCGCTGATGACACAATCAGAATGGGGCTCACTAAGGCTCATCAGGAATCAATGAGTGCTGGGTGCAGAAGCTGTCATACAGCTTCTGATTCAGAGACGATGCATAAAAATCCGGCGGTCACAATCGGATGCGCGGACTGTCATGGAGGTAATTCAAAGATTTTTCGGGGAAGCTTTGCGCCCGAATCGAAAGAGTATGATGAACTAAAAAAGCAGGCGCATGTTTTGCCGACTGATCGAAAAACGTTTTCTACATCCGCTAATCCAAAACATAGCTATTCAAAGCTTTTAAAGGAGTCACCAGAGTTTGTTCGATTTTTTAATCCGGGCGATCTAAGGGTTGCACCGGAGGCGTGCGGTGGGTGTCATCAGGAGATTGTATCAGCGGTCCAAAAAAGTTTGATGACAACTAGCGCGATGCTATGGGGAGGAGCCTCTTACAATAATAACATACTTCCCTACAAAAGGTATATTTTGGGCGAGAGTTACGCCAAGGATGGGACCCCTCAGAGCATTCATGCCGATACGAAACCTACCGATGCGCAAAGAGCTTTAGGGGTTCTTGATAGCCTTTTTCCTCTTCCCCAATGGGAAGTTACAAGTCCAGGGGATGTCTTTCGGGTGTTCGAGCGAGGTGGGCTTTTTATTCGGTCGCAATTTCCCGAAATTGGAAATCCGAATCCCCTTGAGGAGCCGGGTAAACCTGATATTCGAGCATCAAATAGAGGTCCAGGCACCGGATCTCGGGTGTCAATTCCGGTCCTAAATATTCACAAAACAAGACTCAACGATCCCCACCTTTCGTTTCTTGGAACAAATGATCATCCGGGCGATTACCGCAGTAGCGGGTGTACCGCCTGTCACGCCATTTACTCTAACGACAGGCAGCCGCTTCACTCCGGAGATTATGCTCAGCACGGTAATACTGGGCTTAGTATCTCAAAAGATCCGACGATTCCAAGAGATGAATCGGGTCATCCACTTCGTCACGAGTTTACCCGCGCGATTCCGACGAGTCAGTGTATGGTGTGTCATATGCACCAGCCGAATATGTTCGTTAACTCATATCTCGGATACACGATGTGGGATTATGAGTCAGATGCCCCATCAATGTGGCCGAAAAAACAGAAATATCCGACTGACCGTGAGATATTTGAGTCCAATTACAAAAATCCCGAGGCTGCGGCGGTTCGTGGTCTTTGGAGTGATGAGCAATTTTTAAATGAGGTCATAAAGCTAAATGCGGATCTGAAAGATACCCAATTTGCTGATTATCACGGCCATGGGTGGAACTTTCGGGCGATATTTAAAAGAGATCGGAAGGGTAATCTCCTCGATAAGAGCGGAAATAGGGTTGCGCACGATGATCCGAAAAAGTTCAAGAAGGCGGTCCATCTGGCAGATATTCACCTTGAAAAAGGGATGCACTGCTCTGACTGCCATTTTGGAGGAGATGCTCACGGTAATGGGAATATGTATGGTGAAGTAGCTCACGCAGTTGAAATCGGATGTATTGATTGCCACGGATCTGTCTCTAAACGAGCAACTCTAAAAACCTCTGGACCGGCAGCTCCTCAGGGTGGAACTGATCTTTCGCTCAAGAGGACTCCCTTTGGTGAGGAGCTTTTTTCCTGGAAGAGTGATGGATTATATCAACGCTCGATGGTTACTAAAGGGCTCGAGTGGCGCGTTAAACAGGTTCGTGACTCACTCGATCCAGCGAGTCCGCACTATAATAAAAAATCGGCCCAGGCAAAGAGTGCGCTGCGGTTTTCAGCAAATGTAAAAGAGGTCTCATTTGGGGATCTAAAGGCGATTGATGCTGCGGGGAAAAAGCTGCCGGAGCTTCTAGCTCATTCCGAAGATACAATGTCGTGCTTTACCTGTCACAGCTCATGGGTTACTAGCTGTGCCGGATGTCATCTTCCGATTGAGGCGAATTGGAAGAAAGAATCGAACCACTACGACGGAAAAACGAGCCGAAACTTGGCAACCTATAATCCTCAGGTTGCCCGTGACGATATGTTCCAGATCGGAAAACATGGGCCAGCAAAGGGAAATAGAATTGTACCAGTCCGCTCTTCGAGTGCCCTTATTCTGAGCTCGACAGATATCAATCGCCAGAAGATTTATGTGCAGCAACCTCCGGTATCTGCCGCGGGCTTTAGCTCTCAGGCCTTCGCACCGCATTTTCCTCACACAGTGCGTACTACAGAGACGAAAGGATGCGCTGATTGTCATATCTCAAAACAAAATGATAACAACGCAATTATGGCCCAGCTCCTGCTGCAGGGTACAAACTTCGTCAATTTCATGGGCTATCATACCTATGTTGCGACGGGAAGTGAGGGATTTGAGGCGATTCAGGTGACGGAGTGGGAGGAACCTCAGGCGGTGATCGGCAGCTATCTCCATCGATATGCTTATCCAGATTTCTATAAGGCTCATCAGGAACGAGGGGGCAAACTTCAAACATCTCACCATCACGGGAGTGAAGGGGGTGCAATAAATGCGATACAGCTTCGAGGCGAATATCTGTATACCACCGCTGATGAGGACGGGTTTCGAGTCTTTGATGTTGCGGAGGTCGCAAACAAGGGATTCTCGGAGCGAATTGTGACAGCCCCTGTTTCCCCGCTAGGTCAGGATACACATGTTCCCACCGCTCATGCGACAGGGATGGTGCTTCCGACGACTATGCCAATAGCACCGTTTCGCAAGCCACTACCTGAAAACGAAGAGCAATCGATGCATCCATTGTATCGCTACGCTCTAATCACTGATTCGGAGGAGGGTTTAATTCTTGTTTCGGTTGATACTCTCGCAGATGGTGATCCGAGCAACAATTTTCTTGAAAGAGGGTTGACCTGGAACGAGGGGGGAGTACTTACCGGAGCCCGAACGATCGCGCTCTCGGGGACAGATGCTCTTATCGGAACAGAAACTGCGATTGTAGTTGTCAATCTTGCTGATCCACTAAAGCCTTCGGTGCGCTCAGTGATTCCTGCCGATCGGCCCACAGGTATTGCGGTCCAATTTCGTTATGCATTTGTAACCGATAAAGAGGGATTCCAGGTAATAGATCTAACCGATATTGGGAAGCCGCGCTCAGTTGCCTCGTCAAAAATTCGGCTTCCGGATGCGCGGGGTGTGTATGTGGCTCGCACATATGCCTATGTCTCAGGTGGGCGTGAGGGGCTTGTGATTATTGATATCGAGAGACCTGAAAAGCCGTTCATCTATCAGCGATTTAACGACGATGGGAGAATATCGGATCTAAATGATCTAAAAATAGCATCAACAAACGCCTCTCTTTTTGCATATCTTGCTGATGGAAATAATGGGCTGAAAGTTGTCCAGCTTACCGATCCAGAGCGCACCCCCAATTTTTACGGATTTTCTCCCGAGGTAAAACCAAAGGTCATCGCTAGCCGTGATACCTCGGGTTCCGCAATTGCGATATCGAAACCGCTCGATCGAGACAGAGCCGTTGATGAAAATGGTAATCAGGTGAGTGTATTTGGTCGTCTTGGTTCACGCCCTTTGACCTTAGAGGAGATGAGAAAATTATGGGTTCGTCCTGATGGCGCTATATACACCGTTGATGGAGATTAACGAGATAGGATCGCTATTCCCGAAAGAGTTGGTTTAAAGCGAGATCGATTTTTTCCTCACTTAGAGGACGTGAGAGAAGATGGGTGCCGAGCTCTACAAACGGAGTGAGTGACTCGGCGGTTCCAACAACTAGACACTGTCGTCGCTGAGTTTCTGAGAGTGCGCTTACATATTGAGGCTCAGTGATTACTTTCTCAATTAAGGGAGATTCCTCCAGGTGTCGCAAAATTTTTGTCGGCACGCCGCGAGCCTCAAGAAGATCAGCAAAAAGGTAGCTTATTAGGTGTTCATGGAAACAGACACACACAGCCGCAAAATCATCAAGGTTAGCTATGGTGTTTTCTCGATGCATTAGAATAATTCGCAATAAGAGAGGTAAAGAGATCTGAGTATATCGTTGTTCGATTTTGGCGAAGAGGTTTTATTGATAGTTTTTTAGCCGAATAAAGCGACAAATTTGATCGATTTTTGCGGTTTAGACCCTCTTAAACTTCCTCGGTACGTATTATTCCTCTATCCTTTTTGTGACCACACTTTATTAGATGTCTTTGAGGAAGGGAGGGATGCACTTGGGATGAAGTAGTAGGGAGGTGAAAATTTGAAGAAGAAATTTATAGAATCTAGATGAACAGCCGATAGTGTTCGGTGATGGCGTAGTTTGTCACAAGCTGGACAGGTCGCATCGTTCATGAAAGACTCATGGCTTGTTAAGCGGGATGAGAAAAGTTACTAAATTTAATGTAAATTCCCCTCTATGAAGCTTATCGATCAATTTAGGTGAGAATAGGGTTCTGGGTAGAACGCAATTTCTGCAGCGCCGTGCACCAATATATCCTGCGCGGGGATCGTGATTAAAAGAAATCGGTAGTGATATGGATTCTGATAGCGTAAATCGAGAGCTGGACAAAGTTAGAGAAAGATTAAGCGACTGGGTATTGTCGGGAACCACCGAGGGTGCTGAAAAGCGGAGAAAGGCTCTTGGTAGATTGATGAAGGCGATTTTTATCCCATGTGTTATTGGCCTTGTCGGTGGTTCCATATTTCTCTCGAAGTGGGGAAATGATTTGGGAATGCAAAAAGAGGCGCCCCACAAACTTTTGGGAACGTTGGAGGAAACTTACGCAAGCTCTGCCTCAGATGAGACTGGTGCGTCTCTGGCAGTGGTTGAGAAAACAGGTAAAGAGTTAGGTGAGGAACTAGTTAAAAAGCCAGAGCCAAAAAAAGGGGTGGTACGTGAACCGACTGCGACCCCCGAAAGTAAGGAAGTCACTGCGGACACACCGCCCCTAACCATTCCAAAAGTTACTGAACCGATACCGTCGGTTCAAATTGTTCAAAAAGAGGAAGTCTCGGTTACAAAACAGGAAACAGTGCCATCTCAATCGCCAACGACTGCCCAAGATTCAGTTATGGCTCCACGAGCAATTTTGAAGCGCTCAGTATTCCCGGCCACATTTGGTTTCGGAAAATCAAAACCGATTCTGCTAACCGAAGATTTAGAGCTATTTAAGCTCATTATAAACGGATGTTCCGGAACATTGGTTATAGAGGGCCATTCCGATGGTTTAGGAACACCGGATAGAAATGACGATATTTCACGGTCACGAGCATCCGCCGTTTCGCAGCTACTATTGTCTAGAGGTTTACTCGATAACGGAAAGCGGTACGAGGTGACGTCGATGGGAGGAACCCGACCTGTAGCAAAAGATTCGACAGAGGAGGGGAGAGCTGCAAATCGACGGGTTGAAATTTGGTGCCGATCATAGATATCGGAAGCTGGGTGATAAGATTTGCGAGGTCTTCTGCCACTTTGCTGAGTTAAAAGATAGAAGAGAGAAGGGGAAATGGTGATGGTACGTTACGGATTTTTGGTGGTTCTAATACTCATTTGCATGGCCGGCTCGGCTAGTGCAGAGGGTATAAACGAGGTTACTGCCGATTATCTAGCCCGAACGTGGGTTTTGCTGTGCGCCTGTTTGGTGTTTTTCATGCAGATAGGTTTTTTGGCGTTTGAGGTTGGATGCGTTCGGAAAAAAAACACCGATGTAATCGCGATGAAGAATGTCGGCGACTGGTTGGTTACCACAGTCGTCTTTTTTTTGATCGGTTTTGGATTCATGTTCGGTAGCTCTTACAAAGGGATTATTGGAACATCACTATTTCTTGGAGATAAAGTAACCGAGCAGGGTGGAATGGGTTGGGAATTCTTCCTATTTCAGCTCGCTTTTGCGGGAACATCTGCCACTATCGTTTCAGGAGCAACCGCTGAGCGACTAAGCTTTAAGGCGTATTTGGCGATCACGGTTATGATGGCCGCCTTCATCTATCCTATATTTGGTCACTGGGTGTGGGGGAATGCTTTTCTTTCCGAGAATGACCCCTGGTTGGTAAAGCTTGGATTTATCGATTTTGCTGGATGTAGTGTGGTTCACAATGTAGGAGCGTGGTCGAGTCTTGTTGGGACATGGTTTATCGGTCCACGAATAGGAAGATATCGCAGTGACGGAACACTCGCTCCACTTGAAACGAACGGTCTGCTGTGGAGCTGTGTTGGAACACTCGCTCTTTGGTTTGGTTGGTGGGGATTTAACGGGGGAAGTAATCTCGAGTTCAACGAGAGCGTAGGATTAATCATTTTTAATACAAACATGGCTGGCTCTGCTGCAGGGCTTGCAGCTTTTATTCACTGTGCCCTTTTTCAGCGAAACAGAGATATAGGATTTAAGACTCTTGGCGGAATTCTTGGTGGCCTCGTATCGATAACCGCGTGTTGCCATATTGTGACACCCGGGTCTGCCTTTGTTATAGGTGTCGTTGCTGGTGTCCTGCACAATATCTCCTACGATCTAGTAATCAGAAAATGGAAGATTGATGACGTGGTGGGAGCCATACCGGTGCATGGATTTTGCGGAGTGTGGGGCCTCTTGTCGGTGGCTCTTTTTGGCCAATCTGAACTTCTTCCAAAGCCAATGCTAGAACAGCTGTGGGTTCAGTGCATTGGGATTGTAACCTGTTTTGTTTGGACGGTCGTATCCTCATTTATCTTGTTCGCTTTCATTAAATTGTTCATGGGAACTCGGGTCTCTGCTATGCATGAGGTAAGAGGTCTTAGACTTGATGAGAATGAAGAAGGCTTAGAGGAAGATTAGAGTTGAGCGGGATAGTTAAATTAATTTCCAGATAATTTATGGAAGAGATATTCGGAAAATTGGTTAGCATCCCCGGCGTGATGAGTATCACCGTTCTCGCGCTGAATGGAGAGCTGATTTGTCAGAAGGCTGTTGACGGTCAATTCCCCATTGATGCCGATAGGCTTGTACCGAGTATCGAGGAGATCGGTTATCTTCTCGATTTTCTCGGTGATAGCGGTGGTCCAGAGGTAGTATTGCAAGGCACTTCCCTACAGGCCTATCTCAGACGAGAGTCCGGAGTACTAATAGTTCTTATCCTCGAGCGGAGTGCAAATCTTCCAACAGTTTACATAACTCTCAATAGCACTTTGCCGAAAATGAGAGCGATGTTGTCAGCGGGTGGGGCTGCAGGTAAGCAGTTATCTGTAGAGGCAACGGTTGCAGGAGCAATTAACCTGAATCGCCCTGCAATGCAGGCGCCATTGGTGGACAATAAATCTTCGAAGCTGCCACTGCCGGCTTCTGCTGCGCCGCGATTAAAACAATTATCTTTAATCGGAGATTGGGATGCCGGTAAGGTGCCAGCAGATGCAGTGGGATTGCAATTTGTGAATCATCTGTACGCGTCGTGTGAGGTTTTCATGGGCGACGCGACTCGGGAAATACTGGTGCGGGAGATGAAGAGTTTGAGCGTTTCTCCCTCTACTCTCAGTGTTAGATTGGTGCAGGACTTAATAGATCGGGTAGTGGGGAACTTGGAGGACGCGCGGGAACGTAGAGAATTGCGGGCTCAGATTCTTGGTGATAGGTAGGGTGATATCTATATGAATAGCGATTCTACCCCGACTCCTCTTTCGGTATTCATACCAGAGGTGTCTGCTCACTTGATAGCTTC
>JBIJBT010000017.1:0-39282 GCA_044345055.1 Bdellovibrionota bacterium
TATAATAATCGAAGACAGACCGCTTTAAACTCTGAGATTGAAACTTTTTTCATGGCTCTCATTCTAGCGAAGGTTTTCGAGGTGGAACAACATTGGAGGGAAGGACGCGGAGGGGAGCCCCGGTAGCGGATTCGTGATCCCCTTTGCGTTTAGTTGCTACTCCGACTCAGCCAATCACTTTATACCCAAACCAATCCGGCTTGAGATCCTGATGGCCGGTATCGGGGTGAAGATGAACGTACAACTCACCTACTGCGTCGACGACGAAGCAGTCGTCGATGTCGAGGAGATCGTCTTTGTGTTGGTCGATTGAACCGACGAGGAGCTGCTTCTTCGCTTTGCGTTTTGCCTCATCTGCTGAGGGAGCTACGAAGAGAGCGAATTCATGGAGCTCTGCGAGGTTTTCGGCATCGTAGCCACCAAAGTTTATAAAGTAGAGACGCTGCTCGCCTTGAGGTCGCTCCGGCGATAGCTCGATCCGAAAGCCATCAGCATATTTGAGGGCGACATAGCTATCGAGGTGGAGCCCTTTAACGGTGCCGAACCACTGCTGGCGTAATGCCTCGTAGGTATCCTCAATCGCGTTGCCCGCGACAAACTGAACATCATGAAGCTCGATATTGGATTTGGGGGCTTTGCCGCCGAGGTATACGAGGTAGAGGTTTGGCATGTGGGTTTTCCTTATATGGCTGTTTTTTCCGCGCTGCCTGGTATTCAATACATACGCGCGAGCTCATTTACAGGCAACGGATAGCTGTCTTATTACTTGTTCGCATCAGATGCAACAACTACTGGTCCACTAACGGGAGCTGACCCTTTCTTTTAAGCTCCGAGGCATAAAGTTCTGTTGAAGCGATTTTTCGGCTGAATCGGGCTCATCAAAATTCTCTCGCATCACACCAAAAGCTTTGTGATATCCGCAAAAGCTGTTAGATCAAGAAAACCTTGAATAAAGAGAACACTGCTGGCTTCACCGCTTTACATAGCTTTAAAGTTGACGCAATGTGTGCGAGAGTTTAGGAAGGATATATTATTCAGGGGGAGTAAATGCAGATTGATTTTCAACGATCACCCTATTCGCCGGAGGATTTTAGAGAGTGGCTAAAAAATCTCCCTGATGAATTTAGATTTTGTCCACAATCAGCAACTGGAAACCTCCTCGCGAAATTTTTTGAGGAACGTCGCGGCAATGCTGACGGCAATCCGGTCGTCTGCCACGACTACTGCGTGAGAGCGGATGGGGACGAATCGCTTTTTGGAGCCTCGTGGCCAGCGATGGTCTCGGATACTCTATCTTGGATCGTAGCTGACCATAACATTCCACCCTCGGCGACTCACCGCTCCTTGTCTGTGAGCTGTGCTCGCGAATATCTACTCGCGCGACTCAGTGAGTTTGTGTGATTGTTGCGAAAAAGAAGGGCTTGGGAGCCTCTATTCCTTTCAGCTAAAGAGGTCAGGCGCAGAAACCTAGACGGCCTAAATCTATTGTTCCCTTCCCAAAAACCACAGACTCCCCTACCCTAAATCGACACGATATAAAAGCCGTTCAGAAAAAACTCCATAAGTAATCGCGAAAGTGCCGCGAACTTAGAGCTCAGGCCGATCGCACTTCAGACCTGAATCCACCCTCCAAATAGTGTGGTAGGGCCAAGTATAAAAAACCTACCATCCAGGCAAAACTGATGCCATCAACACATAATCAACGCCGTCGGAGAAATCTTATTATCGGCGTTGTCGCTAGCATTGGGGCTTTGTGGTGGTCGCTCTCAGGGCTCGATTGGAGTGCCGTGGGAGTTGCGCTGCGCGCTGCGCGTTTGTGGCTTTTTGTGCCGCTTGTTGTAGTCTTTTGGCTTCACTATGTGGTTCGGTCGTATCGTTGGCGCTATCTTCTTCCGCCGCCTCACCGAGCACCTATCGGGGATTTATTTGATGGATTGATCATAGGAGGTGCGGCAACCTATCTCCTCCCTCTACGCGCCGGAGAGTTTATTCGTCCCTATATTGTATCGCGTCGCGGAAGCTATACCTATCCAGTAGCACTAGCCTCGGTGGTGATTGAACGATTTTTTGATCTTGCGGCGGTGCTTCTCTCTTTTGGCTTAGTTGTATCTCATATCGAGGCACTACCACCGTGGGTAAATCGTGGTGCACAGGGATTAGGAGTCCTTGCGGCGTTACTTTTGGGTGGAATTATCGTTGGTGCGTGGTTTCGTTCATTTATCGTTGCTTCGGTCCGGGTGCTCACCCCATTTTTAAAGACCAATCTGCAGAATCGGCTTATTCATTTTGTAGATGATCTCTTGCATGCGGCCGTGTCGTTACGAGATATCCCAGTCTTGGTGAGAGTGCTTGCTGCAACGGTGTTAGTGTGGGGCTCAACTTTTTTGAGCTATTACCTCTTTATTTTGATGATTCCTGCGCTACCGGCATCATTTACAATCTCGATAGCGGTCACAGTTGTGATTGCGCTCGCCGTGGCTGCACCGAGCGCTCCCGGATTTGTTGGGATTTATCAGGCGGGTTCGGTCGCTGCATTGTCTCTATACGGAGTTTCTGCTGAGGATGCGGTTGCATTCGCGATTATTTCTCACGCAACTCAGTATCTTTTGGTACTCACCTTTGGAGCACTCTCAATCCAACGTCAGGGAGTTCGGTGGGGGGATCTGCGAGAGCGAGTCCGTAATGAGGAATCGCCCCTCAATGCAGTTGATTCAATATCGAATAAATGATTAGTGAGGCTGGTTCTTCGTTAATCTTAATCCACCTCTCTATCACCAAACGAAATTCCGATACCCCGTGCGGTCTGAAGTAATTGATGATCTTGAGAGATCAGTTTTGACCTGTCGAGAGCATCTGAAAAAGGAATATCAGTCACGGATGTTCCCTTATAAGACACGAGCCGACCAAATGATCCCGCTGCAGCGAGATCGAATGCATGAACACCGAACTGGGTTCCGAGAATTCGATCAAACGCTATCGGAGAGCCACCCCGAAGGAGATGTCCTAGTACCGTTTCCCGAATATCTGCCTCGAGCCCTGCATCCTTTAGCTGTTGTGACAGAGCGTACGCAACCCCACCGAGCCGAACCACATTACGTCCAACCTCAGCAGATCCAATCGTGGTAATCGATCCATTAATCGGATGAGCACCCTCCGCCACAACAACAATACTGTAACCTCGCTTTGCGGCAAAGCGCTTCTCAATTCGTGCCTTTACCACTTTTATGTCGTAAGGTATTTCAGGAATAAGGCAAACCTCTGCGCCGCCAGAAAGAGCCGCATGAAGCGCTATCCACCCCGCCCCTCGACCCATCACCTCAACAATCATCACCCGATTGTGACTCTCTGCGGTTGTCACTAATCGATCTATTGCATCGGTTGCAGTTTGCACTGCGGTCTGAAAGCCGAAGGTATAATCGGTTCCCTCAAGGTCGTTGTCGATTGTTTTAGGAACACCAATGATCGGTAATCCCCGCTTACTCAATTCGCGCGAAATCTGTTGCGAGCCATCTCCACCGATCGAAATAACTCCCTCAAACCCCGCTTTCCTGATTCGGGCGACAAGCTCGTCTCCTCGATCAATGGTCTCAACGGTTCCATCCTCTCGCACATGTGAAAGTGATAGGGGATTTCCTTTATTTGTTGTAAGAAGAATTGTTCCACCCTGGACGTGAATTCTAGCGACTGTTTCGGAAGTAAGGAGTCGTAGTTCAGGGGGATCCTGAAATATGCCGCTAAAGGATTCGATACTTCCGTAAACTTCCCACCCTCCGACCGAAGATGCACGTTTTACAACTCCTCTGATAACAGCGTTAAGTCCAGGGCAGTCACCACCGCCGGTGACAATGAGAATTTTTTTTGTCATGAAAATGCTCCGATAGGAAAAAACGGCTTCTAAAATCAACTCTGAGTAAATCAACGCTGGGTAAATCCTGCGCTGTAAATCTTGTGTCTAGTAAATTCGTCGATGGGTAATTGCCGGTAATTGAGTTCGCACCTGCCCGAGATAATGCTTACTAAGCTCCGCAAAGGTAACAGATTCTCCCTCCATCGCACACGCAATCTGTGTCCCCCAAGGGTCGATGACACACGATTGACCGAACGAGTGTCGCCCACCACCATGCCGACCCGACTGGTTCGGGGCGATTATGTACAGTTGATTTTCGATCGCCCGAGCTCGCAATAGGGTATGCCAGTGAGACGCACCTGTCTCGAAGGTAAATGCCGATGGCACAGTGATGATATGGGCTCCCTCGTGTGAGAGCTTCCGAAAAAGCTCGGGAAAACGGAGATCGTAGCAGGTCGTTAAGCCTACTTTCCATATACCTGAGCTTGCACGAATCTCAGTGGTAACGATCTCAGTTCCGGGCTCGACTCGTTCTGACTCTTGGTGAGTTTGTCCACTAGGAAGAGTGACATCAAAGAGATGAATCTTTCGATACGTTGCATGAATGGCACCGACTGGATCTATAAGCACCTGAGTATTGAATACGCGATTTAGAGAGGGGCTTCGTTCCGGAAATGATCCAATAGTTATCCAAACCTGATTCTCTGAGGCAAATTCCCGAAACGGTTCGAGCAATGGCCCTTCGACAGAATCGGCGAGCGACAGGGGAGAATCGCCGAGGTAGATCGTATTCTCAGGAAATAACAACCACTCAGCCTCGCCCGTTACCGCAGTGCGCGCAAGCCGCAATGCACGAGCAATGTTATCTGAAGGGATATCTTTTGAGCAGAGCTGAATGAGAGCAACACGCATACGGTAAGGGCTCCCTAAAAATTAGATCTCGGGTTGCGATCCCGATAGCTGAACCGAGTAACAAAATCGCCCGACCGACACTGTATCAATCGGAGCTGAAGGCCGCTAGCCTATTAGATATTTCATCAAAAAGGGCGAGGTGATCGAATTTTGGCATCTTCCACGGAACGATATGCATCCCAATTATGCCCCCGTGATCGGTATTGCACGCCCCGATATAATCCCCCCATTTCGCAGATTCAAGTTCGACAAGGCCGTCGTGGTGGGGACTGCTCATACCCGTTATCTTACCCTCAAGTCTGCGGAGGCGCGAGACAAAACCAGTCTCGTGATTGTCAAGAACAGCTGCGTACGAGTAATAGAGAACACGAGGATCGTCGATTATCTCACGATTGAAGATCTCGACCGTCTGCTTCTCCGCAAGATCGCTCAACGCTGGCCAATTGGGCGAGGCGATTTTTCCTAGAACAGCGCGCTCAACCATCTGGGGAACTATTCGGCTCCCAACGCGAGCAGTTAGTCTTATCAGTGAGGGAATAATCGTGGGAATTGTTGAGGCGGCTGGCGATCCTCGATGGGGCGTTGCAAGAGTTGTAACCGAGCGAACCCGATGGCCCCAATCAAGTCCCCCAGGAGATGCAATGTAGCGGGCATCTAGGCCACCCATGCTGTGACCTATTAGGTGTAATGGAGTTTCGGAGCTTACCTGCTCATCTATCTCACGCGCCCAGTGGTGAGCTCGTTGTTCTATCGAGCCGACAGGATCGGGATTAGGTTGAACAACTCGCCACCCTGTTTGCTCTAAATGCAGTTTTACTCCTCTAAACATCTGCCACCACAACAGACGATCAAAGCCGAGGAAGCCTGCGAGTAAAACAATCACTGGTCGTGAAGCAGGAAGAGCCGTTGTTTGAGTCACATGAACCTGATTTAGAAATTGACTAATTGTTTTTGAATGACGATACCAGAGGAACCACCCTAACAACAGGTTAGCTCATCATAACGTATCTTCAGGATAAGCTATCTGTGTGATAGGGTAGAGATCGGTGGTGGTCTTCTGAGCAGTTCATAAATAGCTCTCAAGTTTTTCAGCAGAGCTTAAATTTAAAGGGTTGCTTATGCTAGGTAGTGCCATGGAGTCGGTCCAATCGAAGCAGGATGCTGAGCTAATTCAGACAAGCTCGGTACTACAAGGGGCGGGCGTTGTGCATATTTTTGCACTCGGTTTATCTGCGCGACAATTTCTTATTCCCCATTTTGAGGCTCTCTCTCGTCACGGTGCGCGTCAGCTCCTTGTATGCTCCGAGGGGCGAGAGGCGCATGATGCTGCAACGCGCGGGCAGATGCGGTTCGAGCCGGTAGGTATCGCTCAGTCGATTAATCCATTCTCAGACCTGCTCGCAGTTTTGAAACTTTTCTCTCTTCTCCGTCGAGAGCGGCCCGCGCTAGTTGTTGCCCATATGAGTAAAGCTGCAGCAATCGGCCTGTGTGCGGCTTTTTTTAGTCGAGTTTCTCGGAGGGTATACTACAATCACGGAATGGCACTTTTCTCGGCTAGAGGACCGAAAAGAGCTCTTCTTTGGCTAATTGAACGACTCTCATGTGCAGCAGCCACCAGGGTTTTTTTCTGCAGCGAATCTACACGAGCGGAGGCGCTCCGACTCGGAGTTGTAAGCCCAGCAAAGGCGCGGGTAGTTGGCTCTGGCTCTATTGCTGGGGTAGATACAACACTTTTTGCTCCGAGAGATTCGGCGAGTAAAGATGCGGCGCGCAAGGCGATTAATATTCCGATTGATAAAGTATCGATTGGATTTGTCGGTCGGCAAGTCCCTCATAAAGGACTACTCACTGTGCTTGAGGCGTGGCGCGCGCTTGAGGATGAAGTCCGCCAAAGAGCAGTACTAGTGATTGTTGGCGGTATGCCAACAGCGACAATTGCCGAGGCGATCGATAGTGCAGCCTCGGAGGACCCCTCAATAATTGTGGCGGGAACCCGCAGCGACATGCCTAATGTATATGCTGCGCTGGATGTCGTTGTTTTACCAAGTTGGCACGAGGGATTTCCATATAGCCTACTCGAAGCACAATCGTGCGGCATACCCGCGATAGCCTCGGCAGTCACCGGTAATGTTGATGCTATAATCCCCGAAGTTACTGGCCTTCTGGTGCCACCCCGAGATCCAGTTGCTTTATCAGCAGCAATAAAGCGGCTCATCGATCAACCAGGTTTAAGGAGACGATTGGGTGAGTCCGCAACGGAGCGGGTTCGTCAAAGCTTTTCCCGAGAGAGAGTAGTATCAAACCATTTAGCGGTATATGCCGAGCAGGTATCCCCAATCTCGGTCCCCTAACATTTTCTCTTAAGCTTTTCTCCCTTTTGGACGATAATAGAAATAGAGGGCTAATCTCAACATGACGGTCGATGAATAAGGGTAATTTTCTTCGACCGTAAGCGAGACAGCCGATGTACTCCTCAACGTCTTAATCGTTACAGAGGGAGAGCATGTCACTAATCAGTTTTCTGCAAGTTGCCCACGACCTTGAAACAGCTGGTCTTCTCTGGCAGCCCGAAATCGGAGATGAAATTTCACAACGATCAGCTCCCGAAATAGTTTCAATCTTAATCGATCCACAAGGAATGACCCCATCGGTTCTTCGTGAGACCTATGTGTGGCTTCCAACGGTAGAGCAGCTAGTCGACCAACTAGAGGCACGCAGAGCAATTCTTTTTCATGCGGGACTTGAGATCAACGAGCGGGCTCTTGCTTACAAAACTGTCGTCCAGGTTGGGCGCGGTCAGGTCGAGGCAACGGGTGATACATTGCGAGATGCGATAGGTTCTGCGCTCCGTGAACTTCTCATCAGGGAGGGGCGAAATCAGCCCGGAGATATTTTTCATTAATCCGAGGTAGCCTATGCTACAAGGAGGCCGGCGGCTCGCTCTCATCGCGGGCGCTACGTTCTTTTACCTTGATTATCCACCACGCCGCAGCAAGAAGCGCGAGACCGAACGGAATCGACGCATATTTGACCGTTTGAACCCACGCGATGATTGATGGTAAGTGCTCGGCACCCAAAAAGCCAAGCCCTAGTAAAAGAGGAACGCTAATTAGAGCAGCGCACGCATCGGCAACAATAAAGCGACCAAAACGCATTCCAAAGGCTCCACAGGAGAGAAAGGTTGCTGTGCGCAGATAAAAGAGATGCCTCGCGAGAAATATCATCAAAAAGGCGTGGCGATCTATCCGAAGGTGGATAGCCTCCATTCGCTCAGGCGGAAAGCGGGAGCCGAGCAATCTGCTCCTAAAAAGCCGCGGACCAAATCGTTTTCCAACCCAGAAAATAATTCCATCAGATAGAAGTATCGTGAAGTATCCAACAACTATGGTTACCTGCCACGAGGCCGCATCGTGATGGATCGCCGCTCCCATGAAGAGGAGAGGCATATCCTCTGGGATCGGCAGACCCACTGAACCTCCAAGAAGGAGAAGGACAAATGCTCCGTAAATGGGCCAACCTTGTTGCGCTAGAAGCCAGTCATGCATTACAAATCAGTGATGAGAGGGAGAATGACAAACGGGAGAAAATAAAAAAGGCAAATGATTCTGAGTCTCGATAACCGGAACTACCGCGTTAGATCATTAGAGGTTAGACCACTCGCGACCTCACTATCATTCCTATCGAAATCAGCAAGCGAAAAGAGAAAACGGTTCTCTGCTCTGTCGAAGCCAAGAAGAGTAACATGAATTTTGTCGCTGAGGGAGAGTCTCTCAAAAGAATCGGATTCAGGGTCGATCCTAGCAAACCCCCACTTCTTGAAACTCTCATCATCAACCTCAAAGAGAATATCTTTTTCACGAATCTCTGTTATCGTCGCAGTAAAGAGATCCCCCTGTCGAGCAAGATTCCGTCGCAACATCTCCATAAAGCGAAGCTGAAATGCGAGAGAATCGTACGATCGCATTAGTCGATTCTGTCGATGACCAATTTTTTCCAGCTCATTGGAGGAAAACGGAGGAGGTTTCCCCTCAGCAAATGCTTCAAAAATCCATTGATTTACGATACCCACATACGTATTTCCCTTGAGTCGAAGATATGAGCGAGCGGGAATACCCTGATGATTGTTAGGAACTGAGCTATAAAGGGATCGGGGAAAAAAACGGTCGAGCATCTCAGAGAGGATGCCGTGTTGTCCTGCCTGCCGAAGCGAATCCCAGAGAGCGCTAAAGTCTCGGGCATTTGTAAACTGATTAAGTTCTACCGAGACTCCTCCACCTCTGATTCGACGAGCAAGCTGCTCTTGTTGAGTCTGTGAAGGGAGCGCATAGGTTGTATACACTCCCTCTCTCCCTTCCTTTTCTAGGAGCGAAGCTGCCTGAATATTCGCCGTTATCATACATTCAGAAACAATGCGTGCTGCCTTTCCTTCTCCTGGTGTAACAACAACAAAATCATCAGTGCGTCTCCGCCAGACCGATAATCGGTGGGCAACTTCGCTGAGATCGCGAAGGACTTGAGCGCTATCAATAGACGAAGATGAAAGCTCATTCTGAACTTCATCAACTGTAAAAGCTCCTCGACTCATCACTGCTGATCGATAAAATTGGATATTATCAATCATTCCCTGTTGAGTTATTTTAAGCTGAAACGTCCACGCTAATCGTGGTTCATTTGGAATAAAACTCCCGGCTCCAAACGAAAATTCGCGGCCTAGCAAGGGATACGCAGAATAACTTCCATAAACCGAAAACGCTCGTGCAGATATATGGCGATCAATTGCACTGCCACGACGAGCATACCAGGTGACATCGATAAAGCTTATGTAGAGATCGATGGAATCGTCGATATGACGCTCGGCGTAAAGAGCATCTTCGCGATCGAGGGTGGTTGCAGGGTCGATTGTTATAAAAGATAAATGAGTAAGATCCGCCCCACGGCTGAGTGGAATTGGAGGAATTGGGTCTTGTTCATTTCCGATCTGAGGGATTCGGTGAAACTGTTCCAAGCGACGATCGAGCGCGGGTATGGCGTCGGTAGTAAGTATCTGAGTATCCCCAGCGACTGCTCGAACAAGATTATCAATTCCTTTAGTTGCCCAATCCTTTGTGGGATGAAGACGCACATCGAATCGTGATTCAAAATCTTGCCACCAACGGGCAAAAGCTTCCTCTTTTTCAGGTGGTAGATCTACTTTGAGATGCAGTGCCCGAAAAATACCTCCATCAAGTTGACACTCAAATGGAATAATTTTGAGAGCATAAACGCCTAGTGGTAGAGTGGCGTGTATTTCTCGGGAAAGCTGTGAGAACGAAATCTTTGCTGATTTTTCTTTCGATGGTTGTGGGGATTCAAGAGAAGGGTGAGACGAAGAGATCACATTGTCTGACTCAGCGAGCATTGGGGGCTGAGAGGCTCCGTCAATCACGACTCTATCGGTCATAAGGCTCGGATAATTGTAAATTTTAGCTATTTAGCACGAAAACTTCTGACGAGCATTCAGCGCGTCAAGCCTGGAAATTCGGAATGTTTTTATTGGTTTTCACCACCTTTAAAAAATCCCGTTTAACTTCTTGCTCAATAGTTACTGTAAATTTTTCTCATTGAACAAATAAGTCCTCTATTCTATATTAGAGAAACTCTATTCTGTTGGGCAACCGTAAGTTTTTCTCAATGCGTAACTAACGAACATTGAAGCGAATAGTTAATATGGTTTCTCTATTCCTCTCTCAGGTCCAACTCTTTAGCACCTGTTCAAAATTAGCTTTTAGCATCAAACATACCTTGCACAAATTAAATATGAGGCGTACCCTCCGCCTCATATAGCCCCTCGCTGACCGTGGCGCCGTGACACCGTATGAACTTTGACGGTGTTCTCGAGATGTGTGTCCTTTAAGGATCCACCCATTACCCTGAAAGTCTTCGATCAATCTGTTTTGGTCGATGGTGCCACCCCTCCACAGTTGACGGAGAGATTATCACGTTTAAGCTCTTTTTCCCGTTCGGGGAAGACCTTCTGGTTCGTCCGAAGAGAGCGTGATGAATCTTCTTTGACTGAAAACTTATGTCCGTAAATACCCCTTCATCCGACTCCCGCCATCCGTCTGCCTCCTCTCAACTTACAAAAGATTTAGCAGCCGGGTTTCTTGTTTCCCTCATAACGCCCCCACTTTCGGTAGGAATCGCAGTTGCGAGTGGATTTCCTGCATCGTCTGGGATTATTGCCGCGATTGTCGGTGGTATCGTTACCTCTCTAATTGGAGGCGCTAGGCTCACGATTAAAGGCCCAGCAGCGGGGCTTATTGTCATAGTGCTTGGTGCCGTAACAGAGCTTGCAGATCCTTCCAATCCTCTCTCTTGTTAAGCTTAGTGTATTGGCAGTTGTGCGGGTCTACATTAGCTTTCAGGTTGTCTGCGAGCCAAAAATCGTTGTCCCAATAGATCTTCGATCTTTCATATTGTGAATAATTCCTAAAAGGTAACCATGGATAAGATGACCGGCGAAAATCGGTCGAGCGTGAGGGATATCCTTGCGAGGGTAGCGCATTACCTTCCGACACAGGGTCCCCTCGATGTATTCGTTCATCATAATACGCTTCACGCTTTTGAAGATCGCCATTTTTTCGATGGTGTTGAGGAGGCGGCCCGGATATATCAGGCTCGAGCCTATCAGTCGGAGTTTACCTTTCAGCGAGCATTTCTCTCGGGAAGAATTAACGATTTTGATCTTCGAGAGGCGATCTCCTCAGAGCTCAACAGTCATCAATCAGGTAAAGAGAATTCAGGGCTTGATGAGATCCTCGTTGAGGATATTCGAGCATTTCTCCTCTCATCGCCGGTGCATACTACTAGAGAGAGCATAACGTGGAGCCTCCTTGAAGAGGGGGGGCTCGACCATCACCCCTCAGAGCTCGCGTACCCTCGATGGGAGGGTTAGATAGCTCGTGAGCGGGCACTTGTTCGTTCAATGGGGAAAGGTGAGCGCTCTCGGTATCTCGCGCAATTTATCGGTCGTCACTCTTTCTGGAATGCGGATGACGAGCTAATTGTAGAAGAACTCTCCCGCATGATTCATCAACCGGTGCCCGATGTGAATCGCACAGCACTTCGGATGCTGTGGCTTGCATGTGTGAGCGAGGCGTCGAATATGGAGTGTGCGCCTATAGAGGTCGAGTCGTGTGCTCACGATTATTATGAACGGACCGGTCGGGCACTTGCGATGCCCCTTATCACGAAAATTGCAGCAGCATTCATTGATGATGGTGTTGCGGCGTGGCAGATGCCGCGGCGCGAGGAGGGATTTTTAAAGGCGGCAGCTGCGGTTCTGAATGGATCTGCATCGCTGGTTCCCTGGTTTGCACGAGGAGTAGGAGAGCGGCTCAACCAAATTGCCATGAAAGAGCCTCTCGAGGCATTAGAGCAGTTTCTTGAGGAGTCTTCGATTGCTCGTGATGATTGGGAGGCAGTACTGCTTCGTGAGGCACTTGAGCTTAAAGGCTGGGCTGGTTTTTATCACCTACTTGAGGATAGACACGATCTTCTCTCGGTACCACTTGGTGCACGGACCGATCTTCTCGCCCAATTTATCGTAGTATCCGGTATTATCCGCAATCAGGCGATTGAGAACCTTCGTAAACAGCCAGGTGCTTTTGAGCGACGCGAGAGTGGCGTTGAGATTAAAAAAGTTGATGATCTCTATCACAGGGCGTTTCATCTTTTTCGGTGGTGTCAGGTACGAGGTATCACCGCTCGAAAGTTGATCACCTGGACCCCAGCCCACAAACGGCAACTCGCAAACCTATTTTCATCATGGACAACGCTGAGACGTGAACGGGTATGGCATCTTGCGTTTGAGGGAAATTTTGAGAGAAGGGTTTATCATGCATTTTTGGCCGGAACTCAGCACGCTCCACGTTCTGGTGCCATTCCTCACTTTCAGATTATTACCTGTATCGATGATAGAGAGGAGTCGTTCCGGCGTTATCTGGAGGAGATGGGGAACCATGTGGTTACCTTTGGAACGGCTGGTTTTTTCGGTGTTGATATCGCTTTTCGTTCTATCGAGGGAGGGGAAGCCCCATTTTGTCCTGTAGTAATTCGACCTCGCCATGTCGTTGTAGAGCGGGCAAAGGATGAACATTCCAGCTCCGTACAACGGCGACTTGCTTTTGGTCGGACCCTTGTTCGAGGTCATCGTGCTGTCGAGAGAGGTTCTCGCTCTGCTATTGGTGGAGCAGTCGTTTCCCTGATGGGTGGGATTGCTTTTATTCCAATGCTTATGCGGACTCTATTCCCCCGCATGGCGGCTAATATTGGTCGTATGATTAGCGGGAGTGAGCCGCTTGATACCGTAACTGATATTGTTTATGTGCGTGAAGAAGGCCCTCAGGCCGACGAGTTTTCCACTAGTCGCTTCATGGGATTTACCCCAGCAGAGATGGCACAGCGCGTAGGTGGACTGCTCCGTAGTATCGGTTTATTGAAGGACTTTGCACCGTTTGTTGTTTTATTTGGGCACGGTTCATCATCGCGAAATAATCCATTTCGCTCTGCGTATGATTGTGGCGCGTGTGGTGGCCGTCCAGGAAGGGTAAATGCACGGGTCTTTGCGCTAATGGCAAATCGCCCAGAGGTTCGCTCGTTGCTAAAGGAATCTGGAATTGAGATTCCAGATACAACCCATTTTCTCGGGGGATATCATGATACGAGTAGCGATTCGATTACCTATTTTGATAGCGACTCTATTCCAACTGGCTTGACCGATCTTTTTGAGGAATTACGATTTCTCGTTGATGAGGCAAGACGTAGAAATGCGCGAGAGCGGTGTCGGCGCTTTCCGCTAGCTCCTCATCACGACCGTGATGCAGCTCTCGCTCATGTTGAGGGACGAGCCCAGAGTATCGCAGAGCCAAGGCCTGAGTATGGGCATGCGACCAATTCTCTCGCAATAATTGCGCCGCGTGATCGTTCACGAGGGGTATTTTTTGATAGGCGCGCTTTCCTTGTTTCTTACGACTCGACCGTTGATCCGGAAGCTACAATTTTAACTGCCATCCTTGCTGCGGTAGTTCCTGTATGCATGGGTATTAATCTTGAATATTACTTTTCGGCTGTTGATAACGAGGTTTACGGCGCAGGAAGTAAGCTGCCGATGAACATCAGTGCCATGGTCGGCGTTATTACGGGCTTTGCGAGCGATCTGCGAACCGGACTTCCTGCGCAGATGGTCGAGATACATGAGCCTCTGCGTTTAACTTTGGTCATCGAAGCGCGTCTTGAACAATTTGAGGCTGCGCTTGATCGATTGCCAGTTGTTCGAAGCATCATTGAACGGGAGTGGGTGAAGATAGCTCTCTACGATCCTACCGATCAGAAGCTTTTCCCCCTTATCCGTGGAAGGGTAGGTAGCGCCTACAACGCTGCTGATGCTTTAGTTCCTGAGGTGCACGATGAAGAATCGTTGATTTCACACCTCTCGGGTAATCTTCCCTTTGTTTCAGTACATCAGAGTACGTAGTTGAAATCCGCTCCCTGTTGGTAGGGCGTACGCAAAAGATGGAGTTCTGTGTGACGACTATTATTCGAATATTCTGTCTTGTCGCTTTAGGTTCGGTATTAATCGGAGTTTTAGCTATCGCCCTCTTTTCCCATATTGGGCGAGACAAGAGGGAGCGATTGATCACTGTATCAGCGATGTCTGCACTGCTGACTGCTTGGCTTTCCTCGATTGGGGCAACGATTGGGCTTATTTTCCTGCCTGAGGGATCAATAAATCTACTCTCGATTACACTCTGCTCACTTTCGGACCATGCTGTTCAGATCGAGTTGATTTTTGATCGATTGGCTGCTCCCTTTCTTGTCGTTACATATTCACTCTGTGGTATTGCTTCTGCGTTTTCCCGCCATTACTTGCATCGTGATAAAGGACAGGGCCGATTTTACTTTCTAGTGTTACTTTTTAGCCTCGGCATGAGCGTGGTATTGCTTGCCCGTAATATCCCCTCGATGTATGTCGGTTGGGAGGTGATAGGCTTGACCTCTGCGCTGCTCATATCATTTTTTCATGAGCGTGGGGCGACTCGAGAGAATGCTCTGAGAGCTTTTTGGGCATATCGGTTGAGCGATACGAGTCTTCTTCTCGCCGGTCTTTTGATCGGATTTGGCGCATCATCTCATGGGGCCAGTCACTTATCGCCTCAGATTGGCGGAACAGCCAACGACATAGTTGTGCCGCTGCTTATTTTACTCGCAGCTTTGCCAAAGTCGGCGCAGGTACCATTTTCCGCTTGGTTGCCGAGAGCTATGGAGGGGCCAACTCCCTCGAGCGCGATCTTCTATGGGGGACTTTCGGTTCATGCTGGATTGTATCTTCTACTTCGATCTCGCCAATTAATGGTCCTTCCCGATTGGCTCCTCATACCGATTTTTGTTCTTGGGGCTGCATCTGCAATTATCGGAACGATGCAGGCTTCGGTGCAAACCGATATAAAGGGAAGTTTAGCTTTCGCTTCGATGGCTCAGGTGGGATTAATGTTTGTTGAGCTGGCGCTTGGATTCCACCAACTCGTTATACTCCACTTTATCGGGCACTCGGCGGTCCGCACGTATCAAATTCTGAGCGCGAATTCGTCACTTCATGAGGGCCGGCTTCGTCGCAGGTCGCGATCCGTGAAGGTTTCTTCTGTGAAGGGAAAGTTCTATCAGATCGCCTTTTTGACGAGTCTTCGTGATGGTACAGGGGCACACTCATTGGTCACATCGCTCGAGCGTATATCGCTATTTCTGGGTGAGATCGAATCGATCTTTACAGCTAATTTGACCCGAGTTGTTTCAAAAATATTCGGCAGAAAGAGATCTTTCTGAGTGATCGTTATTTAGTAGTACCTTTTTTTCAAATTCTTTGCCCGATTATTGGAGGCTTCGATTATCGTGAATTTTTCGGAATGGCTTACGTCGATCCCCTTTCTTTTAGCCTCGCTGCTCTCTATCGGCTTTCAACGTCGCGTCGGTCTGAGAGGCGGTATTCGGACTCTCGGTGTTGTGGCGTGTTTTCTCTCCGTGCTCATCGCTTGGTTGGCGCCGACTCCTCTGCTGCTTGAGGATGGAGCGAGAGTATCTACTCTTCTCACTATCTCCTATGTAGCTATCTCAGGAGTGGTGTTCGCAGTTGTTCCATACCGAGTGTTAGCTGCTGCAGATGTTTCGCTTCTTTTTTTTATTCAGGCATTCTGTCTTGGAATGTTTCGAGTATCCTCGGTTGTTTCGTTTGTCGCAGTCGTGCTTCTCACAAATGGACTTGTTTCGTGGCTGATTGTCCGTGAAACAAAAAGATCTAGTGGTGATCCGCGAACCAGAGAGAGAAACCACGCGCACTTTGTTTTTCGTTTGATCGCGATCGTTTCGCTATGCCTTTTCACTCTATCGCAGGGCCGCTCTAATTTTCTATACGGCGTCATCTCTTCTCCACCTTCAACAGAGATTGGATATTTTGCCGCAGCATGTCTGATCATTTCACTCTTTTCTTTTCTTGGTCTATTTCCTTTCCATAGCTGGTTTCCTCTTTTCTTAGGTGCACCAAGGCTGAACCTCTTTATTCCTGTTACAACTATTTCAATCGGTATTACATTCTTTCTAAGATTTTTTTCCCCAATATTTCCACGCATCCCTCATCAGTTATCCTTTCTGGTTACGATTTTTGCCGCGATTGGATTGATTTACGGGGCTTTGCTTCTGTTCGGTGAGCATCGGCTTAAGCGAATTGTCGGGTATGTTGTAATGTCACACATTGGTCTGATGGTGCTCGTTGGTACCTCAGCAGGAGAAGCGGCAGGTTCGCTACCGGTTCAGATAGATAGTATCAATCTTTTATTCGCAGCCAGTGGACTTACTGTTGTGCTTACAATCCTTGCAAGTCGGTTTGGATTGACGGGGGTTACCTCGGCATCAGGGCTTGCAAGCGCCTACCCAGAGCTGGGGATTTGCTTTCTTGTGTGTGCGCTCTCTCTTGTTGGGTTTCCAGGTACTATCGGGTTTGTTAGTGAAGAGCTTCTCTTTCAGGGAGGTTTTGCCTATCGATTACAAATCTTGCCGATAATTGTTGGAGCACTTGCTCTGAACGGGTACTCTTGTTTTCGGCTTTTTGCCAGGTCATTTTTTGGCAATCCATCTTTTCCAGATGCAGCTGCACTTCCGTTGGCAACGCGTGAGCGAGCCTCTTTGTTGATCATTACGGCTTTTATTCTTGCAAATGGTTTACTACCCGACTTAATGCTTAAAGTTTTCTTTTGGTGGATATAAACACACAATACAAATAGTGGGTCGCAAATGTCCCACCTTTTTTGGAAGTAACATGAAGAAGTTTTTATCGTTGATATTTGCCGTCTTAGCTACTCTTATCGTTAGCGCGCGACAAGGGATAGCTGAACAGAAGGATCTCCAGAGTTGGTCGACGATTGCGGCGACTATTAATCTTGATTGTGAAAAGGATTGGTTTCTTTACCTTGAGTCTCAGCCGCGGATAGGTGACGACCTATCCCGTCTTGAACGATTGGTAGTGCGTGGAGGGCTAGGTTTTAATTTGACAGAGCAGATGTCTGTGTTGCTTGGATATGGCTGGACTCCATCCTTTTATAATACGGCATACGATGGCGATTTTCGGAATGAAAATCGAATATGGCAGCAATTCCTTTATCGAGAGGAGCGTCTCGGATTGCAATGGCAACATCGGGTCCGGCTCGAGCAGCGAATTATTCAGGACGCTGGTGAGACATCTCACAGAGGTCGTTATCTGATTCGGGCAAGTCACTCACTTTCAGAAGATGGCTCATTTGGGGTAACAGTATATAATGAGCTTTTTGTCAATGCCAACGGTGCCTCCAGAGGTCCGAAGGGAGGATTTGATCGAGATCGGTTCTTTCTTGGTCCATACGTGACATCTGGTCCTGGGCGTTATGAGATTGGTTATATCGGCGAATATGCCGCCCATTTTGGTGCAGAAAGTAGGTGGATAGATGCGATCGGGGTAAACGCTATTTTTACTTTTTAGCTCTTTTAAAGGGTAACGCGCTTTATTTCACCGCGCCGATAGTCGCGTTGCCCTTTTACTTTCTATTCCCGTTCTCTAATCTCGGTGATACGGCTTCCCCTGAATCATTGTCATTCCGCGATAGATCTGCTCAATAAGCAAAAGTCGAACAAGTTGATGAGGAAATGTGAGGGGGGAAAGAGAGAGTATGATATCTGCCTCCTCACGATGTGATGAGGACCAGCCATCAGCAGGTCCTATCGCAAAGATTGTGTCCCGAGAACCCATCTGCATCGAGCGTTCGAGGAGCAACGAGAACTCTCGAGATGTTTTTGAAACACCCGCCTCGTCTAGAAGAACTATATATCCGCCACGGCTTGATGGGGGTAGACCTGTGCGTAGGCCCACCCCTGCCCGAATGTTTTGCGAGCGATCAGATCGCGAGCCCTGTTTTGTAACCAACTGTACCGGCGCCCACCCCCGCATCCGACGAAGATAGTCATCCTCAAGAGCACGAATGTGTTGGTCTTTAACTGGTTCGGATGTGTATATGAGAAAGTGCATGGAGGGTGTTTTAGGCGGAGGTTATTTTTAGCAACGGACGCTATTTTAACCAAAAATCGTTGAGGTGGAACACCTCTTCACCTGACCCCCAACAGCTTCGCCGTAATCGCAACTAGTGAGCGAGTCTCGAACGGTTTAGGCACAAAATCGTTTGCTCCGGCTTTAAAGGCTCGATGCCGATCCTCTTCAAAGGCCGATCCGCTCAGAACAATTACTGGGAGATCAGATGATCTTCTCCGAATCTCCTCAATGAATACAACACCACATTCACGACCGAGGCTAATGTCAGTGATGATAAGATTCACAGGTTCCTGTTCGATGTGTCTTCTCGCAGCTGATACTGAATCAGAGAGTAGAACCTTAGCACCACGAGCTTCTAGTATATTTTTTACAATTCTAAGCGACTGATTGTCATCGTCGAGTACAAGAATAGTTTTTCCCGTAAGTCGTACTGGATTCGGTTGGAGAACATCTTTCACTGATTCAACGGCCTTTGGTGGCCCAGTCATCGGAAAAATTATTGAAAAGGCGCTTCCCTGACCGACGATTGAGTCGATCTCTATCATGCCATTGTTGAGACCAACCAGTTGATGAACTATCGCAAGACCAATTCCGGTACCCTCTTGACCCTTACTATAGTCGTCCTCTCCCCTTGAGAATCGCTCAAAGAGTTTCTTGATTAAGGACGAGGACATTCCGACGCCGTTGTCTTTTACCCATACGCGAACTTTAGCATCTGTCCATTCTGCACCAACCTCAACCGTTCCTCCCGACTTTGTATATTTTATCGCATTACCAACGAGATTCATTAAAATCTGTTGAATGTGTTTCGGATCGGCTAGCAAAAATAGTGCAGAGCTCTCACTAGCTTTAATGAGGTTGACCCCTTTCTCTGCGGCTGTTTGTTGAAGAAGACGATGTACCTGGATCAGTGCAGAATCTATATCAACCGGTTGCGGTGAAGCGGCCTCCTTTCCCGATTCAATCCTTGCGAGATCAAGAATATCATTGATTAGATTCTTGAGATGAACTCCCGATTTCGCTATTGCGCTCAGTGCTTCCGATTGTTGCGGAGGAATTTCACCGTACACACCTTCGGTGAGAAGCGAGGTGAAGCCGATGATAGCGGTTAGAGGAGTTCGCAATTCATGGCTGATATTGGCGATAAATCGGGATTTGGCGAGGCTTGCATTTTTAGCTCTCTCTGACTCGATCGCAAGCTCTGCTGTTCGCTGCTCAACAAGATCCTCAAGCTGTTCGGAATACGCCAACAGTTTATCGCGATTTAAAGCGTTACATAGAGCAACCGCTGCCGCCTGAAGGTATTCCTGAAAACGCTCCTCCTCAGGAGCGGAGAGCCGCCGTTCCTTTCCAAATCCAAGAATGATGATACCAAACGGATTCTCTCGTAACCGTATCGATCCTCCATGTAGGGACTTAATTCCCCAAGTTGATAGCCAACTAAATGGCTCAAAAAAGTGAGGAGCTGCTTGAGAATGAATCTGATGATATTCCTTGAGGAGCTCCTTGATGATGCCGTCGCTAGCTGGTATTGGGCGCTCAAGGATCCAGGGAGGGCAGCCGTATCCACCGACTATCCGAAGATCCGGGGAGGAATTAGTTTCACGAACAAGTGTAAGGGCAACGGTAGCGCTGAATCGTGCAGCTCCCTGACGCGCTATCTCCGAAGCAAGATTGCGGATAGGTGTGTCGGTGCTGATTAGCTGATGAAGTTCATTGAGAATCTCAATTCTATCGAGCAAAGCTTGGAGTTGAGTTCCGGAACGACCTCGCTCAAATGCGAGGCCCCCGAAGGCGGCGTGTAGAATAGCGCGACTGTGCGCTCCTTTGCCCAACGGTCCTTGGCTCAAAATCGTCAGATAGCCGACCACGACCCCGAAGCGTTTAACCGGAAACCTATTAATTGAAAGAGACGAATTTGGACCTGGATTCGTCCCATCTCGGACCGCGCGAGCGATCTCTCGAATCGGACTTTGACGCGCATCGGGGGCGAGTTCGATAGTTGCTACCTGAACGCGTCGTATCTCGCACGCACTCCGAACGATCGCCTCGCAGAGAGCGTCAAAAGGTTCGCCTGATTCAAGAGCTTCGAGGACGCTAATCATTATCGAGATCGTCTGTCGGTCGCATCGTGCCGTTCCTTGCATAAGGCCCCACTAGCTGACGGGGCTAACAAGTGGTATCGGCAGATGAACCCGAACTCTGAAGCAGGAACTACGGTACCCGAGGGAGTAGTACTCTCTGTGGCACCGAGATCCAGCTTAACTCTGTTTTGAAAAAGATGAGGACGATCGTCGATAATTTAGTTTTCTAGAAAACTTTGTTTCTATTACCCAAGCTTCGGATAGTCAGTATATCCTTTCTCTCCTCCACCGTAGAATGTGCCCCTGTCATATCGATTTAACGGCGCATGAGCAGCGATGCGACTCGGGAGGTCAGGGTTAGCGATAAAGAGCCTACCAAAGGATACAGCGTCCACCTTACCCGCTGTTACCGATTCAGCCGCGCTATCAGGGGTGTATCCTCCCGCTGAAATGAGTACGCCGGAGAAGATATTACGAAATAGCTCAGCGACATCGGGGCGGTCCTCAAGAACTATGTCGCCCGATCCCGCTGAAGAAGCACGAGGTTCGATAAGATCAACAAATGCGATAGAGCGAGCGCTGAGCTGCGATAAAACATATGAGAACAGAGCAACAGGGTCGGAGTCGCTCATGTCGTTGAAAATGCCGTAAGGTGATAAACGAACTCCCACTCGACCGCTTCCCCATACGCCTATGACGGCATCTACCACTTCAAGGAGCAGACGAGAGCGATTCTCGATTGAACCGCCGTACTGATCGGTGCGCTTATTACTTCCATCTTGAAGGAACTGATCCAACAAATAGCCATTAGCGCCGTGAACTTCTACACCATCAAACCCAGCCTCACGAGCAAGATTTGCTCCATGTGTGAAAGCCTCGACAATGCCATGAATCTCCTCTGTTTCGAGCGCCCTAGGAGTGAGAATAGGAGTGGGTTTCCAACCGGCAGTCATAGTTCCGCTATTCTTAGCAGCAATTGCAGAGGGAGCCACTGGAAGCTGATTATCTGGTTGATGCGATGAGTGAGAGATCCGACCGACGTGCCACAGCTGAAGAACGATGCGACCTCCTGCTGCGTGAACAGCATCAGTCACTAACTTCCATCCCTCAACCTGTTCAGCAGAGTGAATACCTGGTGTAGCTGGATAGCCCTGACCCTGTTGGCAAACCTGCGTCGCCTCCGAGATTATAAGCCCCGCGCTCGCACGTTGCGCATAGTAGGTGGCATTAAGTTCGTGAGGAATATTACCGGGCTGCTTACTTCGCATTCGAGTAAGTGGAGCCATGACTATACGGTTTGGAAGATGTAGGTCACCTGCTATAAGGGGAGAAAAAAGGTCTGTCATATAAGTTTTCCAACTAGGTTAAGTAAATTTTTCTTCTAAAAATTAAAATGCGTCTCGGTAAATTTTAGCCAATATTCCCAATTTCAGGAACAAAGCCTCTACGCGAGGTATTCTCGGTTATGGTTCTTGGTTCGACAAATTGAAGAAGATAATCAGGACCACCAGCTTTTGAACCGATCCCTGACATTTTGCTTCCACCGAACGGTTGGCGACCAACTAATGCCCCAGTGATGCCCCGATTAAGATAGAGGTTGCCGACAGTAAAATGGCGTCGTGCGGACTCGAGATTCCGCGGATTTCGGGAAAAGACTCCACCGGTTAAAGCATACGGTGAGTCTAGTGCAATACGAAGAGCTTCTTCAAATGAGGGTGCTGATGTTGTGCAGAGGACTGGCCCAAATATCTCCTCATTCCACCACTCACTCGAGAGAGGAGGATCGATGATAATTGTAGGTGAGATAAAATAACCATCCATAAGCTGGCGCTCTGCAGCTTCAACTCGACAGACGTTCCTTGCGCGCTCGATCGTCGCTGTAATCCGTGCAAAAGCCTCTGCATCAACAACCGGTCCAATTACGGCACTTGGATCTTTGGCAGGAGCAACGATAAGGTCCGCTGCTGCTTCGACGAGTCGCTCAATGAATCGGTCGTACTGACGTCCGACGACGATAAGTCGCGAGCATGCAGAACATTTTTGGCCCGCAAATCCGAATGCAGAGGAAAGAATCCCTCTCATAGCCTCATCTTCATCTGCATCTTCATCGATGATTAGAGCATTTTTCCCGCCAAGCTCTGCAATCACCCGTTTAATAGATCGCTGGCCCGGATATGGGGTAGCAGCGGCCATCATAATTTGTTGGCCAACAGCACGAGATCCAGTGAAGCAGATCATATCAACTCTCGGATCACTCACGAGAAAGCGGCCGATCTCTTCGCCAGCGCCCGGAATATAAGCAAACGCGCGAGAAGGTATGCCCGCCTCAAGCAGTAGCTGGGCAAGAGCAAACCCAACGAGACTCGATTGCTCAGCAGGCTTGAGGATCGTAGCATTACCCGTCACCAACGCCGCCACTGTCATGCCACACGCGATTGCAAAGGGGAAATTCCACGGAGAAATTACCACGGCGATCCCTCGTGGGCGGTATACGAGAAAATTATCCTCTCCTGGAATATCGCTTGTCGGTATTGGAGCAGCGAAAAGAAGGGCGCGTTCCGCGTAATATCGACAAAAATCGATCGCTTCAGCGACATCAGCATCTGCTTCCTTCCACGGCTTACCTACCTCGCGAATAATGAGTGCGCTCAGATCGTGTCGCCTCTCCTGCATGAGGTTCGCAGCGCGTTGTAACATCTCGGCTCGTGTCGCTACCGGAGTCGCTTCCCATTGCGGCTGAAAAGCCAACAAACTTGTGAGTGCCTCATCGGCAAGCTCTGTTGATCCATAGTGAATAGTGCCGAGCTCCTCCTGTGTCATAGAGGGGTCTTCTCGTTTCACAGCCGAATCGGTCGAGCGTTCTATACCGCCAATGATCGGTTGGGCTATCAGCTTATGAGCGGCGCGAAGCTGTTCCACACGATCGAGGGCATCTTTGAGCGCGTTTCTCTCCTTAGGATCTGCAAAATCGCTAAATGGTTCATTCACAAAAAATTGGGTATTCATTCATCCTCCGGATCCATAGATGGCGCAGCAAGAAGAGCGTCAATATCGCGATCATCAAAGAAGGTGTGGCGCAAGAAAGATTCGTTCGAAGTATTTTCTAACAAACGTCTTACAAGGTAGCCCATGCCGGGAAGAAGTGGGCCAAGGGGAACATACAGCCGAATAAGATAATCGTGGTGGCGGAACGCTCGAGCGATTGGATCTGCCATACCATACAACATTTGGAGCTCAAAATTGGTGCTTGGTATGCCACGGCTTTCAGCGTAAACGCAGGCGTGAGCAAGTGACCGCACATTGTGTGAGCCAAAAGCAGGAAAAAGATTCTGGTGGTTATCAAGAAGAAAACGGCTAATCTTCTCAAATTGCGCATCTGCGGAACACTTATGGGTAAAGAGTGGTGATCGCCAACCATTTTGAAGAGCAACGGTTGTTTCATGATCCCAATACGCGCCCTTGACCAATCGAATAGCTATTGGACTGCCCCTCTCCTTTGAAAAAGCAAGAAGATCAGAAACAAGCTCCTCCGCATGACGAGAGTAGGCCTGAACGACACATCCGACGAGCCGCTCATTACGAAACTCAGCACTACCAAATACTTGCTTAAAAGCCTTATAAATGATCTCGTTGTTCGCTGAATCTTCTGCATCAACATAGAGCTGTGCATTAGCGGTCTTGGCCTGATGCGCAAGCAGAGCGAGGCGATCGGAGAGGACCGATACACTCCGTTTTTGATTTAGGGATGAAACCTGAGAATAGAGGGCAGTTAATTTGACCGAGACACATGTTGCTCTCGCATCTCCAGGATTTTCCGGCATTAGTGAAGAGCTCTCGGGCCAGGTAGCAACTCTCGGCCCGAGCACTGAAAAACACTCAAGGTATCGTTTTAGATAACTCTCAGCCTCCTTCTCGCTTACACAATATTCGCCGAGAAGATCAACGGTAAAAGCAAAACCAGAGCGGCGAATCTTTCTTAGTATAGAAAGTGCCTTCGCGGGGGTCTCTCCAGCTATGAATTGCGCCGCCATTTGACGCACCCCAAGTGTCACAGCAGCAGCCATCACGGATCGGCTCACAAACCCGCTATTTTTTAATCCCCACATCGCCCAGCCAGGGATCATCTCAGCCTCATCGCCAAGATATTGAAGGACGTGATCTGATATTGCCTCCGAGGAATCGAGAGAGGGCAAGACATCTACTAGGCGAAACAGATTTCTTTTCAGCGAGGGTGTCTGTGTAGACCACTCCATAAATCGCTGCGACCAGAACTGTTTTGAGATAATGGATGAGCCCTCAACTCGAACCCCTGCAAGGATCTTCTTACCCATCGCAGTTATCCGATCGTCAAACGATGGTATTTTTGCTGGGAGAGTTGTTTGATAGGAGGGCGCGTGATCAGGTGAAGAGGAGGTCTGTTTTGACACGGTGCGACTCCCTGAATGAAGCACGAGGCGAGGTTTGACGATATATATCAGAGAGTCGGCTCGATCTGGTTCCGGCTCACAGCTAACTGCTCTGCCCGAATAGCCGTCCCTGCCTGACATAATCATCGAATCGAATGATATTGCTCGAATAGTTGGGCTCAATATCACACGCTTTGATGACCTTCGCTAGGGTACGAAAGAGGATCCACATATCAAGCCGAAATGAGAGATGCGATACATAGAAGGAGTCGTAGCGAAGTTTGCGATTCCATCCGATCGCATTGCGCCCACTTACCTGAGCAAGACCCGATATTCCGGGTCTAACATCGTGCCGATGTCCCTCTCGTTCAGAGTAGAAAGGAAGATACTCTGGCAAGAGTGGGCGTGGTCCTATCAAGCTCATCTCACCTTTCAAGACATTTATAAGCTGCAAAAGCTCATCAATTGAGAGCGCCCGAACGATCCTTCCAAGCGGAGTGATTCGTTCATTATCCGGCAGGAGCGCACCATCAGCTCCTCGCGCATCGGTCATTGTTTTGAACTTAATTATTCGGAATGGGGCTCCGCCAAGCCCGGGGCGGATCTGATAGAACAAGATATCGCCGCGATTGACCCACCAGAGAGCAAGTGCGACTATAGCGAGCAGAGGGCTTGCCATAATCAAGACCAAGCCACTGATGACGATATCAAAAATCCGTTTTCCCCATTGGCGATACATACAATATCCCTCCTCTGATATAAAAACCGAACCTGATCGTTCACGTCTCACCAGAAAAGGGGGGCGGCTCTTTGGATGAAAAGCCACCGGATACCATCCCAGCGGGTTGGCATATTCCGTTGGGGGACCTCGTTAACAACCCCTTCTTCCGAACGGTGCTCGCGGTCTCTCCTCTCCAGATACCACATGGCATGAGGGGGAGGCTATGGGTGAATAAGTGGCTGTTCATTAAAAACGAGCTGCTATGGATTTTTATTTGAGCAAAGGTAATCGCCTCAAATGTCGGGTTGCTTTTATGGTACTTGACTTTTCCGATGACACGGGCATACTACGGGCCGATTCTGGACGTGGTTTGAGCTGATGCTTCGGAAAAAAGAGAGCCAGATCGGTCGATTCAATAACTGGTGCGGAAGAGAACGGAATACCTGCTCCGTAAGGGCCAAAAAAACGTAAAAAGAAGTGCGGATTAGAAGATATGCGCAAAAAATTGTTTATAAGTAACCTCGATTTTGAAATCACGACAGATGAGCTTCGTGATCTCTTTTCAGCTGCGGCCCCGACCTTTAGCGTCGTAATCGCTACTGACCGTGAGACAAAGCGTTCAAAAGGTTTCGCCTTTGTCGAAATGGAGAGCGAAGATGCAGCAACAGCAGCTATTCAGGCTCTCAACGGCAAGGTAGTAAACGGTCGTCCAATTAAAGTTGTTGAGGATCGAGGTAAGGGAACACCGGCTCCGGGAGCGCCGGGTGCACCAGGAGCGGCAGGAGCTCCAGAGGGAGAGGGCCGGAGGTACGAGCCACTTCCTCCAATACAGAGAATGCAGCTTTTCAAGCGTCGTCGAAAGCTGGATCCATTTCTTGAAGATCCAAAAGCTGTAATCGACTATCGCGACGTAACGATGCTTTCCCGATTCCTGAGCGAGCGAGGTCGCATACTTTCGCGTCGGCTCACTGGGTTAAGCGCATACAACCAGAGAAAAGTTTCAAAAGCGATTAAGAGAGCCCAAAATCTTGGGTTGCTTCCCTTCTCTGCAGTTTAAGGGTAGGTACAGCTCTAAGGAATTTGCGGCCTCTCGTCCTAGATGACATTAGGCCGCGCGTTGAAGTGTGACTCCAAAACACTTCAACGCTCCCTCCAAGAAAATGCCTTCCTCTATAGAAAAGAGCTCTCTATAAGAAAGAGCTTTCTATAAAAAATCCCGCCGATAAGACATCACAGCCCCTAGAGACTGTTCAGCCCTCCACTTAAACGCTGAAATCCGAACCTTGTCATTCTCCTAAATCGAACACCACTTATCATTCCTTGATAAGCTGTTGCTGAACAACGTCAGCATAGAGTCCTCCTTGCGCAACAAGAGCCGAATGGCTTCCTCTTTCAACGATTGTTCCGTCAGAGATAACTAGGATTTGTGTTGCTCTTTGTACGGTTGCAAGGCGATGTGCAATCACTAAAAGGGAACATCTCCCGACCAGTGTATTGAGAGTATTTTGGAGCAAAGCCTCATTGTGCGCGTCGAGCGATGCTGTTGCCTCGTCTAGAATTAAGAGGGTAGGGGAGGTTAAGAGCGCTCGCGCAATCGCAAGACGCTGGCGCTGACCACCGCTGAGCTGCAGCCCACGCTCACCAACAGCTGTCCGCTCTTTTTGCGGCAAGCTCGCAATAAACTCTTTAAGGTTCACGGCCTGACATACATCTGCCAGTTGGGCATCGGTTGCTGTCGGATTACCAAACCGTAAATTTTCCTCAATACTACCAGCTATAAGGATCGGATCCTGGGGAACGATGGCGATCTTTTTCCTAAGCGACTCGAGATTAATATCCGCAAGAGGGATGCCTCCGAGTGTAATAGTTCCTGATGACGGAGGATAAAATCCGAGGATTAACTGAGTAATTGTACTTTTCCCAGCCCCAGATGGTCCGACGAGCGCCGTAAAGCTCCCGGGTTCTATAGATAACGAAATATTTCGTAGGACAGGTGTTTCGGCCCGTTGAGGATAAGAGAAGGATACCTCATTAAATTCCAGACAGAGCTGCTTTGATTCAGGAAGGAGCTGAGCTCCCGAGGGCTCTGCATCGGTTGGTGAGATAAACTCAAGAACGCGGTCAACCGCTCCCATCGATTGCATGAGATCGGAAAAACCTCCCGCAACAAAAGCCGCCGAGAGTGCAACGGTAGCTCCGTACATCGCAAACGCCACTAAATTCCCCCACGAGATAATACCCGCAGAGGCCAATGTGTAGCCGTACAAACCGATGAGAACTAGACTAGTGTTAAGGAGGAAGGTGACAAAAGATTGAAAAAATGCGCTGAGACTCGTTCGAGCGACGATCGTGTCGTATGCTCGATTGATGGAATCTCGGAATGATGTGATTGAAAAAGGCTCGGCTCGGCACGCTTTTACCGTGCGAATAGCTGAAAACGACTGTTCGGCTAGACCAGATGCTTCTCCGAGTAGTGCCTGATGCTGTTTTGATAACCGCCGAAGCCGTCGTCCGAGGCTGACTGAAATGGCGATAAGAACGGGAATAATCGCGAGAAGTATCGCCGTCATCCGAGGCGAGAGCCAGCACATTAGCAAAACTCCCTGACCGACCTGCAGTAGGTAGCGTAACGTAACCGATGCTCTTGTACCGATCGCCTCTTGGATGAGGAGGGTATCTGCGACTGTGCGGGATACAAGATCGCTTGTTCGGTGAGAATCAAAAAAGCTTACCTGCTTTCGAATGAGTGACTCATAAAGACTGACCCGCAACCGCCTTACTACTCGATGGGCCATGACACCCATGAGATAGGTTCGAAGATAGTAGGCAGCTGATTGCAGAAAAAAAAGGCCAACCGTAAAGCCAATAACCCTATTCGTGTGAGTACTGAGCGATAGTGGCCCGCTCAGATCAAGCGCTCTGCGCGCTAATTCGGGGACTAATAGATTCGATTCTACTCCCACGATAAGAGCGACAGAGCCACCAATGAGTAATTTTTTCTCCTCCAGGCAGAGCTTTAGAAGAGCTCGGGCACCTGCTCGCCAATTGCTCGATGGTGCTGAGGGATTGGCTGAAGAGGAATGTCGTCTCATGTTTTTATGGGGATTTAGGACTGTTAATGATGCTTACCCTCTAAGGCGGTTCGAACCTCAGCAAGTTTCTCAGGAGTCCCGATATCTACCCAGAAACTGTTAGATACATCGAAGAGCTGAATCCGCTCGCCCGCCTTGGCAGCCTTGAGAAAAGAGGAGATTGATGAAAATTCTCCTTCATATTCCTCTAGAAATGGATAAAAAGAGGGCGAAATAACCTGAACCCCACTAAAAGCGAGTGGTCTTAGGTTCGCCTCATCGCCGAATATATCTCCGGTCTCCTGTTTTCGATTTTCATACCCACAGAGAAGTCCGCTGCTCGAAAAAAGAAGGGGGCGCGAGGTTGCCCGCTCCATAACTCCGAGTGTGACCATCGCTTGAGAGCTTTGATGGTACGCATACATCTCACGAAGATCAATTTTGCTAAACACATCGGCGTTGTGAACAAAAAATGGTTCATCTCCCGCCAAAAAAGACCACGCCTTTTTTAGACCCCCACCTGTTCCTAAAAGGGAGGTTTCTCGTGAAATATGAATAGTAGTGCCGAAATTTGTTTTATCTGAGATGAATTGCTCAACAACTTCAGAGAGGTAGTGAACGTTAATAACAATTTCGGAGACACCCGCAGAGATAAGCCGCTCAACAACGATCTCAAGCATCGTCTTCCCACCAACGCTTACAAGGCATTTCGGTGTGCGTTCGGTTATTGAACCTAATCGTGAGCCGTATCCGGCGGCAAGAATCATCGCTTTCATCGTGAAAGTATCTCAAAAAAGGTTCAGAAAAAAGAGCGGTTATTCCGACCAGTCCGCTAACTTGATCACGTCCTACTTGAAACCGTGTCAAATAGATCTGTTAATATTTTTTGGGCCAGTTTGCCGTCTCGCGGTGCTCAAGCACAACTGATACGTTAGAGCGCAGATGATTTGCCAAGGTTTCAGCACAAAAAACCGAGCGATGCTGTCCTCCTGTGCAGCCGTAAGCCACCGTCAGATGTTCGAATCCCCGACTTTGATGGTGGGCAATCGTTTGCTCAACCATAACCACTGATGCGTTAAAAAATGGCTCAAATTGCGCTGTATTACGGAGGTACTCTTGAACCTCTAGATCTAATCCAGTTAGTCCTTTGTAGCGCTCTTCTCGACCTGGGTTTGGCAGACCTCGACAATCAAAAACAAATCCCCCGCCGTGAGGGAGCTCTCTCCACGTTGGAGCGTTCTTATAGGAAAAACTGAGGATTACAACAGTGAGTAGGTTCGGATTCATAAACGCCGACATTTTTGATGGAGAGGTTTTTATTAATTGGCTGAACAAAAAAGCCCGAAAAGACCATCGACATACTCAGTAAGCGCGGACTTTTGCATCGGGAGGTTAGCTGTTGTTAGAAAATCTCGTAAGGCCGCGACTCCTAGAGGAAGGCCTGAACGAAATAGGGGATTTCCACCCTGAAGACCTAGCTCTCCTGCACGACCTAACGCCTGAAGGAGTCTAATAAGGACCCATCCATCAAAATGATCAACAAAGAACTGTTCCTCGAATGTTGCATACGGCCGCGCAGCTTCGCAGTATGCTGTTAATAACCGCATCCTCACCGTTTGGGGCAGCCCGGCACGAGCCTGATAAAGTAGGGATGCGACATCATAGGCTGGATTACCTAGGCGCCCCCCTTGAAAATCAATATAGCCGAGCGTGCCTCCCTGCATGACGATATTGCGGGCCTGAAAATCACGATACATGAAGGTTGTGGCCGGTTCCTGAGCGGATAGTGCGGTGACGAGCTCCGAAAGCTCCTCTTCTAGACGGCAGCTATCGCCGCTAATCCCGGTTGCATGAATGACGGCATGAACGAACAACCGACAATCCTCCCGCATGTCGTGTGCGGTGAAGCCGTATGAGGGAAAGCAGCGAGTAAAATCAACGAGAGGGCCGGCTCCATGTTGAAACTGAGCAAGGTCGTTTAGCGCCTGCTGATATGCTTCTTCGACCGACTGTGGGAGCTCGGTTCCCGTGGCTCTCGTTTTAGTCAGATAATCAAACAGAGTGTCTTTACCGAGATCCTCCATAAGAATGGTTTGGGTCTTTTCATCGAAGGCAAGAATCTCTGGAACTCGTAAGCCATGGCCCCGGAAGTGCTTTGCTAAATAGATAAATGCCTCAGCTTCTCTCCAGTTCGGTTCATAGCTTCCAATAATAGCTGAGCCAGAATCAGCGCTCAGTCGAGCAATAATCCTCGAAGAGGCATGAGCTTGAACCCTTTCGACTACCGTAGGCGGTCGCCCGGATAATGCAGAAAAGCTGCGGGTGATGGCGTCGAGATTTTGGTTTTCCATACCTCTGTTTTTCAATCTAGCGTCGTAATGCGTAAATAAACAAAACGATGAAACGGTTTGGTTCTTGCACGCATCTTCCCGAGAGGTCGTATCGTGCGCACAGGAAACACGATTAACCGAGATTCGCTATTTTGACCAATAGCACCCCTTTATTTTCAGACCTTAGCACTCCATGCCGAGAGAACTCAACAATACTCAGAGAGCAGCACTAACTCTTTTGGCGCTCGGCAAGGACATTGCTGCAGAGGTGCTGCAACATCTCTCCGAGCCGGAGGTCAAGCGAATTAGTAAAACATTCATGGCGATGTCAGAGGTTGACCGTGAAACTCAACTCGTTATAGCCCAGCAGTTTCGGACAATGCTGAAAGCTGGAAAGACTATGCTGGTGGATGGGCCCGAATACGCTAGAGATCTTATATCAACGGCGTTCGGCAAGGAGGGGGGAGAGCGACTGGTTGATTTTATCACAGGAGCAAAGAAGGAGCAGCTGAACACAATTTTTAATGAGGTTCCTGAGAAGATTTTGCGGGCTTTCTTTGCAGCTGAGCATCCTCAAACAGTGGCGTTTCTCCTCACGAAGATGAATGCCGATCAGGCCGCCAAAATTTTGACGGGGATGCGTCAGGAACAGCAAACCGATATTCTTCTTCGAATATCGAATATGAATATTGTAAAAACGGAGGTGGTTGACGAAGTTCGAGAAGTTCTTAATACGACCCTGAGAAGCTCCAGTTTGACGGAAGAGGAGGAGGTCGGGGGTCCAAAAGCGGCGGCAGATATCCTCAACTTTGTCGATCGCAATAATGAGGCCCGGATCATCGCCGAGATCGATGAGATGTTCCCCGATACTGCCGAGGCGATTCGAAATCTCATGTTCACCTTCGAGGATCTCAAGCGGCTTGACGATCGAGCAGTTCAGACATTGCTCAAGGATGTGCCAAGAGAGCAGCTTATTCTCGCGCTTAAAACAGCGAGTGTTGATCTCAAGGATCTTCTCTTCCGAAATATGTCACAACGAGCTGCAGCGATGATTCAGGAGGATCTCGGAGCTCTTGGACCAACAAAACTCAAGGATATCGAGAAAGCCCAACAAGGTATCGTCGATATACTCAGAAAATTGGAAGCTGAAGGAAAAATTCAGATCGGCTCAGGCGCTGATGGTGACGCGGTAGTGTAGAACTTCCGGTTTCCTGAAGGAGGCTTAGCTGTGATACTGCTCAGTTCAGTATCACAGTTATACTGCTCAGTGTAGCCAATCCTTTTTACCATCTGTATCTGGATGATGGGTTGGGGGCTCGTGCTCACCCTGGTTGCCTCGAACGACGAGTCCCTGAATCATAAAGCGTCCATCGCTGCCCTGCATAAATTCGCGAGCATTGCGGAAGAGCTGGAAAAAAACTGCTGTCAGCCGGACAATTCCCATTCCGAGGGCAATAAGAAAAACTGATAAGGCGGCTCGAGTCGCCGACGGATACACCGCTATGGTTCCTCCTAATACTATTAGGGAGAGACCGGGAAGGAATATCAAAGCCCTCCGAGCATAGAGGAGTGATGATTCCTTGATAGCTGAGAGGCGAGCTTGTTGATCTTTTGCGGATTTCATCGTTTCCTTAACATCTCTAATGGATCTCTTTCGACGTTTTCCGACCGATGCCCTAATTATAACACACTTGAGGCCCGATCACCCATCTTTTGACTTTGCAGCCGCCCAAGACAGTATAATCGTCCGAAACTCCTTTTTCGGAGCCTCTAAGGCCGGCGTAAGCTGGCTTCATAGATAAATGCCTCTTTCCTCTTAAGGCCTTTCCTTGATGGAAACCATCCTAGTCATCATACTCTGAAGATATCGCGCTGCGAAAGCGAGTGGTATGGTGGTGGGGTAGAATTGGTGGCGGTTATAGGTGGGAATGGTCATTTCATGAAGGAGAAAATCAGCAGCTCTCGGGGAACAGTGCTTCAGGTGTCCCGCCGCCGTGTTTTGGTCAGCTTGGGTGAAGGGGAAAGTCTCTTTGCCGCGGTCGCGGCAAATGGCGAAGAGCCGAGCGTTGGGGATGTCGTTGTTGTTGAGCCTTTTCCGGGAGGGGCTCGTGTTTTATCGATTCTTGAGCGAAGATCGCTACTCAGGCGAAGTTATTTTGGACGCATAAAAAACCTCGCTGCGAATGTGGGGCATCTCCTAATCATTACGGCCCCTGGCCCCCTTTTTAATACTCATTTCATCGATCGCGCGCTCGTTGCAGCTGCTGCTGAAGGAATTCCGGCATCGCTGATAATAAATAAAATCGACCTAGGACTCGCCGATATTAATCCAAAGCTGCTAGAGCACTATCGAAGATTTATTACTCAGCTTCTGTTTGTAAGCTGTCGGGCGAATGAAGGAGTCGAGGCTGTCGAGGATATAATAGCGCAAGATTTGCCCGGACATTTTGTGTTTTGTGGCGTGTCGGGGGTTGGAAAAAGTTCGCTGCTAAATCGTATTCTACCGAACTCTGGTCGCAGTGTAGGAGAGGTAAGCCGTAAGACCGGTCAAGGAAAACAGACAACCTCTCTTGCGGTAGGTATACCTCTCAGGGGAGCAGGTGATAACGCCCAGCTTATTATCGACACTCCTGGATTGCAGCATTTCGGATTAACTCACCTCCTTGCTGCCTCGGTTCCGCTATATCTTCCCGACTTATCTCTTTACGCGCAGAGATGTGAGTTCCGCGATTGTCGACATACCGTTGAACCTTCGTGCGCAGTTCGTAAAGCGGTCGAGGATGGCGATATTTCGACTTCTCGGTATGAATCGTATCTCCATATTACCGAGGAGTTGCGATCTGCTGAGAAACAGGGAAAATAAGTTTGCCTGAAAGATAGGGGGATCTTAATAATTGCCTCGATGCGCCTGACCCTCATACCGTTCCCGAACAAGAAAGCACCTAAGTAATCTACACCTAAAGGTATGTCCCATGAATGATGCGATGACTACTCCCGATGACGCAGCAGCTGCTCGGCTATATTGTATTCGCCACTCCCTTGCTCACGTGCTAGCTCAGGCGGTCCTCCAGATTCGCCCCCGCGCAAAACTCGCGTTTGGTCCTCCAATCAGCACAGGCTGCTACTACGATTTTGATCTCGAATCTCCGCTTTCATCGGACGATTTTGCTGACATTGAGAAGCGGATGCGGCGTATTATTCGTGAGCGGCAACCGTTTGTCGGCTCAGAAAAGCCGGTAGATGAAGCGATAGCTCATTTGCACCAGTTAGGAGCCACTTATAAAGCGGAATATGCTGAGGAGCTCAGATCGCGGGGAGAAACCTCGATTGGCTTTTATATAAATGGACCATTTGAGGATATGTGCGCGGGACCGCATCTTATTAACACTGGAGAGATCCCAGAGGATTGTTTTGCGATCGATAGTGTTGCAGGTGCCTATTGGCGGGGCGATGAACACAACCCTCAATTGAGCCGCATTTATGTGCTTGCGTTTGAGTCAAAGGAGCAGCTCGCTGATTATCGAGCTCGTCGGAAATTAGCTGAGGAACGAGACCATCGCAAGCTCGGGCGAGAGCTTGAGCTCTTTATGTTTGCTGATGAGGTTGGGCCTGGGCTTCCGCTCTGGTTGCCGCACGGAACGGTGTTGCGTGACGAGCTTGAAGCATTCGCGCGCGAGGTAGAGCATCGTGCGGGATATCAACGGGTTTCAACACCGATCATGGCGAAGGAAAATCTCTATCTGACATCGGGGCATTTGCCCTATTACGCCGATTCTTTATATCCACCGATGCAGCTTGAAGGGGAAGAAAAGTACTATCTTCGTGGGATGAACTGTCCTCATCATCACCTTATTTTCCGTCACCGTCCACGCAGCTACCGTGAGTTACCGTTGCGGCTTGCCGAATACGGAAATGTATATCGGTACGAAGCATCCGGAACTTTGGCTGGATTGCTTCGGGTGCGGGGTATGTGCATGAACGATGCCCATATTTATTGTACTCCTGAGCAGCTACACAGTGAGCTTAAAGCCACATTCGAGATGGCGCTATCGTACTATCGACATCTCCAATTTGGCCGTATTCGGGTACGATTATCGACTCATGATCCAAAGAACACCGCGAAGTTTATCGACAACCCCGAGCTCTGGGCGTACTCCGAGCAGGTCGCGCTAGAAGTCATAAAGGATGTTGGGCTTGATTACTTTGTCGGTGAAGGTGAAGCGGCTTTTTATGGGCCAAAAATTGACTTTCAAGCAACAACTCTTTTAGGTCGTGAAGAAACTTTAAGTACAACTCAGCTCGATTTTGGACAGGCGATTAATTTTGATCTGAAGTACATCGGAGACGATGGGAAGGAACACCCCGTCTATGTTGTTCATCGAGCTCCATTGAGCACACATGAGCGATTTATTGCGTTTCTGACTGAGCATCTTGGAGGTGCTTTTCCGACCTGGCTTGCTCCAGAACAGGTACGTCTCATTCCCGTTGCTACCGAGTGTATTGAGTATGCTGAACAGATTGAGCGCGATCTTCGGGACAAGCTCTTTAGGGTAACAACCGACCTCTCTGCGAATTCATTTAATAAAAAAATCCGTGAAGCTGTAACGCACAAGATTCCGAACATCTTGATCATCGGGAAAAATGAGCGTGATGGAGACACGGTGACGTTACGTCGATATGCCGTCAAAGAGCAGCGGGTGATGGGGCGACAGGAGTTTATTGAGTATGTTGTAAATATGCGGAGCAATCGGGTGATGGATTGTTTTGGGGAATAGGACCGAACTCTCGAGGTGTGTGATGGAAGGAAGCAGAAGATGACGGTTACTGATACGGCGTCGACACAATATGGTGAGAACCTATTGGAGGAAGTGCCGTCCCAAAAAAGTGACAAGAGCATAATAACCTGGCGCGATGCCCTTCACGGCGAGCGGGAAAAACCTTATTTTCGTGAACTTCTCGAGTTTGTTGATGGAGAACGAGCTGCAGGGAATCGGATATATCCGCCAAAAGATCAGGTTTTTGCCGCCCTCTCACACACACCTCTTGAGCGGGTACGAGTTGTTATACTTGGCCAGGACCCGTATCACGGACCAGGACAAGCCCACGGCCTCTGCTTCTCTGTTCAATCGGGAATCCCATTTCCGCCGTCCCTAAACAATATTTTCAAAGAGCTTCGCGCAGATATCGGTCTTTCTATTCCGACCTCTGGGTGCCTAGTTCCATGGGCTCACCAAGGGGTACTGCTTTTGAATGCTGTGCTGACGGTTGAAGAGGGAAAGCCCAACTCTCACGCAAACAAAGGGTGGGAAAAGTTCACCGATAAAGTTATCGAAGCGGTAGTGCAGTATCGTTCTGGCGTCGTATTTTTGCTTTGGGGCGCCTACGCTCAAAAAAAGGGTGAGCAGATAATTAAAAGTCAAAAAGACCACCTAATCCTAAAAGCCCCCCACCCATCCCCCCTTTCCGCCAGCCGCGGCTTTTTCGGCTGCCGTCATTTCTCTAAATCGAACGAATTTTTGGTTGCTCGGGGAGGAGAGGTGATTAATTGGGGTGGATCGATAGTCGGCTAAGTTAGAGTGGTACGGAGTGCTCTCCGCAGAAAAGTGCTGATCTAATCAGTATCGGCTCAGGTATTTCTTAACTGCATATCGGCCCGAGGCCACGGTTTCATGGATTGCCGTAGGGATCTAGGATTAATTCCCTTTATAATCAAAAAAACTGCCAATCTTTGACAACTCTGCTCCCCATCGTGTCGATCATAGAGAGAAACTTTTTTCTCTCTTGGAGGACAACATAGATGCGACGCCCTCACTATTACCCACATCTTTTTAAATTGGGACTATCTAAAACCTTGGATTGGTGGCATATCCTTATGAATGAAAGAATCTCAATTTACTATTGATGCTGGTTGGGCCACGTGGGAGTTTGAGGGCGTTGGTCTGAGTGATGAACGTCTTGATCGTCGCCTGTGGCGTTTGGCTGAGGATATCTCCGGCCAGCCGGAGTACCCGATCAATCAAGCGAGCAAAGATTCTGCCGCTACTAAAGCAGCGTATCGATTTTTTGACAATGAGAAGGTTACGGCCGCAAAACTTCTCTCGGCGCATCGAGGCCGGACACTTGAGCGGATGCGCGATAAGCCGACAGTACTTGCGATCCAAGACACTACATTTCTCAACTACAGCGGACATAAGAAGACTCGAGGTCTTGGACCTATTGGGGACAGTAAGGCAAACGCTCAGGGACTGATAATACATTCATGTCTTGCAGTGACACCGCACGGACTACCTCTTGGCGTTCTCTCCCACAGGTGCTGGGCGCGAGCTGGATATCGAAATTCGAATGAAACGCTTCCAGATATTCCTAACCGTCGAAGATTGTCGATTACAGACTGCTGAACGGCTCGCAAAATATATCGCGCTTATTTCGGTAGTAGGATGGCGCATTTTTTGGCTGGTACACATCAGTCGTGCCGATCCAAATTCTCCAGCGGAGGTAGTTCTCACTCAAGTCGAAATAGGAACGCTGCGTTGCTCAAACGTTTCCGAGAAAAAATCCCACAAAAAGGACCCCTCACTATCAATCAAGCCATCGTCGCAATCGCATGCCTCGGCGGATACCTTAATCGAAAAAAAGATCTCCCACCCGGAGCTACAGTACTGTGGCGTGGATGGCAGCGCCTCGCCTCGATGTCAGAGATATACGAAAGTATTGCTACTAGTTATGGGTAATAGTGAGGGTATGCCCCTCTTCGGGGTGGCCCTCCAAGAGCAGTGGTTGACTAGAGCTGAGCCTAGTATTCGCCGATTACTACAGCTATCGTTGAATTGTCTAAAAAGGTTTTTGAAAAAAAAGGGGCATCCCTCCAGAAAGATTCGCTCTAGTAAATCAACTACCGACTATTTATCCGCTAGTCATTTACAAGACAAGAAAAATTGTGCACGATAGCGGCAATGCGATTCAGTAGTAACCTACAGGGGTAGCTTAGGATGTTCTAATGGGGCGATGTTTGTAAATCAGATTTTGATTCCCAGAAGGAAAGACTAAGGCAAACTGAGGGTTATTAAAAAAACTAAAGTCGTATATGCGGGAGTAGCTCAGTTGGCTAGAGCGTCAGCCTTCCAAGCTGAAAGTCGCGAGTTCGAGTCTCGTCTCCCGCTTACCGTTTTTACCAAACACCATAACCTAGCTTTTGAGAGCCTCGTTGTTATTCCGAGCAATAACGCCTTGAAGCATCACTACTTGTAGAACGGCAAGGTGTGAGCTGTTTTCGGGTTCAAGCTAAGGTGTTGGTATTTACGGGACCTAGGATAAGTACGGTGAGATGCCCGAGTGGCTAATGGGGGCAGACTGTAAATCTGCTGGCTTGCGCCTACGGGGGTTCGAATCCCTCTCTCACCAACTATTTCATATTAAAAAGTCAGTTCGACATTTATTTGCCCCTTAGGGGTTGAGTAATGTTTAACGGCTTGGTATCCTCCCGCTCGTTGAAGCTGATCATTAGCGATAAAGGACCCGATTTCCCTTGGCGGGGGAGCAGTCCAAAACACCGACAGGTCTCTAGCGTCAGGTGTCGCTGGGTAAATGCACAGCCCAAATGCACGATATGGTAGAGGACAAAACTGGGACAAAAAGTTGATTTGGAAGGTAAGCGTTGGCGGAAGACAGCGAACTCAAGAATTAACTTTCCGAAAAAAGTTTTGTCGAAAATTGACCTTTGGCGGCGTTAACTTAAAGGGTGTGTTTGTGGGAAAGTCAGCTCAAACTACCTCAAGGCCTAAGCCTCTACAAGCAACGTTCTCATATTTTAGTGGCAGTTTGGCGGAACTCAAGCGAGTTCAGCCCCCGTCAAAGCAAGAAGCCATCCAACAAACGATCGCTGTTCTCGTATTGATCGTCTTGTTCTCGGCGGCTTTAGCGATGATGGACGGTGCGTTTCAAGTTCTAATGGGTTGGATAGTCGGCGGTCAGGGGCGTGTGCAATAGGTAGACATTGGATGAGTGCCTGACCGAAGTCTGGGCTCGATGGAGAGAACAGGGCTATGACGGAAGAACGAACAGAAATCACAAACACCGAAAAGATGGCCTGGTATGTAGTACATGCATATTCTGGGTTTGAGATTAAGGCGAAGCAGGCGCTTGAAGAGCGTGTTCGCCTCGCTCAAATGGAAACCCTCTTTGGCGAGATTCACGTCCCTCAAGAGAGGGTGGTAGAGCTAGTAAAAGGCCAGAAAAAAACAAGTAATAGGAAGTTTTTCCCCGGATACATCTTGGTTCAGATGGTATTAAACCAAGATACTTGGCA
>JBIJBT010000035.1:0-26473 GCA_044345055.1 Bdellovibrionota bacterium
GATTTCGGGTTTCATAGGAGATGCGACCGATCCTGCACCTCTTTCCGAAGAAGAGGTAAAGCGTATCGTTTCTCAGGTCGAGGAAGGCGCCGCGTCCCCACGTTCTCGAATTTCATTCGAGCAGGGAGAGACGGTAAAGGTGGTAGACGGACCCTTTGCCGAATTTAGTGGAACCGTAGAAGAAGTAAGGCCCGAAAAGGGTAAAGTTAAAGTACTGATCAGCATCTTCGGGAGGGCTACCCCCGTAGAGCTTGATTTTATGCAAGTGGAGAAGTGCTAACGTGGCTAAAGAGGTAACGGCAATAGTTAAGCTGCAGTTGAAGGCAGGTCAAGCAAACCCAGCCCCTCCTGTTGGACCAGTGCTAGGTCAGCACGGTGTGAACATCATGGCTTTCTGTAAAGAGTTTAACGCTCGTACGCAGAGTAAGCTTGGAGAGGTCACACCAGTGCTATTGACGGTTTATAAAGACCGATCATTCACCTTCGAGGTAAAGACACCACCTGTCTCCTATTTGATTAAGAAAGCGGTCGGCATTGAGTCGGGTTCCGCCGTTCCGAACAAAACAAAGGTAGGGCAGCTCAAGCGAGCCCAAGCATATGACATCGCCAGGGCGAAGCTCGTTGATCTCAATGCTAACGATGAAGATGCGGCTTTTAGGATTGTGCAGGGGACAGCCCGAAGCATGGGTGTGGACATCATCGACTAGGATGATGGACTGACGGGAGACTGCTAGCCTAGCTAGTCGTCTATTAACCTAAAAGCAGATTTGAATTACCAAGTTGATAGCTGATCAGAAAATGCTCATCGAGCTTTCTCGATTCAGACCTAAGCTAGAGAGATGGTTATGGCACAGAAAGGAAAGCGGTACAGAAAAGTTGAAGCTTTGGTAGACAAAGCGAAGCTCTACTCAATAGATGAAGGGATCCGTCTTCTCGGTAAGACTGTATCAGCTAAGTTCGATGAAACAGTAGAGCTAGCGGTGGGTCTAGGAGTTGATCCCCGGAAGGCTGATCAGAACGTGAGAGGGAGCGTGGCTCTACCTCATGGTCTCGGCAAAACGGTTCGCGTTGCCGTATTCGCACGAGGAGCGAAAGCGGCAGAGGCTGAGGCAGCCGGAGCAGATATCGTTGGAGCTGAGGATCTAGTACAGCGAGTTCAGGAAGGCTTTCAGGATTTCGATTCCGTGATAGCAACTCCTGACATGATGGTTCAGGTTGGAAAGATCGGGAAAATATTAGGTCCAAGAGGCCTTATGCCATCACCGAAAATTGGAACGGTGACGTTCGATGTTGGCGAAACAGTAAAGGCTGTCAAGGCCGGACGGGCAGATTACAAGGTTGATAAGACCGGAATAGTACATGTGCCTGTAGGTAAAGGGTCCTTCAAGGCTGAGCAGCTGCAAGAAAACCTTATGGCAGTCCTTAATGCGGTAATTAAGGCAAAGCCGTCAACCTCGAAGGGAGTGTACGTTAAGAACGCCTCGATAAGCCTAACCATGGGCCCAGGGGTTCGGCTTGATGTCGCGCCACTGCGGGCCGTTTAACGTTAGAGAGGTAATAGATGGATCGTGCTCAAAAAACAGAAGAAATCAAGACTCTGACCGATTGGTTTACGACATCCCAAGTGGCTATCTGCGCCGACTATAGAGGGATGACCGTGGCTCAGCTTTCTGCGTTCAGGCGGGATATCCGAGCTGTCGGAGGCAAGACTCGTGTTGTAAAGAACACTCTTGCTCGTCTGAGTGCTCGTGAAGCTCTCAAAGGCCGGACTCCGTCGGCTGTCGAACAGTTTGTATCGGAATTAAAGGGGCCGACACTTGTTGTCTACTCTTTTTCTGACCCAGTCGCTCCAACCAAAGTTATCGCAAAGACCGCTAAGGATGTCGAAGCGTTCACCGTAAAAGGAGCCTTCCTCGACGGACAGTTTCTCGATTGTCAGGGAGTAGATGAGCTTTCGAAGATGCCGGGTCGAGAGGAAGTGCTAGCACAGTTGCTACGATTGATGAATACACCGGCTACTATGTTGGTCCGATTACTTGCCGCGCCAGCGACTCAGGTCGTTCGTGTTGTAGATGCGTATCGGGAAAAGTTGTCAGCTGGTTAGACCTAATCGTCCACTAGCTACTATTAGGCAGAGAGAGTCGAACGAGAACAGTATTCAAATAGAAGCGAAAATCGAAAGCCTATCCAAATAAAGAAAGGCCGTAGTTTGCTGGAGACAGCCGCATTCTAGGAGATATGTTGAAGAGAGCAATACCTGGCGATTCCGTGCGTTCAGGTACGTGATAAGATTAACCAAAAACGGAAAAGACGGAGTGAGCAATGAGTGAAGTAAGCATGGACCAGGTAAAGGATTTTATTAAAAACCTTACCCTCATGGATGCCGCAAAGCTCGTTAAAGAGCTGGAAGAGGAGCTTGGAGTGTCAGCAGCAGCACCGGTAGCTATGGTAGCAGGCGCAGCGGGAGTTGGTGCAGCGGCACCGGTTGAGGAGCAGACGGAGTTTACACTTATCCTCGATGACGCTGGAGCAAAGCGAGTAGACGTGATTAAGATTGTAAGAGAATTGACCGGCCTCGGCTTAAAGGAAGCTAAGGATCTGGTTGATGCAGCTCCAAAGCCAGTCAAGGAAGGGCTTTCAAAAGCTGACGCAGAAGCAGCGATTAAGAAGTTCGCTGAAGTTGGAGCAAAGGCGTCGTCCAAGTAAGCACCAGAAACGATCCGATAGCGGTGGCATTCCCCGAGTGGGACTGGTCAACCCTTGCCGAGCACGATATACTCTTGTGCTGCGGCGGGGTTTTTCTACATGCTATCGGGTGAAGATTGCCTTTGAGGCAACTTGCTAAAAGGTGTCTACCTTACTGCTGAAAGCCCGTTGGCCGATAGTCTCGGAAAACTATCAGATTTGAAATATTTGCGAAGTGCAGATAGCCACTCTGATTGCCCTTGGCCGTTCGTGTGTGGAAAAGGCCGAGTCGTGTCTTGATATCCGAGAAGTCTTCTGCTATTGCTCTCTGAGGGTTACCTTCAGGTGATAGTAGGCGCCGGTGATAAGAATATCGGATAATTCCGTCGAGAGTCGGTGAGAGGCCAAACACAATAGTCGGTCTATATTTCAGGATGAGGTGCATTAGAGACACTAAGGTAAGTATCCCCCCAAAACAGATGAAGCCGAGCATGAAAGCGGGAGATCCGTCTTCCTTTTACATGTCTAAACTTTTGGGGTCCTGCATTCGAGTGAATGTTCAGGTGATTGATTTGTCATATCCGCGTGTTCCACTCAGGAACAACTCCAACAATTGTTGAGCTATAACCGATGACTCAAAAACTACCGTCCACCAAATCGAAATCTTCCCGAATCAAAACAAACCTGAGACTTCGTCGAAGCTATTCAAAAATAGCAGAGGTCTCCGACCTCCCAAATCTCATCGGAATACAGAGGAATTCTTATGAGAGGTTTCTGCAGGCGGATGTGGAGCCGGAGAGGAGATTAGATATCGGACTCCAGCGGGTATTCCGATCGGTATTCCCAATAAAAGATTATAACGACTCCACGTCGCTAACCTTTGTTAGCTATAGCTTGGGTACACCCAAATATGACCAAGAGGAGTGTAGAGAGCGTGGGATGACCTGGGCTGCTCCATTGCGAGTAACTATTCAACTTGAGCTCTGGGATGTTGCGGCGGACACTGGCCAACGCACTCTCAGCGCATTAAAAGAGGATGTGGTCTACTTCGGCGAAATACCCCTCATGACAGATAAGGGGACATTTATAATAAATGGAACCGAACGGGTCATTGTTAGTCAGCTTCATCGGTCACCCGGAGCTTTTTTTGATCACGATGACGGGAAGAGCCACGTTTCTGGAAAATTACTCTATTCCGCACGTATAATCCCCTACCGTGGGTCGTGGATCGATTTCGAATTTGATATCAAAGACGTTCTTCACGTCAGAATTGATAGGCGAAGAAAGCTTGGTGCAACAGTTCTACTTAGAGCTATTGGTCTGTGCCCGGACGATATCATATCGGAATATTACAAAAGCGATACTATTCGATTTGGTAAGAAAGGATTGGTCACCAAGGACTTTAAAGCTGACCAGCTCGAAGGGCAAAAGGCATTTCAGGAGATTAAGGTTGGGGGTCGGGTCTTAGTCCGTCAGGGCGGCAAGCTCAATAGGGCTGTTATTCGCCGTTTGAAGGAAGCAGAGGTTACCGCAGTAGAGGTAGCTCCTGATTCGGTAATTGGGATGATTAGCGCGGATACCGTTGTGCGAGCTAAGGGGGATATCATCAACCGCCGCACGGGTGAAGTTATAGCAGAAGCGGGCGAAGTACTCGTCGGTTGGGACATTATCAAGGAAAGGTTCCAAGAAATTTTAGAGTCTGCCAACGAGCCAGAAGTAGTTGCCTTATGTGAAGAGCTCGAAGTCATCGTTCACGCTGGAGAAGAACTGACAGCGGACAAGGTGAACGTCAAAGGAGATGTTCTCGAGAGTGGGACTCTATCCGCTCTTAGGGATGCTAACATCGATTCTTTGCGGGTCCTGTATCTCGATGATCATCACATCGGGGATGCCTTGCTTCGAACACTATTGACCGACAAAATTGAGATCGACAGAACGTCTATTGCCGATAGACTGTTGGGTAAAGGTTCTACTGAGGCAGTCATCGAGATTTATCGTAGACTTCGTCCAGGGGATCCTCCTCGCGCGGAAACGGCTCACGCAACCTTCAAGAACCTGTTCTTTAATCCAGAGCGATACGATCTATCCGACATTGGTCGATATAAGATTAACCATAAGCTCTTTATATCTCAGGGGAAGGAGCCTCCACCACTTACGGAGGGCGCCCTTACATTCGCGGATATTAAGGAAACGATACGGTACTTGCTTAACCTCCGAACTTCCTCGGATTCGGTCAGGTTTGCTGTTGATGATATAGATCACCTCGGCAACAGACGAGTTCGTGCTGTCGGCGAGTTGATCGAAAATCAGTACCGTGTTGGATTGGTGAGAATGGAGCGCGCCGTAAAGGAGCGCATTGGGATGCAGGATGTTGATACACTCGTACCCCAAGACCTTATTAACTACAAACCTGTATCGGCAGTTGTTAAGGAGTTCTTCGGGTCCTCGCAGCTTTCTCAGTTCATGGATCAAACTAACCCCCTTTCTGAGATAACACACAAGCGACGATTATCCGCCTTAGGGCCAGGAGGTCTAACTAGAGATCGCGCCGGGTTTGAAGTCCGGGACGTGAACCCCACTCACTACGGTCGAATCTGTCCGATCGAAACTCCAGAAGGTCCGAATATTGGACTGATTGCGTCCTTAGCAGTTTACGCAAGGGTTAACGAGTTTGGCTTTGTGGAAACCCCTTACCGCGTTATTGACACTGAAAATCGGGTGTCGACTGATATCGTCTACCTTTCAGCTTTAGAGGAAGAGCGAGAAACAATTGCTCAGGCAAGCGCTCCTCTAGGTGTCGATGGACGGTTTATCGGAGCGGTCTCGTGCAGGAAAAACGGAGAATACGTCCTAGCGCCCGGTGCTGATGTTACTCGAATGGATGTGAGCCCGAAGCAGATCGTCAGCGTCGCGGCTGCATTGATACCATTCTTGGAAAACGATGATGCCAACAGAGCCCTGATGGGCTCGAACATGCAGCGTCAAGCAGTTCCTTGTTTAAGGACTCAAGCGCCGCTTATCGGGACCGGAATGGAGCGCCCTGTAGGATGTGATAGTAAAGCAACAGTAGTTGCGAGTCGATCCGGGCGTGTAGTCGCTGTTGATTCAGAAAGGCTGGTCATTCGGGCTGATCAGACCTCAGATGATGAGCTTGATACTGGCGTCGACATTTACAATTTAGTTAAATATCGACGCTCTAACCAGAATACCTGCATTAATCAAAAACCTATCGTTCGTGAAGGAGAAACGGTTAATGCTGGCGAGGTGATAGCTGATGGTCCGAGTACCGACATGTCAGAGTTGGCATTAGGGCAAAACTGTCTAGTCGCTTTCATGCCGTGGGGTGGATACAATTTCGAAGACTCGATCTTGATAAGTGAAGAGGTGGTTAAGAATGACTACTTCACTTCTATACACATTGAGGAGTTCGAGTGTGTGGCTCGCGATACCAAGTTGGGTCGTGAGGAAATTACCCGAGACATTCCAAACGTCGGAGAGGAGGCTCTCAGAAATCTCGATGAATCGGGGATAATTCGGATCGGAGCAGAGGTTGCGCCGGGTGACATCCTCGTTGGTAAAATTACACCAAAAAGTGAAACTCAGCTTAGTCCTGAGGAAAAGCTCCTCAGAGCGATCTTTGGAGAGAAGGCTGGCGAAGTCAGGGATACGAGCCTTAAGTTGCCGCCAGGTGTTGAAGGAACCGTCGTTGCAGCACAGGTCTTTTCACGAAAAGGTACTGAAAAAGATGAGCGTACCCTTGCGATTGAGCGCCGAGAAATCCAGAAGTTGGAGCAGGATCAGCGAGATGAAATTAAGATAATTCGCGATACAGCTCTCAAAGAGGTGAAAGAGCTTCTCGTAGGCAAGACAACGGCTGTTCCGGTCATCGACGAACATCGCCGTCAACTCGTTGCTCGAGGGGTTGTTGTCGGCGAGGAGCTTATTGATGCAGTTCCTTTCGAATATCTGCTGAGCTTTGATATTGGTGATGCAACGGTTAGAGAGACAATCAATCGGATTGTTGTGCGAACTGGGCAGCTTATCAACAGTAAGCGTGCGGTGCTTCAGGAAAAGATCAAGCGCCTTATGGAGGGCGATGAACTTGCTCCAGGTGTGATAAAGATGGTCAAAGTCTTTATCGCTATTAAGCGCAAGCTCCAGGTTGGAGATAAGTTGGCCGGTCGTCACGGAAACAAAGGAGTTCTTTCAAGGGTACTTCCTAAGGAAGACATGCCTTTCATGGCTGATGGTCGACCGGTAGACATTGTCTTGAACCCGCTTGGCGTACCATCTCGAATGAATGTCGGACAGCTACTGGAAACCCATTTGGGGTTGGCAGCGTACCTCACCGGTCGACGGTTTGAGGCGTTGCTGGAACAGGTGATGGATCCGGTTACAGGTGTCCATCGGCTAGATGTTGACGACGCTGTCCGTACTCGAATTACTGAAGAGGTAAGAGAGTTACTTCTTTTTGTATTTGGTAAGGGTAATGGTGCTGAACAATTTAAGGATCTGACAAACGAGGAACTTCTAGAGGTGGCTCGTAGGCAACTGTGCGGGGTTCATTTGGCGACGCCAGTGTTTGATGCAGCAACCGAGGGTGAGATTAGGGAATTCCTTGGAAAGCTTGGGGTACCAGAGACTGGCCAGGTCCAGCTCTATGATGGACGAACTGGGGAACCTTTTAAGGAAAAGGTTACAGTTGGGATTATGTACATCTTGAAGCTCGACCATCTTGTTGATGACAAGATTCATGCACGCTCTATTGGGCCATACTCGCTGGTTACGCAACAGCCCTTGGGAGGAAAGGCTCAAATGGGGGGACAGCGGCTTGGGGAGATGGAAGTATGGGCGCTTGAAGCTTACGGTGCAGCCTTTACCTTGCAGGAATTCTTGACCGTTAAGTCTGATGATGTGGCTGGACGAACTCGAATGTATGAGTCGATTGTCAAGGGTGAGCACGTACTCGAGCCTGGGCTCCCTGAATCATTCAACGTAATGATGAAGGAACTTCAGTCGCTTGGTCTTGATGTCGAGCTGGTAGAAGCAAACAATGCATCTGGCGAGTCAGACACCGATGGAGAGCCAATGCCTTCCTTTGGAATCATGTAAAGAAAGGCCCCGGGTAAAGTTTGCTCTGGGGCTTCTACTTGGATTTCCAGATACGGAAAGTCATTATTTTGCAGAGCGGTGTTCCGACGCAGCATGAATCCATAAAAATGGAATGGCCTGAATTCCATTTAATACGTTCAGCACTTTAGTGATTTCTCTCATAAAGTCACAGTGATTTAAGAAGGGTCAGAAACATGGATAATTTATTCTCTTTATTCGAAAAGCCTAAAAATCCAGTCTCCTTCACCGCCCTTAAAATATCTTTGGCTAGTCCTGAGAGAATTAAAGGTTGGTCTCATGGGGAAGTTACGAAGCCGGAGACGATAAACTATCGGACGTTAAAGCCTGAACGCGATGGTTTGTTCTGTGCGAAAATCTTTGGCCCGGTTAAAGACTATGAGTGCATCTGTGGAAAATATAAAAGGCTGCGCCATAGAGGGGTGGTCTGTGAGAAGTGTGGTGTAGAGGTAATTCAATCAAAGGTTCGTCGAGAGCGAATTGGTCACATCGATTTGGCCTGTCCAGTAGCCCATATTTGGTTTCTTAAGAGTCTGCCCTCCCGAATCGGAGCAGTTCTGGACGTATCGTTGCGGGATCTGGAAAAGATCCTCTATTTTGAAAGCTATATTGTTACTGACCCTGGTGAGTCTGACCTTCAGGCTGGCGAGTTGCTCACTGAAAAAGAATACCGGACAAACAGGGAGAGGTTTGGTTCTCGTTTCGAAGCCGGGATGGGTGCTGATACCATTTTGCGACTTCTAAAATCGATCGATGTTCCAAAGTTGTCTCAGGAGTTAAGAGAGGAGCTAAGGAATGTTACCTCCGAAGCGAAAAAAAAGAAGCTAACTAAGAGACTCAAAGTTCTATCTGCATTCCACCAAAGTGGGAACAAGCCGGAATGGATGATTCTTACAGTTATTCCTGTAATACCGCCTGATCTTCGCCCACTTGTTCCGTTGGATGGTGGAAGGTTCGCAACGAGTGACCTCAACGACCTCTACCGCAGGGTGATTAATCGCAATAACCGCCTCAAAAGGCTGATAGAGCTTAGTGCGCCTGACATTATCATTAGAAATGAGAAGCGCATGCTGCAAGAGTCTGTTGACGCGCTTTTTGATAATGGCCGTCGTGGACGGACTATCACAGGTCCAAATAAGCGTCCGCTCAAGTCTCTGAGCGATATGTTGAAGGGTAAAGGAGGCCGTTTCCGTCAGAATCTTCTCGGAAAGCGGGTAGACTATTCCGGTCGGTCCGTAATTGTGGTCGGTCCGGAGCTGCGACTCCATCAGTGTGGTCTTCCAAAAAAGATGGCTCTTGAGCTCTTCAAGCCCTTTATCTATAGCAAGCTAGAGGAGCGTGGATACGTAACAACCATCAAGAGCGCAAAAAAGATGGTGGAAGCTGAGAAATCAGTTGTTTGGGACATTTTGGATGATGTAATCAAAGAGCATCCAGTTCTCCTCAACCGAGCCCCTACTCTACACAGGCTGGGAATTCAGGCGTTCGAACCGCTTCTTATCGAAGGAAAGGCGATTCAGCTCCATCCCTTAGTCTGTAGCGCTTTCAATGCGGATTTTGACGGTGACCAGATGGCGGTACACGTGCCGCTCTCTATTGAGGCTCAAGTTGAGTCTCGCGTTTTAATGATGTCGACAAATAATATTCTAAACCCTGCTAATGGGAAGCCGGTAATTGTCCCATCGCAAGATATTGTTCTCGGTCTGTACTACATGACCCGAGAGAGGCCCTTCAGTCGCGGAGAAGGTCGAATATTTGCAAATATGGACGAGGTTTGGCTGGCATGGGAATCCAGGGAAGTCGAACTGCAGGCAGCGATTAAATGTCGTGTTGAAGGATCGATTGTCGATACAACGGTAGGTCGAGTTCTTCTCTGTCACTTTTGTCCACCGGAAACCCTTCCTTTCAAGCACTTTAATAAAGTGATGAAGAAGAAGGAAATATCCAATCTCATAGATGAATGCTTCCGATTGTGCGGAAATAAGGCAACAGTATTATTGGCCGATAAGTTGAAGGATGTCGGTTATCGTTTCGCCACGATTGCTGGTATTTCCATCGGAATCGCCGATATGGTGATACCGGAGACGAAGCAGCAGCTGCTCGATGATGCAGATCGTAAGGTTGCGGAAATTTTCGGGCAGTATCAAGAAGGCTTGATTACTGCTGGTGAGCACTATAATAAGGTCGTAGATATCTGGTCCGATGTTACTGATCGGGTTGCCGATGATGCGATGCAGCGTATCTCTTCGGCGACTTTCACCGATGAAGCGACCGGTTCAACCAGAAAAGGTCCATCTTTTAATTCCGTATACATAATGGCCGACTCCGGGGCCCGTGGTTCGCCCGCTCAGATCCGGCAGGTCGCGGGTATGAGAGGACTATTTGCCAAGCCCGATGGTTCGATTATTGAACAGCCGATCAAGGCTAATCTGAGAGAAGGGTTGACGGTACTTCAATATTTCGTTTCGACTCACGGTGCCCGTAAGGGTCTAGCCGACACAGCCTTAAAGACGGCAAACTCGGGATATCTTACAAGGAGACTGGTCGATGTAGCGCAGGACTGCATTGTGACCGAATATGATTGCGGTACGACTGATTCAACTGAGATATTTGCCCTGATCGAAGGGGGAGAAGAGATTGAGCCATTGTCCTCCCGGATACTTGGGCGGGTCGCTGGAGAAGATGTCCGTGATCCGATTAGTGGAGAAGTCCTTGTTGAACGAAACCAAGAGATAGACGAGGATCGTTGTGCCAAAATTACCGCCTCTGGGCTTGATAGGGTTCAGATAAGGTCCGTACTCTCGTGTGAAAGTCGAGTTGGCGTTTGTGCACTCTGCTATGGTCGGGACCTAGCTCGTGGGCACCTCGTAAATATCGGGGAAGCGGTCGGTGTTATCGCGGCTCAGTCTATAGGGGAGCCGGGTACTCAGTTGACGATGAGAACGTTCCATATCGGTGGAGCGGCATCTGGTCGAGCGGAGCAAACATCGCTTGAAGCGCGTTATGCGGGTGTAGTAAGACTTGAAGAGGTCAAATTTGCCACGAGAAGAGACGGCGGCATGATCGTTATGACCCGGAAAGGCGAGCTCGTAATTCTCGATGAACAGGACGGTCGAGAGCGAGAGCGGCATCCACTCGTGTACGGGTCACGCCTCCATGTTCAGGCAGGCTCTTCAGTGCAATCAGGTCAATTACTGAGCGAATGGGACCCGTTTACCACCCCAATCTTGAGTGAGGTGGCGGGACGCGTTGAATGGGTCGATATAAATGAGCACACTTTGGAGGAACGTGCTGATGAACGCACGGGCTTCGTAGAGAAGGAAATAGTTCAAGCCAAGGATAGGACTAGCGATCTTCGGCCAAGGCTCGTTATCCACGGTGATGAGGGTGAAAGTAGGGTCTATAATCTCCCAGTAGGCGTACGTCTTACCGTCGAGCACAATAGCGATATTGATGCTGGAGATGTAATCGCTAAACGAGAGCGTGCGACGACAAAAACTAAGGACATTACTGGGGGTCTTCCTCGGGTTGTTGAGCTTTTCGAGGCCCGCAAGCCAAAGGATCCAGCAGTTGTTGCTGATGTTGATGGCACCGTTGACTTTGGAGAGGATTCACGAGGGAAGAGAAGGATTATCGTATCGCCTGAATTTGGCGAGCCAAGGGAATATCTGGTAGCAAAAACCAAGCACATTGAGGTGCAAAAAGGTGATCGTGTTAAGGCTGGCGAGGCCCTCACCGACGGATCAATAAATCCGCACGACATACTTCGTATTGAGGGGGTCAAGTCGCTAGCGAGTTACTTAGTTGATGAAGTACAGGAAATCTATCGCTTGCAGGGCGTGAGAATTAACGACAAACATATAGAGGTGATTGTTCGCCAGATGTTACGCCGGGTTCGTATAGTTGATTTCGGAGATACTGATTTCCTTGTAGGGGACAGTGTCGAACGTTTCCGGGTCATTGAAGCGAATCAGGATATACTTGGATCGGGAGGACGGCCAGCTGTCTACGAGCCGCTCCTTGTAGGTATCACGAAGGCATCTTTATCGACTGATTCATTTATTTCGGCTGCGAGCTTCCAAGAGACGACAAAAGTGCTCACAGAAGCAGCAGTATCCGCGAAAGTAGATCCTCTCCGTGGTTTGAAGGAAAATGTAATTATGGGTCGGCTCATACCAGCGGGCTCTGGCATGGCGGAGTACGCTAATCGGCATGTGCAGGTTGACGGTAAAGTAATATCCGATACGCCGAAGCCGCGGGTGGATACGCGAATGACTCAGACAACGATTGAAAGCTTGTCCGGGTTGCTGTAGGCGACGGAATCTGTAGGAGCCCTTCGGATCAGTTCCGGAAATTAGATGGAACTTAGCAGGGTAGGAAAGATTGATTCCGTCGTGAGCATTTTGGGAGTTTTGACGAAACGAGGAGGTGTTGACAAAAAAACCGCAAACGTTACTCCTAAGATACGTTGAGGATTTTTCGTTGACGCCGACGAAGGTGCAGTCAAGCTATCAAAGTTCGCAACAGAAAATAATTTTCACCACCTTGTTTGGGCTTTATAGTAAGGTAGGAAAAAATAAAGTCGTAACCACTGGCACATGCTAGTCATATTAGTCTCTAAGCCGCCACAGCACCATTGCGCTTCAACGCTCTCCGTTGCGCCTACTTAATGGTCGGTGCTTGCCGCGATGTCCCCTGACTCAGTCGACTGTGTTCGGTTGACAAATCAACAAAACAGGCCAAAGACGATGGTGAGACGCAGGAAGCATAGGGGATGAACGATTCGTATCAAATGCTCCGACCAGATTTCTAGGGATTCAATTGATCATCACCTGCCTTCCAACGAAGCTCGCACCCTCCCGCTGTCATGCGGCTAGAGAAACTGTGCTAAGCAGCCAGTGACAGCTGTGGTCAATGAAACCTATAACTCAACCACTATATTTTTTTCAGTCTCACTCACGACGTTGTTGAAAACGAGAAAGTTGTTCGGTATGTACCGTGAAACAATGAAAAAGGGACTCTGATCAGAAATCGATTCGCTGCATTGCGTCTCTTTCGCTCTTGATAGCCCAGATTAGTCAGACCTCCTCCTAAGATTCAAAATCTGCACAATTTATTCTGATTGAAGGCCAATCTGGTTAGTCCATCTTACAGTGACTGACCTAATCCTCAAATATATCAGACTGTTAATAACTGTGAGAGAAAATATCGACCGCCGCTAACAGGAGAGATTTTACTCGGAGTTCACGGTGGAATTTCACAAATATTTGAAAATCAGCCTTGAGGGGCTTGACGCAATTAAAAAAAAAGGGCATAAATCACGTCGCTCAAGGGCATACAACCGATTGATAGAAGTTAAAAGCTTCCTAACTGGGATGCGCTGCTTATACCCGTAGGCAACATCCAATGGTTCTGCCACCAACTTAAAGACCGGTCATCTGACAAATCAGGGGTCGCGTCTGTCCGGGAAAATCTGAGACCAGTTTTTCTGTTATCAAGTTTAAGAGTGTCGCTCCGGATTGGCTGACATTTAAAGCTCCCGCATAGGTCTGGAGTAAAAAAGTTACCGGAGACATGTGTTCCCGGTAAAATTACTGTAACGTTTGGGCGTTTCGCGCCCTGTTTTTGGAGTCTGGTATGCCAACTATTAACCAGCTAGTGAGGAAAAGGCGAGTGGTAAAGGCTTGGAAGACTAAATCTCCAGCTTTAGTGTCTTGTCCTCAGAAAAGGGGTGTATGTACAAGAGTCTACACGCAAACTCCTAAGAAGCCAAACTCAGCTCTGCGAAAAGTTGCTCGTGTTCGGTTAACGACCGGGATGGAAGTAACTTCATACATACCAGGTGTTGGACATAATTTGCAGGAACACTCTGTTGTCTTGATACGTGGTGGGCGGGTTAAGGACCTTCCAGGGGTCCGATACCATATTGTCCGTGGAAAACTTGAGGCGCACGGTGTTCAAAACCGTCGTAAGTCAAGGTCGAAGTATGGGGCGAAGCGTCCGAAGTAGATCACAAAAAGAATTTCGGTATCTGTCGATTGTACCGGATACCTGTATTTGAAGACATTACGGCCAAGAGAAATTTTATGTCGAGAAAAAAAAGAGATTTTGAACGCGAAGTACTTCCTGACCCCAAATATGGTAGTGTGATCATTTCTAAGACGGTCAATGCCATTATGGAAAGTGGTAAAAAAGGTGTAGCAGAGAGAGCTCTGTACGAGGCGCTCGATAGGATTTCCCAGAAAGTCCCGAACTCTGATCCCGTCCAGATATTCTCGGCCGCTCTTTCAAATATACGTCCTATTGTTGAGGTTCGGTCGCGGCGAGTTGGTGGGGCTACATATCAAGTTCCGACTGATGTTCGGGCCGCTCGCGCTCAGTCGTTAGCGCTCCGGTGGCTTATATCGGCCGCAAATAGCAGGAGTGAGCGAACCCTGTCCGAGCGGCTAGCAAATGAGCTGCTAGATGCTAGTAATAGTCGTGGCGCTGCTGTCAAGAAAAGAGAAGACACTCATAGGATGGCTGAAGCTAATAAAGCTTTTGCCCATTTTCGATGGTAGGTTGGGCTAAGGCCGGTTGGGGCTGGCCTTGTCTCGGGAAAAAACAGAATTTAGAGTTTGCTTGGTACATAGGAAAAAGTCGTGGCAAAGATAGATCTAGCGAAGACCCGAAATATTGGAATAATGGCGCATATTGATGCCGGTAAGACCACTACGACTGAAAGAATTCTCTTTTATACAGGTATTAATTACAAGATAGGCGAAGTTCATGAGGGTGCAGCAACCATGGATTACATGGAGCTGGAGCAAGAGCGCGGTATCACAATCACAGCAGCTGCAACAACCTGTGAATGGTCCGGTTCTATGGGTGACAAGCCTACTCATCGGATTAATATTATCGATACTCCCGGCCACGTCGACTTTACTATAGAAGTTGAACGAAGTTTACGAGTCCTCGATGGTGCGGTAGCAGTGTTCGACGGTGTGAGCGGAGTAGAGCCACAGTCGGAGACTGTTTGGAGACAGGCGAATAAATTTCGTGTTCCTCGGTTCTGCTTTGTCAATAAGATGGACCGAATGGGCGCCAATTTCGAGAAGTGTGTTGCTGCGATCAGGGATAGGCTTGGAGCTAATGGAGTTCCGATCCAGATTCCGATTGGTGCGGAAGCAGAGTTTCTGGGCGTTATAGACTTGATCTCCATGAGCGCCGTTGTCTATCTAGATGAATCTAAGGGCGCCCGATTTGAGCAGCGTGAAATTCCGGAAGATCTGAGGAAGGATGCTATCAAGGCTAGGGAGCGGATGCTCGAAAGCCTTGCTGATGTCGACGATAAGATAATGGAGAAGTATCTAGCAGGGGAAGAGATTTCGGAGTCGGAGATTCGGTCCGCGCTCCGGAGAGGTACTCTTTCTATGCAATTGTTCCCAATCCTGTGCGGAAGCGCCTTCAAGAATAAGGGTGTTCAGCCTCTTCTTGACGCAGTAATTGAGTTTCTACCATCACCACTTGATATTCCTCCAGTCGAAGGTATTTCACCTGACGATGCTAACAAGCCGCCTGAGACCGTTGAGAAGATTATTAGGAATGCTGACGCCTCTGAGCCTTTCTCCGCATTAGCATTTAAGATCGTGAGCGATCCGTATGTGGGAGGTCTAACCTTCTTCAGAGTTTACTCTGGGACGATAGCTGCCGGTACTACGATTCTGAATTCACGCCGAGGTAAGAGGGAAAGAATCGGCAGAATCGTAAAAATGCATGCTGATAAGCGAGAAGAAGTAAAGGAGCTGTCGGCTGGGGATATCGGTGCTGCGGTAGGTCTGAAAGAGACTTACACAGGTGATACACTGACTGAAGAAGGTTCACCCATACTTCTCGAGTCGATACACGCTCCTGAGCCTGTCATTAGTATCGCGATCGAGCCAAAGACAAAGGCTGACGAAGAGAAGATGGGTTTGTCTTTAATGAAGTTGGCGAAAGAAGACCCTTCTCTGAAAGTATTTACTGATGAGGAATCTGGACAAACGATTATCGCTGGAATGGGAGAGCTCCATCTCGATATTATTCAGCAGCGTCTCCTCCGTGAGTATGGAGTGGATACAAAAGCCGGTAAGCCTCAGGTTGCATATCGTGAGACGATCACTCAAGAAGTTGAGCACGAGGTTAAGTACGCTAAGCAGTCAGGCGGAAAGGGTCAGTTTGGCCACGTATTCTTAAGGGTAATGCCGCTTGAAGCTGGTAAAGGGAACGAGTTTCACGATGAGATTAAAGGCGGGGTAATACCGAAGGAGTACATACCAGCAGTCGAGAAGGGTGTGAAGGAAGCCCTTGGAGGCGGTATTCTTGCAGGATTCCCCGTCATAGATACTAAGGTAGTTCTTTACTTTGGTAGCTTCCACGAGGTTGACTCGAGTGAAATTGCGTTTAAGATTGCCGGGTCGATGTGTGTTAAGGAAGCTTGCCGAAAGGCTGGGCCGCAATTACTTGAACCGATCATGTCAGTCGAAGTTGTCTGCCCAGACGAGTTCGTTAGTAATATCGTCGGTGACATTAATAGACGACGGTCTAGGATATTGGGAATGGAGCCTCGGTCCGGTGCTCAGGCAGTAAAGGCAGAGGTTCCTCTTGCCGAGATGTTTGGGTATTCAACCGATCTTCGTTCCAGTTCACAGGGTCGGGCGACATTTACGATGGAGTACCACCATTATGCGCCGGTACCGAATCACGTTGCTGAATCGATAATTAAGAAGTGATTGAATGTCTGTTTAGAAGAGCAGTTCATAAAATTAATTAAGTTGCAGGGAGAATCCTATGTCAAAAGCTAAATTCGAAAGAACAAAAGATCACGTTAACGTTGGAACAATAGGACACGTTGACCACGGAAAGACAACATTAACTGCTGCTCTTGTTAAGGTCCAAGCAGAGAAGGCTCTCGCGAAGGCGAAGAGCTATGCCGATATCGCGAAGGGCGGTACGGTTCGTGATGCCACCAAGACAGTAACGATTGCGAGCGCGCACGTTGAGTACGAGACCGCTAACCGTCACTACGCTCACGTTGACTGTCCAGGACATGCTGACTACGTAAAAAATATGATTACCGGTGCCGCTCAGATGGACGGCGCTATTCTCGTTGTTAGTGCGGCTGATGGTCCTATGCCACAGACGCGAGAGCACATTCTTCTCGCACGTCAGGTAGGAGTCCCGAAGATTGTAGTATTCTTGAATAAAGTTGACATCGTCGACGATGAGGAGCTACTTGAGTTAGTTGAGATGGAGGTTCGCGACCTGCTCAATAAGTATGACTTTCCAGGGGATGATACTCCAATAATCAGAGGTAGCGCCTTAAAGGCCCTGAATCTCGAAGAAGGCGAATTGGGTAAGGGTTGTATCGACAAGTTGCTTGCGACAATCGACGACTACATCCCAGTGCCTGAACGAGAAGTCGATAAGACCTTCCTGATGTCAGTCGAAGATGTTTTCTCGATAGCTGGTCGCGGAACGGTGGCAACTGGTCGTATCGAGCGCGGTAAGGTCAAGGTCGGTGAGGAAGTCGAGATCGTCGGTCTACGGCCGACGGTAAAGACCACTGTCACTGGCGTTGAGATGTTCAATAAATCGATGGAAGAGGGGTTCGCAGGTGATAACGTTGGTTGTCTGCTAAGAGGCCTCAAGCGGGACGATATCGAACGCGGGCAAGTTCTTGCAAAGACCGGTAGCATCAAGCCGCATACCCGGTTTAAGGCAGAGGCTTACATTCTAAAGAAGGAAGAGGGTGGTCGTCATAAGCCATTCTTCTCCGGTTATCGGCCTCAATTCTACTTCAGAACTACTGACGTTACTGGAAGTATAAAGTTACCCGAGGGTGTAGAGATGGCGATGCCAGGTGATCACATCAATATTGACGTTGAGCTAGCACAGCCCATCGCTATGGAACGTGGTGTACGTTTCGCCATTAGAGAAGGTGGTCGTACGGTTGGTTCAGGCGTGGTAACTGAAATTATTGAATAGCATCACTTCGGTTAGAATCCAAAGTAACGCCCAGAGGCCTCTCTGGGCACTATATTTAAGGAAAGACATGATGGTCGGAAGTCAACAGATGAGGGTGAGGTTGAAGGGTTTCGACCACTCTCTCCTTGATACTGCAGTAGCTGAGATTGTAACTATCGTCCGACGAACCGGCGGGAGGGTCGCAGGTCCGATCCCTTTGCCTACTCGGACTATTAAATATACCGTCCAGCGCTCCACATTTGCAGATAAAAAGTCGAGAGAGCAGTTTGAGTTGAGGATTCACAAGAGGCTGATCGACATACTCGAGCCAACACTGCAAACGCTTGATGAGTTGGGTAAACTTGAGCTTTCCACCGGTATCGACGTCGAAATTAAGCTCCATTAGTGCGACTTCATGGCAAAATTCCCCAACCGAGGGGCTCCCGAAGTTCTTGTGTGTATAAAGAGTATCAAAAAGGAGAAGGTCAAATGACGACCGAAAAGAAATACCCGAAAGGGCTCCTAGGGGTAAAGGTCGGGATGACCCAAGTTTTTACCTCTCAAGGGGAAGCAGTTCCAGTTACTGTGATTCAAACTGGTCCATGCTACGTACTCCAAATCATCGAAAAGGCTCGTGAGGGCTACGACGCCGTTAAGCTGGGTTTCGTTTCCAAGAAGTCATCTCGTGTTAACAAGCCTGAGACTGGGCTGTTCACTAAGGTCGGGTCCGGTTCCTTCCAGCATGTCCAAGAGATCCGCTGCCAACCTAAGGAGCTCGGCTGGGATTCCGTGGGTGCAGAGATTCGAGTTGGGGATGTATTTAGTGATGGTGACTATGTCGATGTTTCAGGGACTTCCGTAGGGAAGGGTTTCCAGGGTGTCGTTCGGCGTTTTCACACAAAGGGTCAACCGGCTACTCGTGGTACGCACGAATATCGGAGGCATATCGGTTCCGTTGGGTGCCGTAAGTTCCCAGGGAGGATTTTCAAGAATAAGAAGATGCCGGGAAGAATGGGCGGAGCATCAGTTACCCTCCAGAATTTGCAGGTGGTAGGTGTTAATGCTGACCAAAATCTTTTGTTAGTTAAGGGTGGAGTTCCCGGCTCAAAAGGTGGTCTCGTCGTGATTAAGAAGGCAATAAAACGCACTGCCACTGTCTAGTCTAAAGACAGGTATAGTCTCTATTGAGAGGAATTATGTCAAAAGTGTTGTACCAGCTTGTTGATAGCTTGGGCAGTAATATTGGTTCGGTCGAGCTGTCTGGTCGAATTTTTGCCGGGCCAAAGTCGCAGGTGGCGGTTCATTCGACCGTTGTATGGCAGCTATCCAAGAGGCGTGCTGGGACTCACAGCGCACTCGAACGAAGCGCCATGAAAGGCGGTGGAAAAAAACCCTTCAGGCAAAAAGGAACGGGCAGAGCTCGGGCTGGATCGTCAGTGTCTCCCCTGTGGGTAGGTGGTGCCGTTGTTCACGGGCCGAGGCCGCGTTCCTACGAAAAGGGGTTGAACAAGAAAGTCCGTGCTTCAGCTCTGGCGTCAGTTCTCACTGATTTAGTTGAGTCGAAGAGGCTAACTTTAGTTGATACTCTTGAATCGTGTAAGGGTAAGGCGCGAGAGGGGGCTGTTCTTTTGAAGGGCGTCGGTTGCTCTGGCACAACTCTAGTTGTACTCGCTGCAGATGAGCTTAAGGCTGCACTCTGTTTTCGGAATTTAAAGGGTGTTACGGTCCTTCCAGTTGGTGGTCTCAATGTTTATGACGTAGTGCGTAGTAAACATGTTATTATGTCGAGAGCCGCGGTCGAAGCTGTAGAGATTGGACTCGAGAAAAGATTAAATGTTCGTTCGGAGGTGGTGAGCAATGTCGGTCAATGACGAGTCGGGTCGCGGCGCTTCGTCGCAGCACTACAACATAATTAAGAAGCCAATACTAACCGAAAAAGGGGCCAACTTAGGAGTCCTAACACTTGCGGTGGATCCTAGGGCGTCAAAGTCTGCGATCCGAGAGGCGGTTGAACGCGTCTTTCAAGTCAAGGTAACAGGAGTCCGGACGGCAAATTATACCGGGAAGCCAAAACGTGTTGGTCGCTCAGTTGGTCGTCGGTCTGGTTATAAGAAGGCCTACGTGAGTCTGGCTGAAGGGTCTGAAATTAATATTCTGGAAGGGGTATAGGTATGGCATTGCGGCGTTTTAGGCCCATTACTGCGGGCAGGAGGCACGCAGTAAAAGTTGATCAGGGTGAATTATCTCGTAAGGGACCTGAGAAACGGTTGCTTGGAAAAATATCTTCCTCCGGTGGACGTAACTCTCAGGGTAGAGTTACAAATGTTAATACCGGTGGTGGTCACAAGCGTCGTTATCGTTTGATCGACTTTAAGAGAGTGAAAAAAGGTGTTCCAGCTAAAGTTGTGGCGTTGGAATATGACCCCAACAGATCGGCCAATTTGGCTTTGGTCTGCTATCGGGATGGTGTCAAGTCGTACATCATTGCGCCCAATGGGTTACAAGTCGGTGGAAGTGTTGAATCAGGAGAGCTTGCAGAAGTTAAGGTCGGAAACTCTCTTCCTCTTAAGAGTATCCCAACGGGTCAACCGATACACAACATTGAGCTCAAGCCTGGTCGCGGAGGTCAATTAGTTCGATCAGCCGGTAATGCTGCTCAGCTTGTTGCTAAAGAAGGCAAGTATGCCCTAGTGAAGCTTCCTTCAGGAGAGATGAGGAAGATCCTTTCTGAATGTTATGCTACTGTTGGTGGCGTCGGTAATTCCGATCATTCTAATCAAGAATTTGGTAAGGCTGGGCGTAGTAGATGGCTGGGAATACGGCCAAAAAATAGAGGGGTTGCTAGAAACCCAGTCGATCACCCGATGGGTGGTGGAGAGGGTAAGACTTCTGGCGGAAGGCATCCCGTTTCTGTAACGGCAGTTCCTGCCAAAGGATATAAGACGAGGAAGAATAAGCGTACTGCTCGGTTTATCGTTAGAAAGCGCGGCGCTAAGAAATAGTTTTGGGGGTAACAATGCCACGTTCCATAAAAAAAGGTCCATACATCGAAAATTCACTGGTGAAGTGGATTGATCGGGCGAAGTCCGGGGCTCACAAGGGCCCTATCAAGACTTGGTCTCGTCGGTCGACTATCATACCCGAGATGATTGGACTAACGTTTGCCGTTCATAACGGCAAAACATTCAATGCTGTGTTTGTCACGGACAATATGGTCGGGCACAAGCTCGGAGAATTTTCTCCAACTCGTACCTACCATGGACACGCTGCAAAATCTGGAAAGAAATAACAAGGGGAATCGAAGATGTCACGAGCTAACCAACCAAAAAGTGTGCCGGTTGCCATCAGTCGACTGAGAGGGGTTCGGGTTTCCCCCCAGAAGGCTCGTCTTGTAATGGATCTGGTGAGGGGCCAAGGGGTAGCTAAGGCTCTTAATACCCTAAGCTTTCAAAAGCAGAAGACGGCAAGATTGGCTGAGAAGCTAATACGCTCGGCGGTAGCAAATGCAGAGGATGTTGCGAACGCTGATGTTGACAGTCTCTATGTCTCGGAGGTTTACGTGGATTCCGGTGTTACCCTTAAGAGAAGTATGCCGAGGGCGCGAGGTAGAGCAACGCCGATTCGAAAGCGATGTTCTCATATAACTGTTGCCCTTGGGGTGGCAAACGTCTAGCCAAGAGATGCTAAGAATTTAGGAAACCACGCAGGAGATATAATGGGCCAGAAAACACACCCGAGAGGACTTCGGACAGGCATTTTGTACGGTTGGGAATCTAAGTGGTTCTCTCAGCGCGATGCTGCTAAGTACCTTGGCGAAGATCTGAAAGTTAGGACTTTCTTAAAGGCTAAACTGTTGCCAGCCGGCGTAAGTAGAATAGAAGTCGAACGGGCTGGTGAGAAGGTTAAGATTAATATTTTCGCCGCAAAGCCTGGGTTGGTTATCGGGAAGAAGGGCAAAGATATTGAAAATCTAAAAAGGGATGTCTGTAATCTTGTTCAGCGGGGGAAGGATAAGGTCGCTCTCAACATTGTAGAAAGCCGAAAGACCGAGATGGACGCCCAGCTTTTGGCTGAAGGGATAGCGTTCCAGCTTGAGCGCCGGGTTAATTTTCGTCGTGCCATGAAGGATGCCGTCACCAAGGCAATGCGAAGCGGTGCAGAGGGAGTGAAGGTCTGTGTAGGTGGTCGTTTGAATGGTGCCGATATAGCGAGGACTGAAAGTCAAAAAGAAGGTCGGATACCATTGCATACTTTGAGGGCTGATATAGAATACGCAACGGCGGAGGCAAAAACTACCTACGGAATCATAGGTATTAAGACTTGGGTATTCAAAGGTGAGCGCTTCTCTCAAAAAGAACAAGGAAGTGCAGAGGCTCTTCAATTGTGACGGTCACTGGCCTGCTAATTGTTCATATATAACTTAATGGGTGAAGTATGCTTTCTCCGAAAAAGCCAAAATACAGAAAACAGATGAAGATGTCCCAGCACCTTCAGGGGATTGAAACAAGGGGCTGCGATCTCGCTTTCGGTGACTATGGGTTGAAGGCCGTTGAGCCGGCTTGGTTAACCAGTAGGCAGATTGAGGCTGGTCGAATCGCAATGACTCGACACGTAAAGAGAGGTGGTAAGGTCTGGATACGAGTCTTCCCTGATAAGCCCATGACTAAGAAGCCCGCTGAAACACGTATGGGTTCGGGAAAAGGTTCCCCTGAATACTGGGTGGCTGAAGTTCGCGCTGGTCGTCTGCTTTATGAGATGACAGGTGTTTCGGAGTCGGTTGCTGCTGAGGCGTTTAGGCTTGCCGCTGCTAAGCTCCCGTTTAAAACCAAATTTATTGCACGTTCCGCGAATTTGCTGTGACCGGTACCAGAGGAGGAGATGAATGAAAACAAAGAATTTTTTGTCAGAACTACGGTCCTCGTCTATCGACGAGCTGTTTGCTAAAAGGACAGCCGTAGCGGAAGAGCTTCTTAAGGGGCGGTTCAAGGCAGCGGTCGGGCAGTCGGTGGCGGGTGCGGCATTGTCGAATCTGAGGCGCTCTTTGGCGCGTGTCGAGACTGAGATTTCGAGACGTCGTAGCTAGTCAATGCAGTTAAGTTATTCTGGGTCGTGTAAGATGGAAAAGAGAAATAAGGCTCGAAAAGGGCAAGAAGGTCTGGTCTTAAGTAATAAGATGGAAAAGACCGTAGTGATTGGTGTGACTCAGAGGGTCGAACATCCGCTCTATAAGAAGTACGTGCGGCGAACTAGGAAATTTTTAGCTCATAATGAATTTCCAGATTGTCAGATAGGAGATTTGGTTCGGATTGAGGAGTCACGCCCGTTAAGTAGAAGGAAGCGGTGGGTGGTAAAAGAAGTCCTTAGGCGTTCGAATTGAGCTCTTCGGTGCCGGGTCAAATTAACCAGGGTGGTATAATGATTCAATTAAAGTCAGTTCTCGATGTTGCAGATAACTCTGGCGCTCGTAAGGTCGTCTGCGTAAAGGTTCTCGGCGGTTCGAGAAGAAGATATGCACGCGTTGGCGACATCATTGTGGTGGCCGTCAAGGAAGCACTCGCGAATAGTAAGATTGCGAAGGGGACGGTCCACAAAGCGGTTGTTGTCCGTACTGCGAGCTCGATTTTTCGCCCAGACGGGCAGTCTCTTCGGTTTGATGACAATTCGGCCGTATTGATAAATGCGAGTAAAGATCCTGTCGGTACTAGAATTTTTGGCCCAGTAGCAAGAGAACTCAGGGCTAAAAAGTTTATGAAGATTGTTTCACTTGCTCCGGAAGTTCTTTAGGGATGCTGTCATGATACAAAAAAAGTCTCAGTCAAGAGGAAATAGCTTGCTCCGAGTGGGAGATTCCGTGATGGTCATCGCGGGTGGTAATAAGGCAACCAATCTCCTAAAGCGGCAGGTTGGCAAGATTTTGGGTTTCGCCGGGGATAGGGTGGTTGTAGAGGGCCTCAACCTTGGGGTTAAGTACAAGCGGCCAACTCGAGTCGGGGAGAGGGGTGCTGTAGTTCGTGCCGAGCGGTCTGTACACGTGTCGAATGTAATGTTCTACGCTGAAGAGCTTAAGCGGCCGGTTAGGTTGGGTACAGTCATTCGCCCTGATGGACTTAAAGAGCGGGGTTATAGAGATCCTGTTTCTAAAGAATTTATCACTGTGGCATCGCGCTAATATAATTTCGGCTTCAGCCGTTTATGTTGAGATAGGAAGAAATTATGAGTAGGGTAGCAGAGCGTTATAAGCGGGATGTAGTTCCTGCGTTGATGGAGCAGTTCAAGTATAGCTCCCCGATGGAAGTTCCTCGGATTGTCAAGGTTGTTCTTAATGCTGGCGTTGGAGAAGCGTCTGCTAACCCAAAGGCTATACAGTTCGCCGACTATGCGATGCGCAGAATTAGCGGTCAAAAGCCTATGATTACTCGTGCCCGTAAGAGTATTGCTTCATTTAAGCTTCGTCAGGGGTCGCCAGTAGGTTGTATGGTTACCCTGAGAAATCGTCGAATGTATGATTTTCTTGATCGACTTATATCGGTAGCATTGCCCCGGTTGCGCGATTTTCGAGGTGTTCCGAAGAAGGGGTTCGATGGTTACGGTAATTACACCATGGGATTAAAGGAGCAGATTGTTTTTCCCGAGATTGATATTGATAAGCTCGATAAAATTCGCGGTATGGACATCTCGTTCGTTACTACTGCGAAGAACGACGATGAGGCGAGGGAGCTCCTTAGATTGTTGGGCTTACCGTTTAGGAAGTAGTTTGATTCGGTGTTTTTTGGCGTGAGGGGAGAGTTATGATTTTAGATCCACTAGCGGACATGCTGACCCGCATAAGAAATGCCCAGCGTATGGGGCATGAGGCAGTAACAATTCTAGGGTCCAATCAGGTTGGTCGTGTTCTTGCGGTTCTAGTTGAGGAGCGCTTTATAGAGCGTTTCGATAGGGTCGATGTTACAGGCCGTGGTGGATACGATTTTAGAGTTGTCCTCAGGTACGGGAAGGATGGAAGGCCTTTGATTCGTGAGTGTCGCCGCATTAGCAAGGGCGGTCGTCGAGTATACGCTCGAGTGGACGAACTCAAGAAGGTTCGAGCTGGTCTCGGTATAACTATCGTTTCGACCCCTCAGGGTGTGATGTCTGATGCATCAGCTAGGCGGGCACGGGTTGGCGGTGAAGTGTTGATGGCGATTTCGTAAAGGGTGTTATGTCGAGAATTGGAAAACTGCCAATTGAAGTGCCAGCGGGGGTAAGCGTATCTGTCGATGGTAGTGTGGTTAATGTAAAGGGACCTAAAGGGGCTCTTAGCAGGAGTGTGGCCGCGGGTATTTCTGTCCTTGTAGAAGGCAACGTCGTTCGGGTGTTACGTCAGGGTTCTGGTCGTCAGATCGAAGCGAACCACGGTACAATCAGAGCAATAATACAGAGGATGGTAACAGGGGTAGCCACTGGTTGGAAGAGAAATCTTGAAATGACCGGTGTTGGTTTCGGTGCTAAGCTCATCGATGGAGATCTCGTGCTCAATTGTGGGTTCTCTCACGAAGTAAGGCTACGAATTCCCGAAGGTGTGTCGTGTGCAGTTGGTAAGACCAGTATTGAGGTCGTCTCCTGCTGCAATGAGCAAGTCGGCCAATTTGCTTCTTCGATTCGTTCCGTTCAGCCTCCGGAGCCGTATCTCGGTAAAGGTATCCGCTATTCGGATGAGGTCGTCAGACGGAAGGCGGGCAAAACAGGTAAGAAATAGCGGTCGTTGTTGTAATCGGTTCTAGAGGTGGCAAAATGGCAATAAAGTCTCGTAGCTCAATGATGACGCCGCGGAAGCGGAGTAAGGTACGAATTCGTAGCAAAATTTCGGGAACAACTGAGAGGCCCCGCATAAGCGTATTTCGGAGTAGCAAACACATTTACGCGCAGCTTGTAGTCGATGCTGACAGTCGGACAATAGCGGCTGCATCCACGCTTGATGAAGAGGTGATGGCTCGTTTGAAAGTGGCGGGTTCTTCGGAAGGTGAATCCGTTAGTTGCAAGAGTGTGGCTGCGGCGCGAATTGTCGGTTTGGTTTTGGCCGAGCGGTGCAAGGGGGCTGGTGTCGGTCGGGTAGTGTTCGATCGAAACGGCTTCGAATACTGGGGCAGAATCCGTGCGCTCGCCGAGGGTGCCAGGGAAGCAGGTCTGATTTTCTAGAGTGGGATTTTCATGCGAGCAAGAAAAATTTTAAACCAGCGGGTTTCAGTTACCCAGTGTGGCGAGCTCGTCGATAAGACGATTTCGATCCGGCGCGTTGCAAAGGTAGTTAAGGGTGGACGTAGGTTCAGCTTTAGCGCTTTAGTGGTCACGGGAGATGGGCAGGGGCACGTTGGAGTTGGTTTGGGGAAGGCTGCCGAGGTCCCAGAGGCTATTAGGAAGGCTGGCGAGCAGGCTCGGAAGAGTTTAGTTCGTGTTCCCATGAAGGGTTCAACACTAACTCATGAAGTGGTAGGAAATTTTGGTCCTACCAAGGTCGTAATGAAGCCAGCAGGGCCTGGAACCGGTGTTATTGCTGGGGGAGCTGTTCGGGCGGTTCTAGAGGCTTCTGGGGTTCGCGATGTAAGGACGAAGTGTGTCGGTTCAAATACACCACACAATGTTGTTTGGGCAACGCTCGAAGGTGTATCCCAGTTGCGAGATCCACGCGACGTTGAGG
>JBIJBT010000118.1:0-6962 GCA_044345055.1 Bdellovibrionota bacterium
TTCGGTATCGGCGCCCAGATATTACGAGCTGTTGGAGTTAAAGCAGTCACAATCCTCTGCCGAACAAAACGCCCATACGAGATTCTTAAGCTGTTCGGTTTACACGTGGTCGGGTATCGTGAATTGAGGTGATTGTCCGCTCGGTATAGTTAACACGGTATCGGTAAAAATCTTGCTCGATATCTGGTTTTTTTATGGTACGAACGATCTTTTCCTCCCCAACCCGAATATTGTCCCAATTTCCCTCGATCCAAACATGAACACACGTGCATTTGCCGATATCGTTCACGACTCAATTACCTTCTCGGAAGATATTCCTTCGCAACGACTCATCCTTTCTCTTATCGATACAAAGTGGTTTCAACGACTTCGGGATGTTAGCCAAACCGCTAACACACGACTCGTTTTCATGTTTTCGGAACACTCCCGATTTGGACACTGCGTGGGAGCAGCCTATCTTGCTGAAATGGTTGTTTCCCGTCTACTTCAGTCTCCTGAACTCGCAGCTCACACCGAGATGATAAATTACTATCGAAATGCGATAGCGGCTGTGGCGATACTGCACGACCTCGGTCATCTTGCACCCGGCTCACACATGGCGTTTCGAGCGTGGTTTCCTAAAGAACGGGATAGCCACGAGGAGCTTGGATTGAGGATCATAGAAGAGGACGATGAGATTCAACGCATACTGCGAGAAACAGATCCTGCGCTTCCTGAAATGGTCCGTAAAATCATTCTGGGAGACCCCTCTATTCCCCCTTGGTGCTATCATCTGACCGCAGGTGGTGGATGGAACGTCGATCGAGGTAACTGGCTTTCAGTCGATAGTGTGATGGCTGGCGTACACTACGGATTGTACAATGTTAGCGCACTGGTTGATTCTTTAACACTCACCCCATCTGGAGAGCTTGCTCTTCGCGAAAATCGACTCGATGCGATGCTGCATTTTGCCGTGTCTCGTCACGCTATGTATCGCCAACTCTATCAGCACCGCACGCTACTTGCTGCTGATATTTTGAATCAAACAATCGTCAAGCGAGCACGAGATATCCGTCCTCATCTTCCATTTGTGGATGGACCGATGGAGCGGATTCTAGAATCTCGCACTCCAAAAGATCTCGACCTTGATACCGTATTTCACCTCCGAGAATCGTGGTGGCGTTACCACATTACTAGATGGGCAAGCTCTGAAGATCCTATTTTAAGCGATCTCTGCAATCGTTTACTTCATCGACGATTATTCAAAACGGTAGCAATTAACGATGTCGATAACAGCGAAGATTTAACGGCTCGTGCCCGTGATATTATGATAAATGAGGGGTGGGACCCAACTTACTATCTTCACACCGTTCGCACCGCTGATGTTCACAAACGCGACACAGAGGACTCCCTCGTCGTCATCAAAGATTCTGGCGAGATCGTTCCACTCACTAAAGCGGATCCGCTCTTTTCCGCGCTTGGAGGAACAGCGCTAAAAAAATGGCTCGTCATGCCTGAAAGGGTAAAATCACTTCTTGGGAGGAAACGATAGTGACAGTTCCAGTCGCTAAAAATTCGCTCAAAAGAAAATCTGGCTCCATCTCCTGGGCCGGACTCCTCATTGTGTTGATGGTAAGTGCCGCAGGATGTCGCGACGAAGTAGATCAACCACTCCTTTGCGATCCTGATCTGATTACAAGTGATGGAGATTGCGATGAACCGTGGTATAGCGCCTCTTGGCACTCCGCCTCTCGTTGGACCAAAGAGACCGCGAACAATTATCTAAGCGATTTCCTCGGCATCGATTTTAAAAAAGAGCTAGAGGAGAGCCTCGCATCATCAAAAGCATTTCAGCGCGCACGTGACAAAATTCGGAGCTTACCCGATTCATTCCCCCGAATATCGATCGGCGATGTGATGAGAACGCTCCAGGATCCACATTCTCTTGAAACGCTAGCTGATTTTCTCCACGATGGCGGACCTGCAGCGTATGAATTGTACCAAAAAGCGGTCGAAGAAGGCGGACCATACCTTGATCAACTCGAGACCCTTCTTGATGATTTCGCAAATTCTCACGGAATCAAAGATAGAGAACTTGTCCAATCAATTACTGGAGCAATTAGACGATATCGCGAAAACTCCTAATCATCCTTGATCGGGGGTACCGACTGGAACAGAAGTGATGAAGAAGAGCGCGCGTGATTAAATCGAGAGAGTAACGAAATCAAGGAATCATCGTGTCTGATCTCATACACATTCACTCATCATCGCTCGCCGTTGGTATTTCACCATCAGTTGGCGCTTCAATCACCTATTGCCGCTATCTCTCTTCCTCATTGGACCGCTGGCTCTCGCTTATGCCCGAGGCTCCCGAACCTCTCCCCTCCTCATCACAAGCCTCCAGTTTTATAATGGCTCCATATTCGAACCGCATTCGCGATGGAAAGTTCACCGCCCTCGGGCGTGAATATCAGCTACGATTCGCAGAGAAGCACGCAATTCACGGGGATGTACGTAATAGATCATGGCAGGTAACCGACGTGCGCGCTGATCTTGTGACCTTGCGCTTTGATTCCACGCACTACCCTGATATAAATTTCCCCTTCCCATTCTCCGCCACCACCACGATCCAGGTAAGCGGCGCATCACTTAGTCAGAAGCTCACCCTTACAAACTGTTCAGATTTTGCGATGCCCGCTGGTTTTGGATTTCACCCTTACTTCAACCGCTCCCTTATTTCCCCTCAAGAAGATGTGAGTGCTCAGTTCTTATGTGGAGCCGTCTATCCTCACGAGGACACCGTTCCCCTTCCAACAGGACCAGCAATTCCGCTTTCTTCTCATCTCTCCTACGCCGATTTTCGCACCCTTGAGCGTGGGCTCGACCACTGTTTTCGTGATTGGGACGGGTCAGCCAACTTCGCGTGGTCGATGAGCCGAATTAGGATGAATATATCAGCCAAATCACCCTTAACCCATCTCATCGTATACACTCCCGCCGATTCGGCTCGATTTGCATTTGAACCGGCAACTCACGCAATAGATAGTTTCAACCTCTCGTCTCAGGGGATTGAACAAACGGGAACGCAATTTCTCACCCCCGGTGAATCGCTTGAGGGAGAGTGGTCGCTCGCGTTAAGCGAGGAGTGAGTTCTGTAGCGGCCCGATTTATTTTGCAGATTTATTTTACTGCCTCACAGTTTTTTTCCGCTATCTTCTTGACCGAGCAAAGATTCCATTCCACAATGCGCGTCATCAAATACGTCCCTGTCGTCTAGCCTGGCCCAGGACACCCGCCTTTCACGCAGGTAACACGGGTTCGAATCCCGTCGGGGACGTTCCATTCATTTCAGCTCTCCCCAACGCTCCCTCCGAGCAATCATTACATACGATTTCAAGTAAGCCGATTGCAACCGACATTAAAAGTCCGGCAAAGCGCACCCTTAATTATCACGTTCACAAATTTCGATGTTCTCTCAAGCAAGTAAAACTACCCAAAATCGCCCCTTTCGATAATCTCTCTCGTGGCAATTCGCCCCCTTCGGTGCTACGATTCTCCCTCAATACACGCACTTGAAGGTGCCCTCTAATTAATTGGCCCTGAAATTGCAAATTTCTGAGCATTAATTGTAATCGCCACACATCGTAACGAATGCGTGCCCCCTCTCAGAGACTCAGCCATGTCACAAAACACCCTCGCGGCACCCTCTCTCTCCGAGCTGTTTCGGGCCATACCGGGGCTGGGAGCCGTGGAGCAGCTGATCGCCTCGAAGTTTGAAACCGATGCACCCCGACTCGCCGAGATTTCAGAGTATCTATTTAAACTCGGTGGCAAGCGGGTACGACCTGCCCTTACTCTTCTCGTTGCTCGCGCCTTCGGAATGTCAGAGCCAGAGCAAAGCCTCATAGATGTCGCTGCAGGAATAGAGCTTATTCACATGGCCACGCTGCTACACGATGATATCATCGACCGCTCTCCCATAAGACGACACCACCCTTCTCCCTACGCCACTTACGGGACTAACGACACCCTTCTGGCGGGCGATTTTTTGTTAACACGCGCATTTAGCCTCTGCGCTCGACTCGACCCATTCATCATTGATGCAACCGAAGAGGCGTGCATTCATTTGACCGAGGGAGAGATCCTAGAAACACCTCTTTTCTCTCACCCACACACACTTGCCACCTCACGCACAATCGCAGAGAAAAAAACCGCCGCACTGTTTCGACTCGGTGCCCGTTCTGCGGGCTTTCTAGGCGGTCTTCGAGATAAAGCACTTATCTCTCTTGATTCATTCGGAAATCATCTCGGGATTTCTTTTCAAATGCTCGACGATCTCCTTGATGTTCTCTCTCCTGAGGAGCAGCTCGGCAAACGCCCAGGCACCGATATTCGTGAGCGAAAACCATCTCTAGTAAATCTTTTGTGGCTCTCCTCAAATAGTTCACTAGCAAAAAAACTCCTCGTAGCTCCAAAGGAAGATGCGGATACAAACGAGGAAGAAGAGAACTTCATCAGTGAGGCTATAGCCGAAATAATATCGAGCGATGTAATCGCAACAGCGCGCGAGCACGCACAAAGCGAAGCCCAAGCCGCCGACCAAGCCCTCCAAGATGCCGCCACACACGCAAAGAGCGCAGGTATTAGAATAGACGAGGAAGCGCTCTTAGCAATTCAGGGAATCATCAAATACACCGTCGATCGGATGTCGTAAACGAGAATATCTGAGCAGCGTGGATTTAGTATCCTGATTACCGTGTCACTAACCACTATGTGTCAGAGGCTTAGTGGTAATGGGCCCTGCTTGAGCGTCGGGGTAAGCGTTTGAATGGATGAACTCTCTCCCCGCTTGACGGGCAACCGATCGCTATACGTTCCTCAGCGGAACTGCTTTGCGGAACCTCTCACCAAATACGTTTCCTTCACCTGTCGGGCACACCTCACCAACAGGACATTCCGCCTTTTTTCTTTGAGCCAGGCAAGAAGTGCCATCATTGCTATTATCGAAACCGTTATAATCTGAATTTGCTTGGATATTGGCCTATTCTTCGGAAAGTAGGCTTGTGTTAAGGGTTTATACAAGGCAAACACAATAGCTGATAACACGATTCTCAGTATCGCCCAGAATCTAAAACAAGAGACCAACTGATTATCATGTCGCTTACCCAGTCCATAAAGTATAATCCTAGTGAGCTTGCGCCCCTTCGCGATGCTAACTAAATTTCTCTCACTTAGTCTCGGAGAACTCACCAATGGCCCACGTCCCCTCTTTTCTTCCCTCCAAACTCCCCCCTCTCTGCGGCAACGAATCTGAATTACGAGCTGCTTACGCTGCAACCTCGGGCAAGCGTCTTTATCCAGCCCGAGATTCCGAGGCGTTTCGACAGCTTCAATCGGCAGCCGCATGTGCACTTCATATGCATCAGCCGAATATTCCAGCGGGTAAGGATGGTGCGATTATCAGCAATCTTCGTTTTATGCTTGAGGATGGTCCCGATGGGGATCGGTATAATGCGACCGTTTTTCGTGAGTGCTATCAGCGACTCGGCACCATAATTCCTGCGCTAGTCGCAGAGGGTTACGAGCCACGGATCATGGTCGACTACTCAGGATGTCTCTTCTTTGGACTTGAGGAGATGGAAGCGACCGATGTAATCGAGACGCTCCGAACATTGGCGGTCGACCCGCGCTATCAACGATGTGTGGAATGGCTCGGAACTGCGTGGGGTCACGCGGTGGCCCCCTCAACACCTATTCACGATTTCCGACTTCATGTTCGGGCTTGGCAACATCACTTCGCAGCACTATTTGGCACCGAGGCGGTTGCTCGGGTTCGGGGATTTTCACCCCCAGAAATGGCGCTTCCTAACCATCCAGATGTCGCCTACGGTTTCGTAAAAACCCTTGTAGATGCTGGCTATCAATGGGTATTAGTTCAAGAGCATACCGTTGAAGAGCCCGAGTCGGGACATTCACCCCGTACTCCACATCTCCCGCATCGGCTCGTTTGCCGGAATAGCGAGGGAGAAGAGGCGAGCATTATATGTCTCATTAAAACGCAAGGTTCGGACACAAAACTCGTAGCCCAAATGCAACCATGGTACGAAGCCGCATCTCTCTCGCACGCCAATCTCGCAGGGCAATTGGTGCCTCCGATTGTGAGTCAGATTGCTGATGGTGAAAATGGCGGCGTTATGATGCATGAGTTCCCGCCAAAATTCATCGAGGTTTCAAAGCTCTCAACTGGTACTCGCACGCCTCTGATGACGGGCACTGAATACCTCGAACATCTCTTTGCACTAGGAATTACTCAAAAAGATCTTCCTGTGCTTCAACCAACGAAGCAAAAGCAGCTCTGGTCTCGGTTTAGTCCGGGAACTGATTCACCAGAAAAACTTTCCGCTATCATTGGTGAGCTTACCGCCTCTGATCACACCTTTCACATGGAGGGCGGATCTTGGACGAACAATATCTCGTGGGTACGAGATTACGATCGACTACTCAAACCGATGGACCGTGTTAGCGCACTATTTTATGAAAAAGTACTTCAAAAGGGGATTTCAGAATCAGACCCACGATTTAACGAAGCGCTCTTTCTGCTCCTAAATGCAGAGACAAGCTGTTTTCGGTATTGGGGAGAGGGCGTGTGGGTCGATTACGGAATTGAGTTTTGTCACCGACTTGAAAAACTGTTAGGATCGTGAGCCGATTCTACGTTTTCGAGACGATAAAACGTAACGGATTTGCGGAAAAACAGCGGGCTTAGCAAAAGGTTTGGGATTTAAAAAAGCATTCGCTAAACTTGCTAATCCCTCGCCATCGCGATGCCCTCTGTTCTAGCAGAACCCGCAATTCCCTCATAATCCGCAGAACACGCAGTACCTCAGAAAACGCAGTACTTCTGTACTGTCACAACAACTCTTGGATTCAATCTTGTCTCGGTTTTTTAAAGGAGAGGATGTGCTCTGATCTATAGATCGAGA
>JBIJBT010000069.1:0-14925 GCA_044345055.1 Bdellovibrionota bacterium
GATATTCGTAAAGGATCTTTGCATGCCCGGTAGCCGCTCTCTCTCCTCCCGCCGCTCGAGCCAATCTACTCGTTGTGCCTCACCACTGGCGCAAACGACCTATGCTCTATCTGTTTGCGCAGCAACCGCTCTTCCCTTTCTTTCAGGATGCGGAAAAAAAGAGGAGCCCGCATCGACAGCTCCAACCCCGCCCGCATCCGTAACAGTAGAAGATCTAGGCCTAATGGCACGAGCGCCTGCGGAATCATTTTTGCTCGTTTCATATGATGGAGAGAGTGAGGGTGGCAAGCGTTCTTATGCGCAGTCGCTTGCGGCGGTCCGTGGCTTCATTAAGAGTCCAAAAGCACCATCAGCTAAACCTTCTTCCGAACAAAAGAGCGGCGCTTCTTCGACTGCTCCCGCAGTTCAAGGACCACGCTCAATTAAGGCCATACAACAGGACATATCAGATATTCTCGAGAGCGCAGGTTTCCTTCCGAGCGAACCCGCACCCACACCACTCTATCGCGAAGCGATTCTTTTCGCCGTGGCCGGTAAAGCTGATGGTATTGTTTCTGGTGGACTTTGCGCATCGGGTCCAGATTTCTCCTCAAAGCTCGAGTCGCTAATTGCGGCAGCTCGTGCGCGTAACTACGATATAGTCGAACACAAACTTAGCTCGGCAAACGGATATGCTTTAACAGCCGACATCATTGCTGAAAGCGATAGTTCTGAAAATTCGGTAGAAGAATCGAAGGATAAAACTTCCTCCACCAAGCCAAAAAGCACCCGCGTAACGCTCTATCTTGGAGCCTCTGCCGGGGGTCTTATTGGTGTAAGCTCGTCAGCTGATGCGGTCTCTCAGTGTCTCAATCCAGCCGCATCGGCGGTGCCTCCGATCGCAACAGGTGCGGCTATCAGACAATTGGTCGCCCGTCATCCGCACGTTCCGGATGATTTCCTTAACGTTTATTTCGATCTCGACCTATTCAAAAAAGGGCTCGAATCAAAGAGAGACGCTCTTGAAAAGATGCTAGGTGCATCTCCATCCGCTGCAGCGACTCCTTGTGTCGGCGAAGAGTCTTGCAAGGCAGCCGTAAATACTACATCTATAAATAAGGGCGATGACGATATAGCCTCTCGACTCCCCTCGTTACAGGAGACAATAACTGAGATTAATAACCTTCCAGCTCGTGCTGTCCTCACGAAGGGCTCCCTTACCAGTGAAGGTGCTGTCACATTCAGAGTTGCGACTGTGATCGACAAGCAGAGTCCGCGAGGAGCAAAGTGGTACCGAGATCTTGAGGAATCATCAATTCCGCGGGCACTTGCATCGATATCCGATGATGCAGCGGTGCTTCTCGGAGTTCACGCTCCAATTGGAAAGATCGCCGCAAGCATTCCGCTACCCCTCGATGGGCAGTATGCATCGGTGGGCTCAATCGGTTCAGTGGCTATCAGTGTACTCGGCCTTCCAGCTGGAGCACTTGCTCCAGAGCTCGCAATCGTCATTGAATCATCAGCTCCGAGCGATCTCCGAAAGCTAGTAAAAAGCTCATTACAGCCTCTTGCAGCGCAGGGTGGACTTCCGCCGAGCTCATGGCAGGTTAAACAAGTTGCAGGTAGCTCTACTGATTATGTCCTGAGCCCATTCGGTGTCGGTATATTTATTGCCGAAGTATCAGACGGAGTTCTCGTAAGCTCAACAGAGTCGGCATTGACGCAGCTAATAAAAAATCATGAAGGTGGTTCGTCGGACAAAACAGCTCAAATGCTTCGACTAACGGCCGGAACCCGCGCACCCTTTGCTGCTCGTGTTGATGCGAATCGGCTAGCAGCGATGGCGCGAAGTCTCCAAGCCACTCTCAGTATGCTCTCAAAAGATGCTGCTGCTGTTAAGACTGAGCAGATAGATCGGTTTGGGGAGCTCGGAACGATGTATCTCACCCTCGAGTTTAATGATGGGTTTACCGAGCTAGTGTGGCGCAAGATACCAGCTGCTAAGGGGTAATCGAAGGATGCAAGGGTTGGATATCGTTGCAGCAGCGCGAAGCTCTTAACTCCGATGGAGTCGCGCTATTTCGCGGTCGCTGTTTCGATATCCTTCCTAAATACCCGCTCTGATAGGTTGCTCTCATAAGGTGAGCACACCGCTATAGAGAATCGATCATGGATACAATCAAACTTCCGATCGGAGTATCCGATTTTCGCGAGCTTCGTAAGGGCGAGTTTTATTATATCGATAAATCTCAATTTATCCCCGAGCTCATCAACTCTTCATCCCTCGTTACTCTAATCCCAAGACCTCGGCGATTCGGAAAGACTCTGAACATGACCATGTTGCAGAGCTGGTTTGAAAAGCTCCCCGAAGGTGGAACTCATACTCACCTGCTGGATGGATTAAAGGCAGATATAACACCAGGCGAGCATCATGCTCTGAGGGGGAAGATCCCGGTAGTTTTTTTGAGCTTTAAGGATGTAAAGGAAACAACTGCAGCGGAGGTTATTCGCAAGATTACTGAGGTTGTTCAGGCTGAAACGATTAGATTGAGCCCTTGGTGGGAGGATGCTCCTATCGAGATTCAGTTCCGAAGAAAACTTGATTCATTGCGAGATGGTGTCCCGACCTCAGCGGAACTGTCAATGAGTCTTCAAACAATCACCCACGTCCTCGCAAAAGTTTCTGGCCATCCTCCATTAGTTCTAATCGATGAGTATGACACTCCTATCACCTCCGGCGTAGAGCATGGATTTTTTACTGAGGTTGTAAATTTCTTCCGAAACTTCTTATCGGCGGGATTGAAGGATAATTCATTTATCTGGAAGGGGGTTTTAACCGGCATTCTTCAGGTGAGTAAAGAGAATCTCTTCTCCGGTCTAAATAACATCGTCGTTCTTCCCCTAGTCGAAACCGATCTAGATAGCTGCTTTGGGCTGCTCGAGGATGAGGTTCAGAAATTATTAAGCGACTTTGGACTGATCGATAAAATTGATGAGGTTCGGGAGTGGTATAACGGTTATTTGTTCGGAGCAAATCAGATCTACAACCCATGGTCTCTCATCAGCTATGTCAGTAGGCCGCACACCGGATTTCAACCCTTCTGGGTTAACACCGCTAGCACTCTGCTTATGGGAAAAGCTATCGCGGGTAGTAATGGTATTCTCCGAGACGAGATAGAGGTTCTAATACAGCAGGGGAGTGTACAAACGAGCATAGATCAACACGTCCAATATCACGAGGAAGGTATACGGCCAGATGATATCTGGAGTTTTTTCCTCTTTACCGGATATCTCACCCCCGCAATCCCGACCCACCTCGACGAATCCGGGCAACATGTTGCTCAACTCAAAATACCAAACAAAGAGGTGCTTGTTGCGTATCAGAAACTTGTTACTGATTGGACAAAGGAGAAACTTGGATCGAGCGAAGCAGTTACCGACATGCTCACCGGTCTTATCACCGGCGATGAGGAGCTTTTTGTTCCTGAGTTTAACAAGCTAATAGAAACGGTTTTAAGTACCCACGATGTTACAAGACGAACATCTGAAAGTTTTTATCACGCATTCGTTACGGGAATGTTAGTTCAGCTCAACGCGACCCACTTAATCCGTAGCAATCGAGAAAGTGGTCGAGGCCGATACGATGTGATGGTAGAACCAAGAGACAAGTCCCGTTATCCGGGGGTTATTATTGAATTCAAAGTAGTTCCAGCAAAGGGAAGCTTAGAGGAAACTCTAGAGAGCGCGCACCAGCAGATAGTTGAAAAACGTTACGCCGCAGAGCTTCGACAAGCTGGGTGTCGGGAGGTGATTCAGTGGGGGATTGTGTTTCGGGGCAAGGAGAGCTTGATTAGTGTGCGTGAGGGGTAGGGTCTGCTAGCGCCCCCCCCCCGCTACAACTTCTCAACCTTCATCGTACCATCATTCATCTTTAGCAATGATCTTTTTCCATTAAGCTCCGTTTCGAGCACTACCTCTCGCTCCCATAGCGCTCTGATGTGGCGGAGGGTGTGTTCGGCGTATTCTAGCTGAAGGTCGCGGCCGTCGTGGGAGTGGATTAAATACAGAGTGCGGTTTTTTCCAAAATCGGCATCATCAATTTTGATAACGGGTATAGAGCCCATGCCGGTGTTTTTAATCAGATTCTCCTTAATTTCTTCCCATCCCTCGTCATCAGCAACTTTCGTGATAACCCGATCTTTACCCCGTTTTTCGTGCTGAAAAAGCTCCAGATCGCGCATTACATCGACCGTCAGGAATCTGCGCAAAAATGAGGCATCGCGATCAGATTCACGGACCTCGAATATCTTTTTCCGGCCTGGAGTATCATTTTCATCGAGAGTTGAAATGTCCACTGCTGGCCTGTCATCGCTATATTCTCTTCCAGTGTTCCCCTCGTTCCAGCGCCGCTCGATATCGTGCCACAGCACAAATCCAAGATGGTACGGATTAATTCCACCAGGGTGGGGGCGCAAAACCTGATTGTGTCTTACCAGGAACTCAAGTTGATGGCCCTGCTCAAGATTAAGTGAGTTCAAGATCTTGTGGTGCCAATAGCTGGCCCACCCTTCGTTCATAATCTTAGTTTCCATCTGAGGGAGAAAATAGCGCGCCTCTTGATCGACTATCCGCAACACATCGCGCTTCCAATCAGGAAGAAATGGATTATTGTCCGCGATAAATAGAAGAATATCTTCTTCAGGTTCGAGTGGATATTTATTCAGCTCTGGCGGCTGAAATGTTTTTGGTGGGTGAATATTGCTCCACGGATCTTCTGTTCCGCGACTTGCCTGAATACGACGTTGAAGCTGCTCCTCATGAGAGAGCTTTTTAATCGCCATATTTCGTTGACAATTCCACGAGATAGCGTGTGCATGGTCAATCGTAGACTCGACTAAATCAATATTTATTGATGGATCTTCGCTGTAAGATTTTACCCGATTTGCGTGATTTTTGAATATCTCAATCGTGTATTGCGCATCGAGACCAGACTTAAAGGTAAAGTTATTCGCAAAAAAATCGTTATGACCGTATACGTGCGCTATCGTTAAGATCTGGAGAAGAAGAGTATTGTCTCGCATCAGATAAGCAAGACACGGATTGGAGTTTATAACCATCTCATACGGTAGCCCCGAGACTCCGTATTCGTACATAGTTTTTTGCCGCTCGTAACCTTTGCCGTACGACCAGTGAGGATAATGCGATGGCATTCCCGAGTAGGCCATATAGCCTATCATGTCGTTGTGGTCGCAGATCTCAAACTCTTGGGGATAGCAATTGAGCTTGTATCGCTGAACAAGCTCAATAATCTTGTCATCCCACCGCTTTAACTCATCGAGATCGTAATCGGTCATAGCATCCTGTTATCTTGATCAGTTGAGGCACTTCGCCCGGCCCTACGGAGCAGCAGCGGCTTGGGCGGATTCAAATCCGAGCGTTCTCGTTTTATCTTTTGTTAAAACTGCCCGAAATGCCGTCCAGAGATCCTCTTTTCGCTCGATTGTAACCATACAGAAATTTTCTGATTTCACCTCCGAGAGAGTTTCGAGCATACTTCCGCTGTAATAAGCACTTCCTGCTGGTTTTATCTCTCCATACCCAAACAGGTTGCATACATCACATAGCTCTTTAGCTGCTGCCACCGCTCTCTCATTATCTGAATAAAAGTTATCACCATCCGAGCAGTGGAATGCGTAAATATTCCAGAGTGAAGGGTGAAATCTATCCTGAATTATATCTAGAGCTTTGCGATATCCCGAGGATATATAAGTTCCTCCCGATTCGACCTTATGAAAAAACTCTTCTTCTGTTACCTCTTTTGCCTCGGTATGGTGGGCAATAAAGACTACCTCGACGTTATTATATTTTTGTCTCACGAACTGATAGAGGAGAAAATAGAAGCTTCTCGCGAGATATTTTTTTACCGTGCCCATCGATCCGGAGGTATCCATAATGCAAAATACGACCGCATTTGATTCTTCTCGCTCGGTTGGAACGATGTGAAAGTACCGCATGTCATCTTTATGGAATGGGAATCGGCGATCCTCATTTTCAAAATCAAGATCGCGGTCACCTCCGACCGCCATTTTTCGGCGCACTCTATTTCGCGCTGTCATCCGCTTGTCGAGTCGGGGACGTATACCAGCGTGACGTCGACCCTTTCGTTTCATCGCATCAGCTGAGATGATCTGTTTTAACGATTTTCGCTCGAGTTCTGGAAGCTCAAGATCTTCGAACATTATATCGATCAGTTCATCGAGGGTAATCTCAGTCTCAAATGCATCTACCCCCGGCTGATTTCCGCCCTCGCCCTGACCCTGTCCCTGCTCCGGCGAACTCTGGACTATATCGCCAGCCTGCTGATCGCCATTTCCCTGCGCAACACCAGGCGAATTATCGCCGTAAATAAACCTAAACTCTTTAATAGATCGGATCGGTACCTTGATAACTTTGTCCCGATCTCTTCCGATTATCGATTCTTCTGCGAGGATATCTCCAATGTTGTCACGAATCGAATCTTTTATCTTTTGGCGATGTCGAAGACGGTCACGCGCACTTCTATCGGAACGTTGCGATGCAGGGGCATAAGGTCTAAATATCGTACTCATGCCCCTCCTTTGACTCCATATCCCAACCAGATTGCGCGTTAACTGCTCAATCTACGACCAACTAATCTCCAGCGATTTAACTAATCCTTCCAAAGATTATTTGCTGCATACTTGAGAATCGTATCAACGCAGCTTGCTGGATACCCATTCCTGATGAGCTGTTCAACCATTCTGTCGTACTTCTTGGATTGATCATCATCTCTAGTGCGCGCCTTTGTGATTATCCGTGATACATCTCGAACACTCGACATCAGCTTTTTCTCTATGGCTTCTTTGAGCGGCTCATAGCTTTCGTAAGTTATTTTTTCTCCTTTCCGTCCGACACTCCAGAGATACGCAATTATCTCCTGCCTGAATCCATCGGCTGCAGTTCCAACAATTGCAATCTGCTCCTCAATAGACTTCATGAAAGATTCATCTGGCTCGAGCTCTTCTCCGGTATTTCGATCCTTGAAGCGTCTTTTAGTGACGTACGCCTCGGCGTGATCGAGATAGTTTTGGAATAGAGATTCTGCCTGTTCTTGATAGGAGTATACGAATGCCTTGGTGATCTCCCTCTCGAGAATTTCGAGATATTCTTTGTGGAGAGTATCCTGAAGAAACTCTAGATATCGCTTACGTACATCCTCAGCAAAATCAGATTCTTTTACCATGTTGACCAGTGCTTCACGAACACTGATTGGATGAATACAGTTTGCCTCGATATTATCAGAGAGCGCGTTATCGAGCGCTTTCATGATAAATCTGGTCGAGATACCGGTCATCCCTTCGCTCTTTGCCTCTTCTCGAAGCTCGGTGAGATCGATCTTTTTCGTCCGTCCTTTTTCGACTACTTCTTCACCATTGTAGAGCTTTAGCTTTGTTAAAAGATCGCACTTATTGGTTGGATCGAGTCGACTCAAGATAGCGAACATCGAAGCTACCTCAATGGTGTGGGGCGCAATGTCGGCGGTGAATCGGGATTGTCGGATCAATTTCCGATATATTTTTACCTCTTCGGAGAGACGTAAATTATAGGGGACCTTAACCGTTACGATACGGTCAAGAATAGCCTCGTTCGTGTGGTCACTCTTAAATCTTTTCCACTCCGCCTCGTTCGAGTGCGCGACTATACATGTATCGACATAGATCATTCCGTGACGACCAGGAGCCGGTATCGACTTCTCCTGAGTTGCGGTAATCATTGCATGGAGGTATTCGGTCTCGTTCTTAAATACCTCGATAAACTCGACCATCCCACGGTTCCCAACGTTCAACGCTCCGGAGAGATCTAAAACACGCGGGTCACCTTCAGAGTAAAGGTCAAGCTTCGATATATCCTCACCACCGATAAGAACGCTCGTATCCTGATTGTTTGGATCTACGGGAGGCACCACGCCAATGCCCCGCTTTGCGCGAATACTAAACTCGAGGGTGCGAATCGGCATCTCTTCCCATCGTCCCTGGAACTCCTCTTTCAATCGATATCGGCATACTGGACATAGATCTCCCTCAATCTGCCCACCGAGTTGCTTCACGAATTCTTTCCGTAGATGGCGAGGAATAAGATGGAGTGGCTCCTCATACATCGGACACCCATCAATCGCGTAGAAAAAGCTGAGCTCTTCTAGACCTTTTTTGAGCCGCTCCACTAACGAGCTTTTTCCCGAGCCGACTGGCCCAACAAGATAAAGCACCTGTCGGCTCTCCTCTCCTTTGAGGGATGCCGAGTGAAAATAACGAACTATCTGATTTATAGTCTTCTCCAGTCCGTAAAAATCCTCGGAGAAGAAGTTAAATGTTCTTACAGAACCAGATTTGTATAGCCGTTTTAGCTTTGGGTCCTCATCTGCAGATATGTCTCGAACCCCACACGAGACGATCATATCGTAGAGCCGCTTGTGCGCGAGCTTTCCAATGTCCGGGTTATCCTTGGCAAGCTCCAGATACTCAAGAAGCGTGCCTTTCCAGCTCGTTTTCTTTCTCGCTTCTCGATCCTGTTGGATAATCCGTTGAAACTCTTCAGTCATAGGTGCTCCCTCCACAATCGGCACGTGGTCTACGGCCTCTGCTACTATGATGATCGAAAGGAGAGTTTGGTTTGGAAAAGTTTGAGAGGGTTGTCGAGTTTTTGCCGATTTTTGCAAATCGGCGTTTGAGTTTTTTTGGAGATGGCGAGCTAGAAGGGGCTAATTTGGAATGTGGGTAGTTGTTATTTACTTATCAACTTAAAATAGACTAATAACGATAAAAATGGCCGATGTTGTCTATTTGCTGAATGAAGTACAACAATCCGGCAACCTCGCCGATTTCCTTTTTCAATCTCTGTCTCATTGCCCCACAGCCTTTAAAAATTTCAGAGGAAAAATCTATTGAGGAAATTCCTCTTACCTCCAGCAGTTCCCTCCTCCACCGGTATCGGGTAGCATCTGCGCTCATCTTTTTGGTTGATCACGCCGATGGGGGTTTGGCGGTGTGGTCCCGAGGTATGATTTACGGGGGTATCGATGTCACAATCTGGATTTCGGGACGAATGTGGACTCATGGCGGTGTGGGATCATCCCGAGGCGGCTAATCTTGCGTATCTTGGGCTCTACTCGCAACAACATCGGGGGCAGGAGGCTGCTGGAGTTGTTTCGTGCGAAGGGGGACCTGCTGCGAAAATTCGGGCTCATCGGGGTATGGGGCTCGTCGCTGATATATTTCAGGGGTTTAATTTTGCTGAGCTGCCCGGTCGAAACGCTATCGGCCACGTGAGATATACAACAGCAGGGGGAAATCATCTTTTCAATGTTCAACCCTTCACAGCTGAACTTGCGCACGGAGCAATCGCCGTTGCTCATAACGGGAATCTGGTAAACGCTGATGAGCTCCGAACTCAGCTTGTTGCTGACGGGGCAATCTTTTCCTCTTCATCAGACACCGAAGTATTTCTTCACCTCATCGCCCGCTCGAGGGAGGAGAGTTCGCTAACAGCTCGCGTTCTATCTGCACTCGTGCAGGCTGAAGGGGCATTCTCGCTTCTTATCATGACCCGATCAGCGCTCTATGCAGCTCGCGATCCCCACGGTCTTCGCCCCCTCGCCCTTGGCCGTCTCGGAGAGACTCGGGTTCTCGCCTCCGAAACGTGTGCTTTTGATCTAATCGGCGCGGAGTATGAGAGAGATATTGCTCCGGGAGAGGTCGTTGAGATAGGTCTTGATGGCTCGATGGTGAGCCATTTTCCATTTAAAAAAACGACACACTCTCCCTGTATTTTCGAGTTTGTTTATTTTGCTCGACCCGATTCGCTCGTTTTCGGCAAAACGGTATATCCGATTCGGAAAAGGATGGGAGAGGAGCTTGCGGCTGAATCTGATGTTGCTGCAGACCTTGTTATTCCAGTTCCTGATTCGGGGGTCGCAGCCGCCCTCGGATATGCACATCGATCAGGAATCCCCTTTGAACTTGGGCTCATCCGCAATCACTACGTCGGAAGGACATTTATCGAGCCAAAACAGGCAATTCGAGACTTCGGGGTAAAACTTAAGTTAAATCCGAGTCGAGAGCTTCTGAGCGGAAAGCGGGTAATTGTCGTTGACGATTCGATTGTTCGGGGCACAACCTCCAAAAAACTTGTGCAGATGATTCGGCGAGCAGGGGCTCGCGAAGTGCATATGCGGATCTCCGCCCCGCCGACCGTCTCTCCATGTTTTTACGGAATAGATACTCCAACAAAGGAGGAGCTTATCAGCGCATCTCTCTCGGTCGAGCAGGTTCGGGAGTTTATCGGAGCAGACAGCCTCGCCTATCTTTCGGTTGAGGGAATGTACCGAGCAGTAGGAAGTCCGACCGGCACCTTTTGTGATGCCTGCTTTACGGGCCGATATAGGGCAGGAGTGCCAGCGACTGAGGCGAAAAAAGGTTAGGCTCGGCAAAAATTGTGAAGAAGGAGAGTCAGATAAGCCGACAAAATGGGGCTAACGAGACAAAACAAACTGTGATAGTTTCTTTGCAGGGGGCGCTGTAAAAATATTTTATGGTCGGAGCAGTCACGATGCACGCAAAGGTCGGAGACCCTATAAAAAAAGCCATTCCAGCCACCCTGATGTTGATAATGAGTTTAATCATATTTTTAGGCTCGTAGGTGCAGCCTCGAATAGGCATCTTTTAGAGGCAAGTGTTGCCAAATTTTTCCACTCTGCGATGATACGGTGCGTGTTGCGGGGTTCCCCCCAAAGATAAGGAGAGCGCGATGAAGGTAGATAAAGAAGAGGCGGCCCGTGGGTCGCGGTGGTTCATGGTCGCAGGAAGTATCGCGGTAGCGTTCGCGGTAGCGCTTTTTATGGTGGATGAAGGCCTTAGCAATTCACCACGCGAGCGGGTGCTCGGACAAACTCTCGAGGAACTAAGGACGGCGCAAGCATCTCTACCGCCCGCTCGGTCGCTCGACGAAAGAAATCATTGATAACTCTGTATGCGTCAGCTAATTCGGTCGCTGATTACTGCGCTATGCACACTCTGGCTTCGGGCCGCGCAAAGAAGCGGCTCTGTTGAGGCCGAGATAGTGCAGCGAGCAGTGATGTTACTTCGCCGCTTTCCGTATTGGGCATCCGGACACGACTTTCTTAGTTCCCGCGCCCTCGCAGCGGGTAACATTCGAACTGCTTTCGCCTCAGCTCATGCGGTGGCAGTACTTCGTCCAGCGTCACCATCATCGTGGCTTTTGCTCTCCCAGTGCCACTTAGCAGGGCACCAGTTTGAGGCAGCAGCAAAGGACGCGAACAAGGCTCTCGCGCTCGATCCTCTCTGCTTCAGGGCTCATGAAGAGCTTGCCGCCGCGCTCATACCGCTCGAGCAGTTCGATGAAGCTCATCGCCACCTTGAATTAATACCGAAAGAGCAACGCACACAGCACGTGCACTCGATGATATCCTTTCTTCATTTCCGAAAAGAGGGAGACAAGGACAACATCTAGAAGAAATTATCTCCTATAAAAGGTTCTTAATTTCTCTCCCTCCACAGCCCAAACTTCTCCTTAAATCAGAGCCACCGATGATACCCCAAGAAACCGAAGAAATGCTCCTCTCCCTTATCGAAAATGAGCTTAGCTCTCTTCATAACCATTATCTCCAGCGTGCGAAGGCCGTTGCTCACGAAATAAATCCTCGCTTAACCGACGAAGACCTTCTGAACCCAGATAATTTCCCAGATATTATGCAAGATCCCCGCTATACCTATGCTGACGGGCTCGCTGCGGGGATATTGTCGGCAAAAATGGCAATTAAAGCAGCTATTTACGGTGGCAGCAAAGATTGACTTTACAGCAATCAAGTATCGCATGCCCTATTTTAGTGCCGAGGTCAGACGATCTTAATCGGGAAAGATCCTAAAGAAAAAATTGTTTTCTACCGATCCGTAGGAGGATGTTTTCCGCCTGGAGCGATTATGGATCAAGAATCCCCCCTAAATCTTAGTACCGCAGAGCGAAGAGCTGCATCGATTTTAGTTGTAGGGGATGGACTAGAGGGGGTTGTCAAACAGCTATCACGGCTCCAATTTTCGAGAGCACGTTATTCTCTATTTCATAGCGCTGCTCTACGTCGATTGATCGATGAAGAGTTTTCTCACGTAATTTACTCGACCGAAGAGACCGACCTTTCGCCGAACCTTTTTACCGAACGTGCGTGTCGGCTCAAACATCGCCCGATTCTAATGGCGGCATCTTACGATCCGGAACCCGAAACTGTGTGCGCTATGCTATTGGCTGGGGCAAGAGCATTTATTGCTCTACCTTTAGAAAGCGAGATGCTTGACCGTGTAATCGGTGAAGCGACGAATGGGCAGCCGGTACAGCCAGCGATTCTTCGCTCGCCGCGACGAAATGAGATTCTAGTTCGAACGCTTGTTGACGATATAGATGAAGTTGCCTGGAACATTCAGGCGGGCAAACGGTACGGTATGGAAGCTCCTCCCGTGGCCCCGATGATCGATAAATTACACCTCTCTGCCTCAACCCTTCGTCTTTTTTGTAATGGTGGGTCTAAGGGATTCGTGAGTACACTTGTTGAGATTTGCGAAACGCTCGGGCCCCGTGCCAATGCTCGCTTGTCTAGACTGCGAAAACAGCTCCTCAGCAAACGAAAAAAATCAACGCACGAAGAGTAGACTCTTTGAAGTTTTGCCGATTATTCTACGGATTGCTGGCCAATTAGCGCAGTGATAATTTCAATAGCGTAGAACTGATCGAGATTGGAGGAATTCTGTCTGCGCAAAAAAAAAAGGATTTCCTATTTTAGGCGAACGGTTCATGCGATTTTTATCGTAACCACCATCACCGCAACCGCGGTAAGCAGCTGTTACGCTGATTCTCCAAGTAACAACGATCCATTCTCAGATCTCACACCACTCCCCTCTCCCCAATCAACTTCAACCCGCGTCGATCCGTGGTGGAGTCGAGATACTCAATTTCGCCGAGAACTTTTTCTACAAACAGCTCTTCGAGACACATCTCAATCTTCATCTTCTTCATCTAGGCCCTACAATCGACACTCGGTGGGCTTTGAATGGTTTCGCCGATTTCAGGGTGAAACGAGCACCATCGCAACGTGCGACCTCCAGATGCGGGCCGTTCGTCGTGACGACTATCTTCCCGTCATTCAGGATATGGAAGGTGCCGATCGAACCCCTTGGGCGGTCGAATATCACAACGCCTATTGCGATATATTTAATCCAGCGAGCTATCTCCTCGGTGAAGAGAATTCAGCAGAGCTTGTAGGAAAAGTGAATGCACGTATCGGACGGTTTTATCTACCACTCGGTTTAAATCTTGCGACCGATACTCACGGAACAGTGCTTCAACTCTCAAACGATCAAAATGTCGGGTTTGAGCGCGATTGGTATACAGGTTTTTGGGGAGCGCTGACTCCATCGATCAGCTACGACGCCTACTACATGGCGGGCTCTGGATACGACCTGCGATTTGATGGTCAGTCGGGCATGTTCGGATTTCGCCTTGGCACTGGCCCTGATCTCAGGAATCGCTCCGGGCTTGAGGCCGGCGTAAGCACGCTGATCGGAGAGCGACTTGCACCCTCCCACCAATCAATCGGAGAAGTTGATGGGCAAAAAGAGAGCCTCGAGAATGGTGTCATAGCGACTCGTCGCATCGGCCCCGATCTCCGATACACCATACCAACAGAGATCGGCAGTTTCATCGTGACCAATGAGGCATCGTTTGGCTCAGACGACGGAAACGATACAGCGATCCATCTTCACCAGCTCGGTTACCTAGATAGTGCAAGAAAGTTCGGAACAAATATCCAATTTCGTCAGCAATGGCTTAAGAAAAATCAGTTAATTGCTAACGATCATCACCATCACGGGAACGTCCCACAAATAACGGAAACAACTGACTCAATCTCTCGCTCCCTATTTTATGATTTTTCCTATTACCTAACTAACGATATTGCAAATGCCAACCTTCACTGGATAAATATCTCGGTGGAGCAGATCCTTGAATCAGCACTTCGCGGATCAGGCACGATAGTATCGTTGCAATATTATCGATATTGGTGACCTGTAATGCTACAACGCTTCATCATTTTCTCTCTTGCTCTATTTTGCACACTTTTCCTCCCCTCCGCAGATGCACACGCTGCAATCGGCTGCACATTGAGTAATCCAGCCCTCGATCTAAAATATGTTTATCCTGACATGACCTCTTACAAAGAGGAGGTATTCACATTTTCATCACTCAAGGATGGAAAGACACTTTTTTCATCCCTAGAACCACGCCTTGGGACGGCACTTGATCCTGTATACGATAGTTTTGAGACCCCCTTTACAGTGTATTCGGTATTTCGCGGAGAGGAACGGATCGGAATTATTCATGGCGTCAATATGCCTGGGAAAGGGGGTGTTATTCAGCTTTTTTTGGCAATTGATCCAGTTCAACGATCGATAAAACAGCTATTTTTTCAACGTCTCGAAAGCTCAGATGCAAAGACACTGCGAAGCAGCTCATTTCGCAATCAGTTTTCATCGATAACCCTTGCAGATTGGTACATGCACGATTTTTACGCAGCAAAAGGGGAGCAAGAAGATAGAGATCGTATTACAAAAATTCGACTCCCTGAGGGTCTTTCGAGATCAGGTACCGAGGACTATAGTACGATCATGAGGGGTGTTCGGAAAAATCTTCTCCTTCTTGATATCTTTCTTTTTGAACATGCAAGCGATCAATATTTTCTACGAGCACAGGAAGCGATAAAAAAAATCCGAGGCAATTGACACTAGGAAACCCGATGAGAAATATCATAGCGCTGTGCATGATAATCGCTTTGGTGCTTGGAATCTCAGCCGCTTGGTGGTTTTTTTC
>JBIJBT010000047.1:0-21695 GCA_044345055.1 Bdellovibrionota bacterium
ATCCGATCCTCGTCAAACTTCACTTTATCCTCAAGTTGGACCAGAAAACAAAGGTGCAATTAACTAGGCAAAATATCCACTGAATAGGAGAAAAAGACATCATCGTCTGCTCAAATACTAGACTAGATATTCCGTCTAATCCGCCCCATATCACTATGATACCAGATTCAAGCGAGAGTAACGCCACAAACTGAGCTGTTATTCTCAATCGCTCCTGAGACTCTACAACAGTAACTCTTCGCCTTGGCGGTCGAATAAGACCACTAAGCAGGTAAAACCAATACACGAGGAAGCCGTTCGCAAGAAAGAGATAATAGAGCGAGGTTGGACTTGAAATTGTCCAAACCATCGTGTCTCCGACTATTACGGAGGAGACACCCCACTGAATCGGGAACAAACCCACTATTTGTGGAAATACCAACGATACCGCAAGGATGCTGCTCACCACTTGCTGACCAAATGATGCAGAGCTGCCTGACACAGAAAAAGCAATTGTGTTGAACGCGAGAGGTATAAAAAAAGCTATCAGGAGAAAGAGCGCAATCGAACGCATCGACCGTTGCAACACATCACGAACTGCCCGTTCATTCGAATGAAGACCCAACCGAAACGCTCCCCGAGAAAGCGCAGGGGTCATCAAAAACATCGTGCAGATGACAATTGCGTAACCGCCTACTATCGTCATTGGAGAATCAAGCGATGAACCAAATATGCGATGAACCTCCCGAAGAACCCAGCCCGAGCTGAGAGCTGCCGCGCATACAACTGCACCGAGCAACAGAGCCGCCAGAGCACTCTGCTCTTGCCCTAGCTGCTGAAATACTCCCGAAGCAGGCTCCATAGCCCGCGACAACGCAAGTGGACTCGCCGCAAGAGGTGAAGGTGAACGAGCCTCCGATTCATCCTCAACCTGATGAAACGCACCGGAGTGTCGTACCGATCCAATGGATACTCCAAGCACATCCACAAATATCGGATCATCGCAGAGTGGGCGATTACTCGGTTCTTTATCGAGCAATCTCATTATTAATTCATCGAGCTCTTCGCTCACCGTGACTATTTCTGATGGTGGAACCGGCTCTCTTTCAAGATGCGCCCGCATCAATTCAGCAACAGATTCATCAAGCCACGGCGGAGAGCCCGTGATCATTGAATATGCCAAAACACCAAGAGCATACATGTCGCTGCTGAACGAAGGCTCCGCCCCATCCCATAGCTCTGGCGCAAGGTAGAGCGCTGTTCCCATGAGAGCATTCGTAACGGTGACCTCAGAGCGCGCCATCCGCGCGAGACCAAAATCGATTATTTTTACCTGATCACCGGAGGAGAGAAGAATATTTGACGGCTTTAGATCCCGATGAATAATTCCCTTGAAATGTATCGCAGCGAGCCCCTCAACAATCTGCCTGAGAATTGCAACAACCGTCGGTTGCGGCAACGCCCCCTGCTTGAGGCGATGTGTAAGCGATTGACCAGGAACGTACTCCATCGAGACGAATATCATCTCGTTGTCGGCCTGTAGATCGAAAATTCTGCACACCTGCGGATGCGCTACTCGACGGCCGATCTGAGCTTCTCGAACAAATCTCTCGAGCCCATCTTCTCCCGCATATCCACCACGCGAGAAAACTTTAAGCGCGACCAATTCACCCGCGATTAAGGTGTCCTGCGCTAAGTAAACTCCACCCATAGCCCCCCTCCCCAAGAGGCGCAGCACCCTATAACGACCACCAACTAACGCACCAGCAACGAGCTCTGGCTGCGGAGTATCCGGCGTTTCACTGATCGGATCGGGAGAGGAAGTCATCAAAATAGGCGAAAAATAAAAAGAGACTTTTTGATTTGGAGTCAGGAAAACCGTTAGCTCAGGCTCACCCTAACGAAGTCATCGGCAACACCAAATTAGTGCGACGATTCTGGTATTCGATTCTTGTTCGTAATAGCATTATACTACACACCAAAGGAGTTGGCATTTCCCATTCGATAAGCCTTTAACTTAATTGGGACAATACCTGCATCCTTTTTTCGCAGTGTTATCTGTCGCAGCTTTTCTGTTTTAATCTCTAGATCACTGCCTCTTTCGCGATATTTTCTATTGAGTTCCGTAATGAGCCCATTTAATTATCAGCCCATCTTTGAGTTCGGTGAAGATAAAACAGAGTACCGCAAAATATCCTCTTCGTTTGTTTCGTCCCAAAAGTTCGCCGACCGTGAGCTTCTAGTAATTGAACCGGAGGGATTGCGGCTTCTTGCAGAGACTGCCTTTGATGATGTCTCTCACCTTCTTAGAACGAGGCATCTCCAAATGCTCGCCTCAATTCTCGACGATCCAGAGAGCTCCGCAAACGACAAATTCGTTGCTACAGAGCTTCTGAGAAATGCCACGATCGCGGCGGCCCGAGAGTTTCCATCGTGTCAGGATACAGGCACCGCAATTATAATGGGAAAAAAGGGAGAGCTCGTTTATACCGGAAGCGATGATGCGGAATCGCTATCGCGAGGAGTATACGATTGTTATCAGCGGCGAAATCTGCGGTACTCTCAGCTCGCACCTATTACTTTTTTTGAGGAGCGGAACACCGGAGACAACCTTCCAGCGCAAATAGATCTCTACGCGACAAAAGGCTCTGAGTATTCTTTTCTCTTCGTCGCAAAGGGAGGCGGGAGTGCTAATAAGAGTTATCTATTCCAAAAAACAAAGTCTATTCTCAATCGACCCGCTTTTGAGAAATTTTTTCGGGAAACGGTTGCACAGCTCGGAACCGCTGCGTGCCCGCCTTATCATCTTGCCGTTGTAATCGGTGGCACCTCAGCTGAAATGACCCTTAAAACAGTAAAGCTCGCTTCGTGCGGTTATCTCGATTCCTTACCCACTTCCGGTAACGAACGGGGCCGCGCTTTTCGCGATCTCGAAATGGAAAAGCTGTGTGTTGAATGGGCCCGAGCTTCTGGAATTGGTGCGCAGTTCGGCGGTAAATATTTCGTTCACGATGTCAGGGTAATCCGTCTACCACGCCACGGAGCATCCTGCCCGATCGGTATCGGAGTAAGTTGCTCAGCCGACCGTCAAATCAAGGGAAAGATCACGAGAGAAGGACTTTTTCTCGAACAGCTTGAAGAGCACCCTGAGCGATTTATGCCACCGCACCCTGAGCAGTACGGCGGCTCTGCAATCTCGGTCGATCTGAACAAGCCGATGACCGAGCTACTTGCCACCCTCAGCACTCTGCCGGTCGCAACCCGGATTATGCTCAATGGCCCACTAATCGTTGCTCGCGATATCGTTCACGCAAAGCTCGCCGAACGGCTAAAGGCGGGGGAGCCACTCCCCGACTACTTCCGCAACTATCCGATTTACTACGCAGGACCCGCAAAAACCCCCGCTGGACACCCTTCGGGAAGCTTCGGTCCAACAACCTCTGAGCGCATGGACCCCTACGTTCCATTATTTCAAGAACACGGAGGCTCCCTCGTCATGCTCGGCAAAGGAAACAGATCATCGCTGGTTACAGAGAGCTGCTCACGTTGGGGAGGATTCTACCTAGGCTCAATCGGCGGCCCCGCCGCCCGCCTCGGAAAAGATTGCATAACAAAAGTGGAGGTGCTAGATTTTAAAGAATTAGGCATGGAAGCTGTGTGGAAGATAGAAGTAAAAGATTTCCCAGCTTTCGTTATTGTTGATGATAAGGGCAACGATTTTTTCCGACCCCAGAGGGATTTAGTGGCGAAGGTGGGGTGAGACTCGGGGGATCGGGCAGGGCGGTGGATTAGGGGAAGAGATTTTAGGTGGGGGGATTGGGATGGTTGCTTTACAAGGAAGTCAGGGTGGTCCGATCGCAGCGAATCCGATCTTTCAGGTAGATAGAGAGAGCTTTAAAAATTCGTCGGCGGCTCTGGAGGCGATAGATCGTGCTTTAAGGGCGGCGTCAGAAAAGCCCCTTGCGCAGGTACCAGACCAGTTAGAGAGAATATTCGAATTATCGGGATTAAAGCCAGGCAACTTTATATCTGCATTGAGTCATTTTTCTAATGCCAAAGCAAGTCCTGGTCTAGAACGTCCCGATACTAGCATTGGTAAGGAAGGTTCGACATTTAATCAGAAGGAGAGGGGTAAAAACTCTTTAGGCTCCGACGGCGAAACGGCTGAAAAGTTATACTCTGGTACAAGGGCACTACCCAACAGCTCGACTAACGCCGTTTTAACGTCTTCGGAATCAGTGGCCGTAAACTTCGACGGATTGAAGCAACTTTCCAATCGCGAAAGTTACGACAAGTCTGCTGCGGAGTCTAACACTTTGAGCAAACCATTAGTAACAGCAAGAACTAATCCAGAACCTGAGTTAGAAGAAATAGCGCCGACGAGTGCGAATAAGAGCCCTTTCGTTATCACATTAGTGGGGAATCCAGCTCTAGCCAGCATTGTGAGCGATAAGCTGAACAATTTAAGACGACCAGAAATCGCAAAACAAAACTTAAAGGTCGGAAAAATTCAGGAAGGATCTGATTCTGTCGTCGGGAGCCGCGTTATCGCTCTAAATAATCCCCGGCTGTCCGACCAAACCGAGCGGCATGAAATCAGGCCAGTCATATCCCTTGACACGAAGGAACGACGAGAACCCATCCCCGCCTAACCCCAAATGCCCCAACACCTCCTCCCCCACTTCAACGATCGCCCAATCGTGGCGATCGTTGATACCATCGTAATACACTCGATGTACGACGATAGTGGTTCGCAGCCTAGTGACATTGCTGGGTGCCTTAACCTTCTCAACACTAACGAAGTATCGGCGCATTATGCCATATCGCGTGATGGGGAACTTTGGGGGTTGGTGGCGGAGGAGCGACGTGCCTGGCACTCTCGCTCTCGGGAGGAGCCGCGGGATCGGATGCCGTTTGATGATGATTCGCGTGACCAGATTAATGATTTCAGTATTGGAATAGAGCTTGTTGCGTCGGGACCCCATAGCGATTATACCGACGATCAGTACGAAACCCTTCTAGCACTCATCGCCTCGATTCGGACTCGATATCCTATCACCGCGATAGTCGGACATGAGCACATCGCTCCAGGAAGAAAAAGCGATCCGGGAAACTGCTTCGACTGGCACCGGATTATTAACGCTCATCAAAGCTCGGGGCTCAGATTCCCTGCAGCTGTGCTACGGTAACGGGTTTGCGGTAGCGGCCTTTTTAGCGTCGTGTAGGAAAGTGTCTAAAAAATTGCTGAAGATTGTCGAAGAATCGTATTGTTTCGACTCATCGACTCTCCCACTGCCTTTTTTCTTCCACTTTACTTCACCCGCCTCTCACTCCCGCGAGCTTACGTACTCTTTCTGGATTTAGATCTAGCAGGTAGCAGAGATTATTAAAGGTTAGCGGATGGGATTCGTCGGAGGTTTCCATATAGCATCTCGCTTTTCGTGATTCAGCGCCTTTACTGGATAGGTCAAGTAGAGTTGAACGCAGCAGCGCCCTTAAAAGCTCACGCTCGGGGCAATCGGGTGGTAGGGCAGCCTCTTCATCGATGCAAATAATTCGAACTCCGGCATAATCTTCATCACTCATGCCGATCCTCCCTCTAACAAAAAAAGGCTCTACACAACTGGAATGAGCAAACCTCTTTAACCCATTCGATCCATTCTTCTTGCTGTGGTCGGATGACTTAAAGATTCACTTGACAATTGGGCGCACTTTTTTGATAAAAATGGAGCGTTTAGGGTTTGTGGAGTGGACGTCGGGTATGGAGAAGAAAAACTGTGTGGCGGTGGCGTGGAGAAGCAGATGGGTGGGGGTAAAGTGATGCGAGGGAAATGGATTTGCGAGGGAAATGGATTTGCGAGGGAAATGGATTATAGCGAACTGTAGGAAAGGAAAATGAGGAAGAGGAAATGCGCCCTGAGAGATTCGAACTCCCGGCCTTTTGGTTCGAAGCCAAACGCTCTATCCAGCTGAGCTAAGGGCGCATATGTCGGACCAGAAGAGTGCCACAGCTGCACCGTGATGGGAAGGGTTTCGGGAGATACAGAGACGATAATCGTGCTATTTTTTTGAAAAGTATCTCTCATTGGGGTTAGGAAGCGGGTGTTTTGCTTAGGGAATTGATATCTACCCCTCGCGCATAGTGCAAAAAATCACAACCGTTTCCCGGCTCCTTTTGGGTTAGGATAAAATTGCTCTCAAACGGAGGGAGGTGGCGGTCTCCTGCATGAATCCCGTGGACGACGGTGACAAAGGCCTCGTCCCAAGCTTCAATCGTTTGCCGATACAGCTCTTCACCCCCAATAATCCAAAACGGAGTGTCTCGGTGGGATTGCATCTCCTCGATGAGGGCGGCCAGATCTGAAACAACCCTCACTGCAGCTGGATACACCGCATAGCGATTCGTCGTCACAACGATATTGGCCCTACCCTTGAGGGGACGCACCTGCTCCGGGAGAGAATCGTAAGTTCTCCTTCCCATCACTACGGTGCCGCCTTTCGTCAACTGTGCAAAGCGCCGAAGATCGTCCGGTAGGTGCCAGGGAAGCCCCCCCTCGCATCCAATGACTCGACCCTCATCCATTGCCACTATCGCTCGAATCGTCATAGTTGCTATTCCTTATATCGCGATAGGGAGCTTGATAGCGGGGTGCGGATCGTACCCTTCGAGGGTAAAATCCTCGTACTGAAATTCAAAAAGATCTGTAACAGCGGGATTGATTTTCATCTTCGGGAGGGGGCGCGCTTCTCGGGAAAGCTGGAGCCGAGCGCCCTCAAGATGATTTTGATAGATGTGAAGATCGCCGAAGGTGTGGACAAATTCGAACGGTTGCAACCCGGTAACCTGCGCGACCATCATTAGAAGGAGGGCGTAGCTTGCGATATTAAATGGAACACCGAGCATGAGGTCGGCGGACCGTTGATAAAGCTGCAAGCTGAGCTTTCCGTGTGAGACGTAAAATTGAAATAGTGTATGGCACGCAGGTGGCGCGACTTCAGGAAGGTCGCCCGGGTTATAGGCAACAACAAGGTGCCGTCGACTGTATGGATTTGCCCGTATCGCCGATACGACCTGACTAATCTGATCTATCGTGTTGCCACGCGCAGTCTCCCACCGCCGCCACTGTTTGCCATAGACGGGACCGAGCTCTCCCGATGGGTCGGCCCATTCATTCCAGATAGAGACTCCTCGCTCTGTAAGGTAAGTGATATTGGTGTCGCCACGGAGGAACCAGAGCAGTTCATAGATAATCGATTTTAGGTGCACCTTTTTGGTTGTCACCAGGGGAAAACCCTCCTCGAGGTTAAATCGTAGCTGCCTCCCAAATACCGATAGAGTTCCCACTCCGGTCCTGTCGGGTCGAGCCACTCCATCCTCCGGAGCCCCATTCTTCAGCACATCATTAATCAGTTCAAGATACTGCCTCATAGCCTCCCCGTCTTATTAGGTACCTTTACTCCACGGTAATCGATGTCGCTCATTCGACACTGACCATCGAAAAGCGTCAAGCCGAGGACGCTAGCAATTACGATTATGTCGCAGCGAAGCTGCAGGGAAGATACAGTGAAACCCTAGCAGCTATGCAATTTTTTTTATAAAATACTAATAACTCTGCAAATGGTGAAATATTGGTTGCATTAAGGCAACATTTAGCACAAAAAAGGAGCGATTAACTCAACAGAATCAACTGAGTTATAGAGTCAACCGAGTTTATGCAATACCTTAATGGGAGGCATTAACTCTTTCTCGGAGTTATACGATGTGAAAAAGCAGCGCGGCCGAGAGCGGGGATTCAGTGACTTAGGTGAGATTGCAGCTCGCCAGGGCGAGACTTTTAATCGGCTATTGATCGATGAGAGCCGCCTGCACCCATCGCTCGACATTTCTGATATCGCGCTAGAGCCATATACTCGGTGGCTCGATCTTGTTCGGGAGGGCTCGTTTCGCAAAGCGGTTCGGGCTAATTGGTGGACTCATGGGGACGTGGAGGAGCTTCTCGATGGGGCTGAGAGGATTGGAGAGGCCATTGAAGGGCTGATTGAGGGGCTTTCCGGGTGCTCACAAAATTCAACCCTGAGCACAGCATCTTTCTCTGCGGAGCTCTCTGCTTTACGGGAGGTTCTTTATCGTATTCCGTTCGTTGAGCCAGATCATCGTTCTCTCTTTATTTCAACGGCTCTCACTACCATCCTTGCCACGAGTACTCACTCCCCCGTGAGGAGGGCGTTGGCATTTATGAATGTGTTTGACGCCGAACTGAAGAATCCGCGTACAACATCTCTTCATCGGGTTGCTCTCCTTCGAGTGTATGAAGATCTTGCTGCGGGTTCGGTTCGGACCTTCCGTCACTTTATGGAGAGCCCATTTCGTATAAGTCGGGCGCTCCCATTTCGTAATATTCGTGAGGCAGCCTTTCGGGGAGTCGAGGCGGCTTTTGAGCGACTTTTTGCGAAGCAAACAAAGGGCCGTCTGGAGAGTCTTGCGTTTCTGGTGGCGCTCTCTGGGGTGGCGATGCAAGAGGTGTGGGAGGCGATTCGCCCTCTTATCACGCAGATGGTTAAAACTCATCCTCCTCTGGCCAGCTATGCGGTGGATATGTTTTTCCCTGTTGGGATAAAGGGAGCCCCTCATGCCGATGAATTTCTGCGGGAGCAGATTAAGCTTTTTTTCGGGGTAAGCCAGTCGCTTGGGTCGAGGATGCAGCGCCATTTTACGGGATTCTTCCCCCTTGATTGGGATAGCGTCATGCGCGGGCGTGTTCCGAATCTTCCCCCCGCGATACGGGGATTTTCAGCAACTTCAGAGGTCGCTGCCCTCAAGCATCATCTGATTGATCACTTCGTTCCTGCTCGGCCCTCGCAGCGGATCGAGGATGGAGTCGAAATAATACCCTCACAGGCGACTGCATTGGGCAGACTTGCCGCAGAGCTCTTCTCAATTGGTCAGGGTGCGTATATCACGATCGTAAATCGTCACAGCTGGGAGGCAGGATACGAATCAGTGCCTCATAGTCTAGTCGTGGGGACTGCGTGTATCGACCCGCGCTCACACCCGGGAGAGCTCTATCTTGCTCTTGGCAAGTCGTTTCATCAGATGCCGCTCAACGGTTCAGCAGTGCGGCTCACCCCCACCCCACTATCTTCGACCGCCACGATTCGTCGTTCGGATGATGGTCCGATAGAAACTGTTACATTCTCTCAAGTGGCATCCGAGCTTTACGAGATTCGTTGGCTCGCGAGACGTATCGTGGCACTTTTACGTGGCGATGATGTGCCTCATGTTGAAGATCAGCGAATAGTGCTAAGTCGTTACGAACAGCGGGCCCGTGAGAAGCTTCTTGAAGCAGAGGCACAGTATCGGAGCTGTCGAGAGCAGCTGCTTCTTATCACCGATTACTACCGCGGGCGGCGCGAAGGCGCTGTTCAGCTCTGTAATCCACCAGCATGGCTCGGTATGAATGCGGGGGTGATTGGGATTTCGCTTAATCGTGGAGTTTCAACTGTTCAGGTTCCTCTGCCTGACGCTATACCCACCACCCCAGAGGAGCTCGACCAGCTCATTTTTGACCAGCTTAAACAGATCGACCCGCTCCTTCGCACAGTGTTCGATGAAACTGTCCTCTTCCTCGAGCGAACATTAAGCCCCTACTCTCCAATGCGCTCTCTCATCGACTTTGCTCGCAGCTCCGAAAGACGTCGCTCCGGCGGTGGAGCCTTCCGACTCCTCGGCGCCTGCTCCCGCTTCATGGTGACCCGCACCGTTGACACCGTGAAGGCGTGCATCGGGCGATAAGGGATTTTTCTTTCTGATCCAGTGCTGATTCCATCTTCTCTACTGGTGCCAGGCACCTTTTTTCGCCCCGCAAATGGTGCCAGGCACCTTTTTTTGACCTTCCCAATGGTGCCAGGCACCATTTTAAACTATTGATTTTTTTGGCTCTGGTGCTGGTGTCAGGCACCTTTTGGTAAAAAAATGAAGAGGCAGGCCGAGAAACTTGCAGATAGGATTGACAGGAGGAGTTTAACTAGGCTACGAATTTTGCTTAATAGTTTTATATTTAGTAAAGGAGAATTGCTGGTGATTCATACAACCATTCCGAATTCTGCAGTTTTATATCACCCGCAATTTGATGGGTCACTGACATCAGCCCGTATTGATATACAAGAGGTTCACATTCTTAACCGGAGTGATAAACGGGGAGCCGTTGTCAGTTGCGACAATCTCGTTGATATAAAAGACGTAGAGGCCTTCACTCGCAACCCGAATGGAGACGGATTATACGTTTTGGTTGAAGAAGAAGGTCAGCCGCAGGCTCTGTATAGTTTGGATAAAAGATCTCCGGAAGGATCCGACAGTAGGGCTGGAGTTCTCAGGATGAAATGTGAGATTGTTTTTGGCAAGCAAAACGAGAGCAGTGTAGCTCACTTACCTGAAGTGCTTAACAACCTCGAAGTGCTCAACAAAACCATCATCACTATCAACAAAAATTCGGGCGATATCTGCACCACTGAACAGCTTTGCGCCGCTGCAGCGTTCCACCATCACCAACAAAAATTACCAAAATAGGGCCAGGAGAGCTATCGGTCCGGGGGGAACGATTTTCGATTCTAAAAAATTGGGCGTGCTGCTGCTACAAAACGTTCCTCCATTCAGCACGCCCAACTCACGCCCCTCTCATTCACCACTATCGCGATACCAGAATTCGCAAGAATCGGCGCAACGGCTCGGCGGCACCCCAGAGGAGCTGGTCGCCTATCGTGAATAGACCTAGATAATCGGGTCCCATACGGAGAGTGTGGAGGCGGCCGACCGCTATTTTGAGTGAACCGCTGATGGCCATCGGGGAGAGGCGGCTTATTGTTTCGGAGCGATCATTTGGGATCACCGTGACCCATTCATTCGCACTCGCTATTATCTCCTCGAGTTCCGCAAGAGGTCGAGCTTCACGCAGCTTCACCGTTAATCCCTGACTGTGGCACCGAAGGGCACCTACGCGCGCGCAGATTCCATCGACTGGTATAATTTCAGAAGTCGCGAGTATTTTGTTCGTTTCGACCTCCCCTTTCCACTCTTCACGAGATTGCCCACCATCAACCATTTTATCGATAAACGGGAGAACGTTGAAGGCGAGCGATGCTCCGATATTGGCTACTGGAAAGGCTGGATCGGCGACGGCGCGTCGGATTGAGGCCTCTGCTACCAGCGCACCATCGCGAGCAGAGAGCGCGCTATTTCCGATTGGTGTGAGATATTCATGTTGGCGAATCAGCTCCTCCATCACCGCAGCACCAGCGCCTGAAGCAGCCTGATAGGTCATCGAGGATACCCACTCGACCAAACCTTCACGAAACAAACCACCGATAGCCATTAACATTAGGCTGACCGTACAGTTTGCTCCCACAAATGTTCGCACTCCTCTGGCAACCGCTCGATCAATCTCAGCTCGATTTATCGGGTCAAGAAGCAGAACTGCATCATCATTCATGCGAAGCGTCGATGCTGCGTCGATCCAGTATCCGTTCCATCCCGAATTTCGTAGGGACTGATACACCCTTGAGGTATAATCGCCCCCCTGACACGTTACGATACAGTCAAGTTCGGAGAGCGCAGCGAGATCGTATGCGTCACCGAGCGGCTTTGATTGCCCCGCCACCACCGGCCCATTCGCGCCGACCTGACTCGTTGAAAAAAATTGAGAGTTGATATGTGAAAAATCATCCTCTTGAGCCATCCGCTCCATGAGGACTGAGCCAACCATTCCGCGCCAACCGACAAAGCCAACAGAGATCATAGAAAACGTCCTAAAAAGGATTAGGTGAATAGCTAAAACAATTAGTTCTAATTAAAAACGGGGTGCGACCTGCTTTTCTTCCAATTAGTAGCATCCAGCGGCCCTATTCCCACTCAATCGTCGCTGGCGGTTTACTTGAGATATCGAGCACAACGCGATTTATTCCGGGAACTTCGTTGCAAATTCTGCCGCTAATACGGCGCAGAAGTCCTTCAGGGAGGTAAACCCAGTCCGCAGTCATACCATCATCTGAGGCCACCACTCGTACAGCAATCGCCTGTTCATACGTCCGGTTATCTCCCATAACTCCAACCGAATTAACAGGAAGAAGAACCGCAAAACTTTGCCACACGGAATCGATCAGCCCAGCACTCTCCATCTCTTCTCGAATAATTGCATCGGCAGATCGAACAAGCCGCAGCTGTTTTTCGTTAATTTCGCCCAGTATCCGAACGGCAAGTCCCGGGCCGGGGAACGGTTGTCGCTTTAAGAGCTTATCAGCGATTCCCATCGTCTTTCCGACGGCCCGCACCTCATCCTTAAAAAGCTCACGCAGCGGCTCAATCAACGAGAGCCGCATCCGTTCTGGGAGCCCACCCACATTGTGATGCGTCTTAATCGTGGCCGATGGTCCTTTCACCGAAACGCTCTCGATGACATCGGGATAGAGCGTTCCTTGAACTAAATGTGTCACGTTCGTTATACGATGAGCCTCCTCATCAAATACATCGATGAACACTTTGCCAATAATTTTTCGCTTTTTCTCCGGATCAACAACACCAGCGAGTTCGCCGAGAAATCGATCCGATGCATCAACAGCGATCACATGAAGACCCAGACCTTCTGGGCCTAAATTACGAACAACCTCTGCGGCCTCGTCTTTTCGGAGTAATCCGTTATCAACAAAGACACAATGGAGCCGATCACCTATTGCCCGATGAACTAGAACAGCTGCAACCGTAGAATCAACTCCACCACTCAATCCGCAGACAACATTTGCCCCCTCAGGGACCTGTGCACGAATCTGGGCTATCGCCGATTCGACAAAATCATCTGAATTCCAGTTCTTTTCGCAGTGCGCAATCCCAAAGAGGAAATTCGCTATCATGTCACGACCACGGGGCGAATGAACGACCTCTGGGTGAAACTGTATTGCGTACTGTTTCGTTTCTGGATTACCCATCGCCGCAACGGGTGCTCCACGACTTGTTGCATACTGAAAAAAGCCTTCAGGCAATGCTTCAACATGATCGCCGTGACTCATCCAGACCGGAGTGCGAGCACCAACGGTGAACCCCTCAAAAAGTCCATCTGCCCGCTCTATCGTCAACTCTGAATGCCCGTACTCTCGCGATTCTCCCCGACCAAGTAGTCCGCCACCGGCCTGAGCCATAAGCTGCATTCCGTAGCAAATACCTAGTACAGGCACACCTCCCCGCAGCCAACCCTGATCAAATGGTGGCGCATCTTCCGCAGTAACACTCGCAGGACCACCTGACAAGATAATCGCCTTCACTCCATCAAGGAGAACTGGAGAGGAACAGGGACGCACTTCACTATAAACACCTAGTTCACGAACTCGCCGCGCAATAAGCTGCGTGTACTGAGATCCAAAATCAAGGACAAGCACCTTCGATTCCATCGCTGATTCTCCTTTTGGTGAATGATAATAGATTAGGTAAACTGGTATTAAGGTGGGTAAATAATCGTACCCACCTCGCCGCACAATTTTCGCGCACCGCTATAGCAATAAGCTTAGCGGGAAGCCGACTCTTCGGCTTCTTCGCGAGCACTTTTCTTGCGGAAATTAAGCTTCAGATCGACCCCTGGGAACGGATACTCATCTCGCAGAGCATTTCTGATATACCGCTCATAACCAAATCCAAGACGGGATGGATGATTCACAAAGAGAACGAAAGTCGGAGGCTCAACACCAGCCTGTACCGCAAATTGCAACTTGATTGGCTGCCCACGATATACCGGAGGGGGACGCCGCTCGAACGCTATGCGAAGAACACGATTTAGATCGGATGTTTTGATACGTTGTCGCCGCGCATCATAAACCTCTGCCGCCGTCTCAAGAACCGATGGACACCGACGACCGGTAAGAGCAGAAACAAAAAGAATCGGCGCATATTTGGCAAATTTGAACTGCTCCCGAATCGCCTCGGTAAACGCGTGGACACTCCGGTGATCTTTTTCTACAAGATCCCACTTATTCACCACGATAATAAAGCCCTTGCCTCGCTCGTGAATTATCCCTCCTATCTTTGCATCCTGTTCGGTAGGAATTCCCTGCGTAGCATCGATAACCAGCACTCCAACGTCGCACCCCGCAACCGATCGAAGTGTCCGCAACGTGCTATACCGCTCAACCGAGCTATCCTCGACCTTTGCACGTTTCCTTAACCCAGCAGTATCAACAAAAACAAAATCTCTGCCCTCCCGTCGCACTCGCACATCGATGCTGTCACGGGTTGTCCCCGCAACATCAGAGGTTACCAATCGCGGTTCACCCAAGATGCGGTTTATGAGGGTTGATTTACCAACATTCGGCTTACCAATAATCGCAACACGGACCGGCTGCTCCTCTAGAGGTGCCTCAACCGGCATATGCACTTCATGTTTCGTGAGCTCTGCTTCGATCTTTTCAATTAACTCTCGCAACCCTTGATGATGGGCCGCACTCATCAACTGCAGCTCATCCGCGCCGAGCGTATGGAACTCGTGGCTCGAGAGTTTGTGCTCATCTCGCTCGCATTTATTGACAACCCACACCACCGGTTTTCCGGATCGACGCGCAATATCAGCGACCTCCCAATCGAGCGGATGAACTCCCTCAACACCATCAAAGAGTGCAATAATTAGATCGGACTCTCCCACTGCAACTTCTGCCTGCTCACGAACCAACGCTTGCAACGTCGCATCCTCATCACCGACAACTCCGCCAGTATCAACAAGATTAAAGAGAAAGCTATAACGCTTTATCAACGCATATGCTCTATCCCGAGTCACTCCAGGAGTGTCCTCAACAATTGCCAATCTGCGTCCTGCTATTGCATTAAAGAGGGTCGACTTTCCGACATTTGTTCGACCTAAAATAGCGACTAAAGGAATTTTTTTTGCCATACCACCACTGTGTTACTGAGCAGATTTTTTACTGCTGAGAATCGTTATTATCAGAATCGTCGCCACTCAAGGATCATCGCTACTCAAGATTATTACTGCTCAGATTCACTACTTTTTTTTCGTACCTACTCTATTTCTTCACTATCTTTTTCGCCGCGAAGCTTTCTAAGTGCCTCAGCCGCTGCTTTTTGCTGCGAGAGTTTTTTTGTATTCCCGCGCCCCCTACCTACTATTTCGCCATCAATCTCGACGACCGATACAAATTGAGGACTGTGTTCAGGCCCCTCCATCAGCTCGAGAAGATATTTTGGGGTCTCACGACCCAGCGCGTGCAAAAACTCCTGAAGCTCGGTTTTTGGATCGCTTGGCGATACCTCAACGATCCGAAAACCGAACAGATTGCGGATGCTATTGAGAGCCGTTTCAAAACCCGCTTCTCGATAAACCGCGCCAATGACCGCCTCCATGACATCGGCAAGAATCGAATTCCGCTCCGCCCCTCCCGATGCCAATTCACCCCGCGAAAGCTTTATAAGAGGGCCGATATTTATCTCTCGAGCGATAGCCGCAAGAGTGGTCGTATTAACAAGCGCTGCTCGCATCTTCGAGAGTTCTCCCTCCGATGCACTCGAGTGCGCTTCGAGCAGCAGATGAGCCATCGCGAGATCCAACACGGCATCCCCTAGAAACTCAAGCCGCTCGTAGTCACCGATATCACCCGCTGTTACATGCATCGAGCGATGGGTTAATGCACGTTCAAGCACCTCCATATCGAAGAAACGATACTGAAATGCTCTTTCAAAAAACTCTTTCGGCTCCTCATGCACACCAAACGGCGCGATAGGCTCAATAGGAGGCAGACTTCCCGATTCGTGTATAAGACCCGCTTTTCGACGAGGCACGATGCGGCCCCGTCGATTTGCATCGCTATCTGATTTCGCGTGAGGCTCGCCTTTAAGCCGAAGTGTTGGCCGCTGATGATAACCAAGCGGCACCACAACTCGACTACCAATGCTATCTTCTCTCATTCCTTTTTTTGGCTGGGGATTGGTCTCAGCCTTTTTTGCATAGCCCTCATTCACCCCCATCGCCTTTACCTCCGAGCGACATTGAGCAGTTGAGCTGGGAGCCGAAGAGCTGGTGTGCGCCGAAGGAACAACTCTCGTGCGGCTTTTTCTCTTCACCGTAACCACAAAAAGGCCTGGATCGCTACGTTTTAGGGCATCGCTGCTTTCGCCCACTCCGCGCTGCCCCCCTTCACCAGAGTCTCCTGCGTCGTGATCGTCACTCATAGTCCTCCCCTCTGGCGTTCAATGCGCCCGCCACCAAGCACAGTACGATTATCGACACTATACACTACAGCAGCCTGTCCCGGCGACACTGCCACCCAATTCTCGATAAATTCCACCTGAAACGTATCAGGTTCTACCCGAGTGATGCGAGATCGCTCACCCTTATGACGATGACGAACCTGAACGATACTCTCTATCGTTTCACCGACAGCGGGTGGTTTTGGTGTACACCAACTTGCCGCACTCACCGAAAAAGTCCTATTTTCAAGTGCACTCTTCGGACCGACAACGACGGTCCGTGACTCCGGCTCTATCCGAACAACGTATAACGGTTCTGCTTCACCCCCAATCTGAAGACCGCGCCGCTGTCCAACGGTGAAGTGATGCACCCCTTCATGGCGGCCAACCGTTTCGCCAATAAGATTCTGTATCGCACCCGGCTGTGGATGCGACCGCCCAATCCGATTTACGAATGAGGAAACCGAGCCTGAAACAAAGCAAATATCCTGACTATCGGGCTTCTCAGCAGTTACCAGCCCGTGGCGACGAGCAATATCGCGAACATCCGGTTTCAACATTCCACCGACCGGAAAGAGAGTTTCAGCTAGCTCACCTTGCGTCAGATTATACAGAAAATAGCTCTGATCTTTGTCTGGATCGACTCCACGCGCCAGGTGCCATCCCGCCTCATCTCGGAAAACCTGAGCGTAATGCCCCGTGGCTACGACAGGCGCTCCCACCCCTGCTGCCCTCTGACGTAGCGCGCGGAACTTGACCCGTTGATTGCAATCGATGCATGGATTTGGAGTTTCGCCTCGCTCGTAGGTTGTAACAAAACGCTCGATAACCTCAGAGCGAAACTCCTCCTCGAAGTTAAAGACGTAGTACGGCACACCGATACGGCCCGCAACCCGCCGCGCATCAAGGAAATCGTTCGGCGCGCAGCAGGTAGCGCGCGAGCTCGAACCGCCATGATTGCGATAATCCCAGACCTGCATCGAGATACCAATAGCGTTGTACCCCTGCTCCTTTAGGAGTAGTGCCGCAACGGAGGAATCAACCCCTCCCGACATCGCCACCGCAACCATACCCCCCGTCCCAGAAGATATAGTATGCCTAGTTTGGCTCTCTGCTGAAGGCCCGCTCCCAGAAGTACCCTCCATCATTAACGCTCCTCAAAGGGGCTTTTTTCGGCTTGTGCCAATTTCACCATTCGGCAAAGACGACCTGCACACTCTGCAACGATCTGCCCTGCTCTCCAAAAATTCTCTACATCGCAACTATCGGTGACTGATACACGAATCGTCTCCCGCGCCTCCTGCTCTGATAAACCGGCCGTTATCAGCACAGGAGATGGCCGCTGCGTACCGGAGCTACACGCCGAGCCGCTCGATATCAGCACCCCGTGAAGGTCAGCCGCAACAACAAGATAGTCAGCCGACACGCCCGGGAACCTTATGCTGGCGGTGTTTGGGACTGTTGGTAACGCCGGAGGCACCGTCAGCACTCCGATATCCGGGCCTAACCCCTCAAGGAAGGCTGCTCTATTTGCCGCCATCCGAGCCGCACGTCCCGCCACTCCGCCCATCTCTTCGAATCTCGACAACGCTCTATGAAGGGAGTGGATCGCAGGAACTGGTTGAGTACCCGCTCGCATCCCACTTTCTTGATTTCCGCCCAGCAGCTCCCTATCTACAACGATTCCAGCTCGAATGATCGCAGCTCCAACCCCCGGAAAAGCACCCAGCTTGTGGCCTGAAAGGGTAACTGCATCAACTCCCCAGTCAGCCATTTTAAGTGGGATTCGGCCGATCCCCTGAACTGCATCCACATGGATCAGAGCACCGGGAGCTATCCGCCGCACGGCCTGCACTAGCTCAGCAATCGGATATATATAGCCTGTCTCGTTATTAGCGAGCATGACCGATATGACTCCTGCGCCCTCCACAATTTCGCCGAGAGAATCAAAATCAAGCTCGTGCCCTCTCGCAGGAATTAGCCTACAGCTCCAGCCAGACTGCTCTCCAACCTGACGGGCGACCTCAAGTACGGAGGGATGTTCGAAGGGACTCGTGACTATCACTGAATGGCGCGCCAATCGGGCAAAGCCGCGAATAATCAGGTTATTTGCCTCGGTTGCTCCGCTAGTCCATACAACGGTGTCTCGATGTCCAGCGCCAACGGTAGATCTCACTATCTCGCGGGCTTCCTCGACAATCCCCCGAGCGCGCTGACCTGATTGGTGGATCGAGCTCGGGTTTCCCCACGAACCGGCTTCAGCTGCAAGCTTTTGAACGAGCTCAGACGACACACCAAAGGTTGCGTTCGCGTCGCAGTTGATAGGGGAAAAATTATTCTGTTGCACGGCGCAAACTATAAACTTTAAACAACGTTCTGTCGAAAAGAGATCTGTAAAGCGGAGAACATTCCACCAGGAGGGTTTTTATGTCAATCGGATCGATAGGAAGTATAGCACAGGCCGCAGCAGTCATCACTCAATCGGCACCCACAAATAAATCGAAAGCCGCCGAAAAGGTCGGTGCAGAGGCGGTTGTGGTGAAGAAAGGGGAAGAAGCTTCAGAGGGAAGCGGGTCGAACAGCGCTGAGGAACTAAAAGAATCTCAGGCTAGCGGTTCTAAGGTAAATACATTTGCTTAATCAGAATGTTGCGCTTAACAATCCAGATAACCTCCCATAATCGCTCAGATTTTTTGGGGGGTATATTGGCAGCAGCGGACCTTAAATGAAAACATCTTTAGACTTTTTTACAGCAGGGCTTATGCGGCAATCGTTAAAATGAAACTTAGAAAACCGGAGCCCTGCCTCGCGATCCTTGCCGCGCTTGTGCTCGGTCGGATCGTTTTTGATGCGATTCCCCTCAAAAAAACCTCGCAAACTAATCGGTCGGTACAGGTAACCCCTGTTTTGGCTTCCGAGCATCTCCTGGCACAGCGGCGATGTGTGAGCTCTCATCTGCTCGCCGATCCACGCGCAGCTCACATCTTACCGATAGTGTCGCCAGAATTGACCGTTCTCCTCCTTAACCAATCCCGCCTGAACCAATTCGAGAATCAATCCGCTGAAGAGGTACAAACAGCTCTTGAAACCGTTCACGGAATCGGCCCAAAAAAATCCTCTAGACTTCTTTCCTATCTCTGCACGGATGGCGAGAGTTGACCGGTAGCCCACCCGACACCTGCACGAGGCACAACTTTTGCTGAGCTCCTGGCACACAGTCGCATGAACTTGCTTCAGGGGTCAGTATTATGACGGAACGAACATATTCCTATGACGCCGAACCAAGGCTAGGAGGAACATCACCGAGTCTGCTGGGAATGGGTGTTGCCCTTACCGCGCTTATTCTGCTCACGGTATACACTGTGGCCACCTCCCGCCAATTCATAGACATTCCGAGTATTGCGCTCGTTCTTGGCGGCACGATAGGTGCGACTCTTTTGCAATATTCAATAGCTGAAGTTCACCAATCCCTCCGATTGCTTAGGCTCTGCTTTGCCCAAACAGCATCGTCCCCGTTCGAGCGTGTTCAGATTCTAATCGATCTTGCTCATACCGTGAGAGAGCACGGTCTACTTGCGCTTGAGAATGCAGCATTACGAACTGAAGATCCATTTTTACAGACCGGCTTACGAATTGCTGCTGATGGAGATCGAATGCACGATCTTCGCCCAATACTCGAGAACGAAATGTTGAGAGCCGAGGATCGATTAGAGCACGCCGCAGCAATTATTGGAGCGATGGGTAACTATGCCCCTGCAATGGGATTAATTGGCACCCTTATTGGTCTAATTCAGATGCTCTCATCGCTCAACGATCCAACTCATGTGGGTCCCTCAATGTCACTTGCGTTAGTTTCGACTCTGTATGGATCACTAGCGGCAAATATCTGCTTTTTACCGCTATCGGGAAAGCTTCGCTCACGAAATGACCAAGAAACGCTCACCCGAAGAATTACGATCGAGGGATTAATTGGACTTGCGACCCTTGAGTCACCTACGGTGCTATCGCAGAAATTGCGCAGCTTCGTCGCGGGGACCACGTACGATGGATAGCCTCGAACTGCGCTCTACAGCTGGCAATATACTCTCACGGCCACGCCCATCGCTAATTGCGCCGTATCAACGAAAAAGGTTATCTCGCTTCGATGAGAGGAATAGTGAAAACCGGGCAAATTCATTTGCCACTCAATATACTGGACTTATCCTAATCGTATTTACGGTAATAATCGGCTCACTCTCGACAGCCCAGCTTGAGAAACAGACGGGATCTGAGACCTCACAAAAAACGGCTCCGCTTGGAAAGGTGAGTCTTGATCGATTATTTGATGAGAGCTCGAGCAGTCCAGATCCAGACCAGCTTGCCGCACTAAAAGAGCTTTTAAGTCGTCACGACATTCATGGGCAGTTGATACTCCCGTTCACAAAAAAATCGGCACGATTGAGCTTCAAACGAATTGTTGCTCTCCGCAACCAGACAAAGCAGATTGGAATACCTTCATCGTATCTCGCGATAGAGCTTGATGAAGATCACACGAAAGCCCCTGTCCTCATTCTTGAGCACGCCCAATGATCCAAAACGGTACTAATCAGCCAACCGCATCAACTAAAATCAATTATCGCTCAACTCCTCGTCGAAATACCGTTTCCAACACGGCTTCCTGGATGATCACGTTTGGCGATCTTATTACCCTCCTTTTGTGCTTTTTTCTCGCTCTCGTGAGCACCGGCGCATACAAACCGGGAAACCGTCACCTTCCTGACACAGATCATGGTCCAGTTTTTGCTCAAATAGGTAAGGAGGTGCTTGACCCGTCAAAAAATCGTCAAAGCTTGCCCCCTTGGTTCATCAGCGAGGCGGATTTGATGAAGCGTGAGGTGATGTCTAAGCGATTAGCTGAAATGAGTTCCTCGAACGCAACGGAGAAAGTGATGCTCGTCGAGAGCTGTAGGGGAGATGAGAACGAAATCGTAGAGAGAGATTTTCGTCAAATCAATGCTGCCTCGATTGGATTGCCGTTCGTAAGGCGGTTTGGATTCAGAGAGGAGCCCTGCCCTTCCGGACTAGAGAATAGGTCCGTAGCAGCAATCACGATTATCGAAGAATAGAACTAAAGAGAGAGTACCAAAGCCAGCCCATGAATCAGATTCTATCCCAGGACGAAATTAACTCACTGCTCCGCGGGCTCTCCGACGGTGACATGTCGGATATGGGAGATCTTCCACTTGAGGATCCCAGCGGCGCTCAACGATTTGATCTTGCCAATCAGGAAAGAATCGTCAGAGGCCGAATGCCGACGATGGAGCTTATCCACGATCGGTTCGCGCGACAATTCCGAGTTCACCTCGCTAAATTTCTCGGACGTCAATGTTTCGCAAACGTTGGTACGGTTGAGATGGTGAAATTTGGAGCTTTCATGAAAAAGCTCCCTCTACCCTCATCGCTCCATATTGTCCGGATGCCACCACTCTCTGGCAACGCCCTGATG
>JBIJBT010000048.1:0-21528 GCA_044345055.1 Bdellovibrionota bacterium
TATCACCGAAGAAATATTTTTAGATCGATTTTTTCAAGAAAGGCTCGAGAACTACCGTAAACGACATTTTTCTCATCCCATTACCTCCATATCCCAGAGGTATAGAGGTGGGCGGACGATGAGGGGGAACAGGTTCAGTTAAAAGGGCTAGATATATAGCTCATTAAATGGTATTAATATGAGTTATACCTTAGGAGGTTTTAACTCATGCTTTGGAACTGGGAACAGGAAGATTGGCCTGATTTTAAATGGGACCGTAAGGCCATTGCTGGGCTGGAGGCCCAATTTTTGCGGCAATCCGGCATTCTGATTGGCTCTTCCAAGCATTTTAAAAATGAAGAAAAGGAAGTTCTCGTTGTCGATATGATGACGGCCGAAGCTGTTAAAACATCCGAGATCGAGGGTGAGTTTTTGGACCGTGATAGCGTTCAATCTTCAATCCGCCGTAATTTTGGCCTGGATACGGATAATCGCCGTGTCCAACCTGCCGAGCGGGGAATTGCCGAAATGATGGTCGATCTTTACCGTAACTTTGCGGAGCCCCTGTCTCACCAGTCCCTCTATAAATGGCACAAACTGATCGCGAGCGGTCGGAACGACCTAAAAGACGTGGGGCGCTACCGGACTGACGACGGCCCTATGCAGGTGGTTTCCGGCGCAATTCACACTCCCAAAATCCACTTTGAGGCGCCACCGTCCAGCCGAATTAAAGCCGAAATGGACCGCTTTCTGACGTGGTTCCGTAAGACAGCTCCTGGCCAGAAAGGCGAGCTCCCAGCCCTCACTCGGGCGGGCATCGCTCACCTTCACTTTGTGTGCATCCACCCATTCGAGGATGGAAATGGTCGCATTGCTCGGGCGCTCGCCGAAAAGGTGCTTTCGCAAAGCCTTGGTGAACCGACTTTGGTTGCACTGTCTCAGATTATTCAACGAAAGCGTAAGGCCTACTACGACGCATTGGAGCTAAACAACAAATATAATGAAATTACTGACTGGTTGGCATACTTCGCTAAAACGGTCCTAGAGGCACAATCTTATACCCTGACCGTGATCGACTTCCTGATTGAAAAGACCAAGCTCTATGACCGGACACGGAGTCAGTTTAATGAGCGGCAAGCAAAGGTTATCGAACGGATGTTCCGTGAAGGACTTGAGGGGTTCAAGGGGGGCTTGAGCGCTGAGAACTACATTTCCATCACCGGAACCTCCCGTGCCACCGCCACCCGTGACCTACAAGAGCTGGTTACCTTAGGCGCTCTCAAAAAGACCGGCGAACTGAAATCAACCCGTTATTGGCTCAATATTGAAATTAAAGAAATTCATCATGTTGGATATCAACAGAATGAATCTGGCGTGGCGGCAAATAAAGAACTGGTGAGTGCTCCGCATTTTGGACCAGGGAACAAGAAAGGTAGACCCAGTAAGAGGTTCCCTCGACGTGCCTCACCTTAAAATCCCCTGAAGAGTCGGTATTTGAGGATTCATTGATTCTGTACATAATGCCTACCCCCTCTCTACCCACCTCTCTACCTCAGAGGCATAGAGGAGGTAGGTTGGGGGGATGATGAGGTGGGGGCCGTTGCTGCGACAAGGGCGCTACGGTTAGCTCACGCCTGGTCCCTAGAAGAACAGCCCCTAACTGCTGGAGTATCGCGTCTAAACACAATTTTCGCCTCCGCTGCTTGTCGTCATGCGGCAACCGTCTCGTACGAAAAGTCGAGCTTACCCTGGGCTTGCTTGGCGTGCTCGATAGTCAATCCAACTACCTTACCGTCTTTATCGAGCTCTAGGAGCACGTTGTCATTCAACTCCTCCGTTCGAGCAGGCTCTCTGTCACTTAATTCGATATAAAGAGTATCTGTATCTTCAAAATATCTGACTTTCATGCGTCCTAGTCCTTATAAGTTCGGTCGAAAAACGCGTTATGAATAGTTTCCCCGTCCTCCAGAAGAACAACCCCCGTGCCTCTATTCCCGTGCCTCTATTCCTCAGAGGAATAGAGGCACGGGGGTTGGAGATTGATCTAATTATCGAACGTCCGAACGAAAGGCCTGTCTTGATCGAAATAAAATCAACCGACGTAGTCCACGATCGCCACCTCACCCACCTCCGCACCACCATCGCATCCTTCCCCGAAGCGATTGGCTACTGCTTTTGTAACGAACCGATCCGACGAAGGGTCGGCGATATCACGATAGTGCCATGGTGGGAGGGATTGGAAGAGGTGGGGCTCGGCTAAACCACGATCCCTAGTCGCATCTGCTTTATTTACTGAAACCATCCTCAAAAAAGGTTCGGAACGAGGTCAGAAGTACTTCCGAAATATCCATTCTATTCGCTCAACGCGAGAGATCGCCTCTCTTTCAAGGCAACTTCCCACGACTTCTCTGAAATCGCCCGGTCGAAAATCCTCGATGACCCCTCTCACAAAAAGCCGCACATCTTCGTCCAATTTGTCCAGGTGCCTGGCTGGATCGGTACATCCATCCAAAACCAATATGACATCCTCTAGGTCTGAAGACTGCCTGGGGTCAACCCTACCGCGCGAAAGAAATGCCTCCAATTTCGAGGCGATGAAGAAGGGGAGAGAAAAGATATTTATCAATGTTCCCGAGGGCAATTCATGTCTGACTCTTTGACGAGCGCCTTCTGGATACCATCTATTTGAAAAACCGACCGCCTCTGGTTTTGTTGGCATGATATCTACCTTTATGCCCTTAAAAACCTTTCGGCAGACGGGTGCGCCAGGAGAGCTGTCATCTAAAAACCCTTTTTTTCTCAACAGTTGTTCAAACTCCCCGTATTCATGGTACGTCAATGCTTCGACGACACAGTCCACATCTTCCGTCGGCCGAGGTTCGCTGGCTGACGGAGAATCCATGTAGAGGCTCGTCACGATCCCACCTACGAACACGACCTTCTCGAGAAGTTCTCCAAACCCCGCGGCAACTGTTTCGAGCAAACTAACTTGCGGGTTCATCTGATTCTCCGAGTACTCGAGTCCTCAGCTCTGCTATCGCCATCGTCTGCTCTCTTGCTCTACCAATGCGAACAGCGTCGACGAGTGCCAATAGCTCATGCAGTCTCTTATCCTTTAACGCCGCATCGGGAACGCTCGGATAAAGGGGTAAAAGAGACTCACCCCGAACTTTTCCGTCTTCATGAGGCCAAACATAGGCAAGCTGGCCGGCTACTATTTTGTTCGCAAGGGGCGAGGCAGAATGGGCTGTTGGTATGCCCCTTTTTATCGCTCCGACGGTCGCCGGAAATACATATTTGAGTCCGTAAACGAGGAACTCAAACGCCGCGCGCCGATAGGGAGTGCGCTCCGCCGTATCTAAAAGGTGGGCGGCCTGCAAGCGCTTAAGCCCCATCGACACCTCTGACTGACTAATTCCTAATTCACTCGCGATGTCGACCAGACGACGCGGCTCTACTTCCACGAGCAGTTTGATTAACAACACAACGTCTTGAGGCTTTAAACGGGCAGAGCGTTCTTCCATGTATTTAGCATAACATCGCAATTCGCGATTTGCAATATGCAATGCGCCGACAAGCCACGACAATCAGCCTGTTCGACCAAAATTATGTTACCCAAACGTCGTAACTCCTGGGAATTAAATAGCCGCGAATCTCTTTATCGTCGGGACATAGACCTTGAGGCCCTATATTGCTCAATGGTATCAATGCTTTAACTCGCTTTTTAGGGCGGTTTTTTTGTCGGCGTTAACAGGCAACCGTGGTTATTCCGCCGACCTCTACGTCTCTGAGCGAAAGAGCCTCGGGAGAGAGCTCCGGGGCTTAACTTCGCCATTGGGATTAAAGGGCTTTATCGTCCCCAACCCGTCCATGATTGCAGTTTCCCTCTTGCCTATCAAAACAACAAAGCCGGAACCGCAATCGCGTTGGTAAAAGGGGGTCGGCGAATTGCTGAGGTCAAGGACCTCTTTGGTAAGACCAAAGACAAATGATTTGTGAACTTCGTTAACGTCGTAGCCCGACATGAAAACGGCTGAAACCGCGTAACTGACGGTGGCTCTCTCCTGTTCAGCTAGGTCACACAGTCCGAACCACTTCCAGAAACCGCAGGGCGCGCGAAGAAGTGTGGGCAACGGACGGGTATTGAGAGACACGGTTTCGCCCTTTTGTTCCAAAAAAACCTGGTACGACGTCTGGTCGCCGACAGCAAAAATTTCTCCATTGGCGGCTTGAAGCAGGGTGGCTTCCCCATGATCGGGTTGCACAACACTGCTCGTCAAATGAACGCCTTCACGTTCGAAAACAAGGAAGGGATCTTTAACACGAAGGATGCCGTTTAGGATTTCCAGTTTTTTTGGTTTGCCCCCGATAGGAAGCAGGTCGACTGCGGGGCATTTGTCCTGCGAGGGTGATCTGGGTGATCTTAGTCTCGCGGGGTGGTCGCCAAGCCTGGCTGATCCCTGCATCAGAGTTCTACCGCCAACGATCAGGATAACGATCGCAAGCGATGACAGAAACACTAACTTGGACATCGAAATATTGCTCCAGTAGAGACTTTGTCGCATCAGCGTTTTCAAAGAGATTTGCACCCGAGTCTGTCAAAGTCAATGCTGGATCAGGGGCGGAGCACCCTTTGTGGTCACGGCTGTTGTCTTGTTTTAGATCAAATCAAGTATCAGGGCGACCCAGGTATCGCTTACCTCTATAACTCAGAGGTATAGAGGTAAGGTGGTATAGAGGTAAGGTATAGAGGTAAGCCGAACAAAGTCTTGAGGACCTTTGGGAGCTGAGCTGTTTTGTGTACGGGGTGACGCCTAATATTGCGATGGATAAATCTGTCGGGATAAAGGGGTTTCGGAAGAAACGGGCCTGATCTTCTGTTTCCCGGAGGCAACGACCTTCTGAGGTTACCCAAAAATAGCGACTTTTTGATGGCTTTTAATTTGAGGCAACTCGGGGGGCAATTCGGATTCGTTATGCCTCATTAGAAAATGACATTGAAGAGGCACCGTTCTAAAAGGTGCCTTGGGGTGCTCCGGGGCAGCGAGGAAGTCTCTTCCCGATGGGAGTTATCCACAGGGGGCGGGCGTTGGGTCCTCCAAAGACCCCTTGAGCACGCCCCCTGTGGATAACTCCCATCGGGCCACCGACCGCTCGTTAGTGGTCGAGCCTACTGACTCTCCTGAGCCGCTAGCCAGTCATCGAACGTGGTACTTGCTAATGCCTTTACCCGTTTTAGTTTCTGCTCGATCCGCTCACGGAGGGCGAACGGGTCGAGGCTCTCATATCGTATCCTGAGTTGCTCTTTGACTGCTTCTGAAATTTCCGGACTCTTGAGAACTCTTTGATACGGGGTTTTTGGTTTGTCGTATTTACGAACAATCCGCGATCCCACCCGAATCTTCTCCTTGAGTTTCATGTTCGGACAGAAGAAATTCTTCCAGTCAGACCACTCATTGGCATAGATGTCGTTGATAAGGGGCACGAGCTCGGGGTTTTCAAGTCGCACATACCCAAGGAGTGCTCGCGCCGTGGTCCAGTTTTTCTGCTCTACATGCGCGTTATCATTCTTCTTGTAGGGACGGCTCCGAGAAAGACCTATCTTCTTTCCCTGAAAGTATCTGACCAGATGATCATTGAGAAATTCCGACCCGTTATCACAGTCAAATCCCAAAATCGGAAATGGCAGCGCCGCCTCAATGTCTCGAATCGCCTCAACCACGTTGACGGCAACCTTGGTCCACACCGCTCGGTTCTCCGTCCACTGAGTTGCAATATCAGTAACCGTTAGAGTCAGAACAAACGGTCCCTTCGATGAAGATCCAGAATGCGCCACAGTATCTGCTTCTACAAAGCCAGGAACGGTAATATTCCATGTTTCAGTCGATAGGGGAATTTGAGAGCGCAAAAGGCTGCCCGGCTTGGTCAGACTCCTCCCGCGCCGGTATTTGGCCTTGTACGGCGCTAGGACCCGATCTATCGAGGCTGCGCTAATCGCCAGAAGCAGCGACCGCACCTCCTCACTGACCCCCTTTTGATGCCGCCTCTCAAGGTGCGGAAGCACAAGAGGAATCGCCGATTTTAACAGCTTGCCACACGCCCAATCAGAGCAAAACCAGATCTGTTTTAGCCCTTTTATGAACTCAGGCGACTGATAACGGGATGCCCGCCCGGGCTTCTTGCGAGCCCGTTTGTACCCACTATTCATCAACCTAATCGCATAACACCTTGATAACTCCAAGGTTTCGCATAACTCATCAAGAATCAATCCCCTCTTTTTCTTGTCACTATTGTGGTACCTTCGCGCTATCTTACTGATATACTTCCGCTTATCCTTCATCGTCATCTTGTCATGGTCCTTTTTCATGACCACTTCGATGAGGCAACGACCTTCTCAGGTTCCCAAAACACCGACTCTTCAATGTCTTTTAATTTGAGGCAACTCGCTACTTTTCCGCGTGGCAAGGCATAACCCTGGTACGATTTCGTGCACAGGACCGGGGCTACATGAGTACTATTTTTGAGAAGAGCAAGGGAAATTCGCCATCTTCGGGGGGGGGGACTCCGGCGTCAATCGCTTCTGGGAGTGCAACTGTTAAGGAATTAGCTGATGGGTTTGTCCAGGATTATTTCCCAGGAGGAGATGCATTTCCTGATCCCCCTATTATTCTTCACGATGCTGCCCATCGCTTCAGTAACGTGTGGCCCACGGCGAGAGGTGAGGCACAGCAGACGGTCGTTGATGTTGTTGGGACAGCTCTATTACGAGAAAGATCAGGCGCCTCCGGGTTTGTCAATGATGTTGAGGCTTTGGGGAGTAACAGACCCCTCGATGAGGTGCTCAATGATTTAGGAAAAAGCCTCGATAGTCGTGGCGCCAGAGTCCTGAACGAATGGAGAGACCCGAAGAACAGCCCTTATCGGCACCTACCCGTAAATGACCCTCGACGTCTCCAGTTACCGCCGATGACTGGCGAGGAGATAGCTGAGCTCAGGCGGAGGGGAGTAGAATTCTATTCCCAGGTTGCCAAGCAGGTTAACGAGGCGAAAGGGAGAGGTGAGGTGGGAGATGGTCCCACAAGCTATCCCGGAGTATACACCCCTGTAAACAATCTCGCTGCATACATCCATCAAAATCCGGATAAGATTACCATTAAAGGCGGATACTCTCGGCCGGGGACCCTCCCTTTTGGCCCAATCGAGCAGTTTATGCAGATGCCCACCGAACCCGAGGTCGATGAGGGCCGTGCGAGGCATCACTTTGTCGAGGTCTTGAGGGAGCGTTCCCGAATGGAGCGGCAATTCATTCTCTCGAAGTCGGATAAGTTGCCAGGCGCCCCAGTGTGGATGAGCCAAGAAGACTACCTGAAGGGCCTGCACGAGGCTCGAGAGCGAGCGAAGAAGTGGGGGGCGGCTGCAGCCGATGAGTACGAGCAGGGGGTTCGCGTTGCATTGACGCGTGAGGTCCCAGGCTATCCTACGATGCTTGTTAACGATGGATGGCCTTTGGTGGGACTAAAGGAACATGACCGGTGGGTTCGGAATTGGGTAGATTCAGGCCACGGGCAGCGTGGTTCAGCGCGGATGTGGGAATTTCGTCTCAAGGTTAATGGCACCGCCTTGCCCGGGCGAAGTGACGATGCGGCGGCTGCGGCTGCGGCTTTGAACGCCATCACGGATGCGCGAAGTTTCGGCCAAGTCAGGGAGGCGATTCGCGGAGGTGCCGTGCGCGCGGCAACTCTCGCAGGAGCAGTCCCACTGCTCGATCCAGAAGCGTGGAGAGAACTCGGCAAAGGGAATGTCGGCGCAGCTGCGCAGAGGGTAGCCACGCAAGCTGCGGCGGGTATCGCTTCATCGCCCGTTATCGGCGCCGTTACCGGAGTAGCACAGCGGGTAGCTCCGGCGGTAGTTCCTCGGCTTCTCGCGGGAGCAAATATCGTTGGTATCGCAACAGCGCCCGTTGCAGCTGTTCAAGCGTACAGTGGGTTTTTAGAGGGGTCGACGGGAACGGGGCTCAAGGAGCACTGGCAGAGACTACGCTACAAAGCTGCGGGGACACCGCCCTCTGCGATGCGAGATAAAAAAGAGTACTCTGAAGGGTGGATAACCGTACCGGGCAAGGGGCGACGGTGGCGGGATAGCGAGGGCAACTTCTTCCTCGAACAACCGGGGCCGCTGCGGGCCACCGGTGCGGACACCGCACGTCAGGTTATTCCACAGCTCTTCCCGAGAGCCGTCTCGGTTCCGGCGAACACGCCAACCGGCGTGGCAGAAATTAAACCACTTCGCTCACCACCTTCCCTCATTCAAAGGGCCCAGGAGAGACTTAGTCTGGCGAGAGAGAGTTTAAATCCCGCAAAAGGGGAGTGGGGGTTGTCAGAGCTACTCTTCGGAAGGTAAGAGCGTCGTATCGACGAGATGGCTCCGCATGAGAGATTCCCCGCGCCTTGACCTCTATTTCTCGGAGGTGTAGTCGTCCGGGATGATGAATATTCCTTCCCCGAACCTCCTTATCTCAGAGGCGTAGAGGTCCAAGGCTGCGGTGGTGCTGGGGATGGTGGCTTTTGTTGGTGGGATGATGGTGGGGGGAGGAATGGGGACCGTTGCTGCAGCAAGGGCGCTACAGTCGGCTAAATCATAGCCCCCAGTCAGACATATTCTTCCCACTTAACTCACCATCGATAAAGGAGCGCCCACGAAACACCCCAATAATACACTGCTTCTCTTGCTCGTTCATTCATGCCTCCTACGTTTCGAGGACATGAATTTTGAGTCAACCGCCCCTCACGATTTGCTGAATCCTTTTCGTTCGAGGACATTTAATTTGAGGCGCATCGCCTCACCTTCGGAATCTTCACTGTCACTGGGCCTATAATCGCAGCGCCGCGCGCGACGACCCGCACCGTGCGCCTGCTCCTGATTCGTCCCCCGCTGATTCGTCTCATTTCCATCGGAAAAACCCAAAACCCCTTTCACTCCCGACCCCCCCCTCCTCAGTCGGGGTGCCAATCTTGGCGCACCAAAGCGGAGCATAGCCCCCCTCGTAGGAGAACATGTTTCGTAGCTCGTTCAAAGGATTATTGAAAGTTCTTCTCACAACTTTGAAGGCCAAACCCGACGAGTTGAGGCTCCCGATTTTCCTTCCGGCGCGGGACGAGGGAGTCGCGGATATGGTAATCTGTAGCGGGTTTGGCGAGAGTGTCTCGGCGGCTGCGGTGCTGAAGCAAGATTGTAATTCGGGGAATTTGAGTATGAGTCCAGAGGCGGTGTCGCGAGAAGGAAAGAGAGACCGGGGGTTAGGTGAACTGCGGACGCCTCCTGCAAACCCTGAAGCTGCTTCTCTCGGGACAGAAATGAGCGAAGTCCTCAAGGAACTGGCTGAGCTACGTCCGTCGAGGGAATTGTTGGACCTTCTGAGGGCGACGGTACATCTTGCCAAACAACAAGCCGTACAGCCCGAACCTCTGCCATCAGTCTCCCTCCCACCGGTTGTGGAACCAACCCCGCCCACTCCTAAGCTGCCGGTCGCTCCCGAAGTGACGTACCCGATTGCGCAGTTCCGTGAGCTCCAGAAACGGGTCGAGAACCTTCTACACTGCATTCTATTCAGCAATGCGTACTCGTAATGTGATAAATTCTTGGATGTTTTAATGTTCTTATTTTATTCTGACAAAAAAGCGGTTTGTGATGAATTTGGAAATAAGGTCTTAATTGAATTGGGCTGGTCAAAAGACAAAGAGCTGTCCGCGCTGTTCATCTTCGATGATGTTACTTGGAATATAGTCGCCATTCAGAACAAGGTGGCTGACCCGTGCGGCCGCATGAGGCTTGGCTGGGAAGTTGTAGCCATCGCAAGTGCAACTAAGTCTCCAGAGATCACTGTGCCAAAAGATACAATCGCGGAAGCACTAAAGGCGTTTGGTTATGGCAATGGTCTCGGGCATGAAGACGATGTGCCTGTCTGTTTTAACCTTTAGACAAATAGTAGGTATGTAATTTTTGTTTTCTCTTTCGCCGTTTCATTAAGAAGCTGGGGTTGTTCCTTGCCTGGAAAACTTGAACATAAAGGTAGTGGACATCCGTTGGCGCGCAACGCGAACGGGGGTTGGAACTTCTCTCAGTAATGAGGCATTTAAACACCAGATTCGGTTATAGCTCCCTCAAGGAAGATTGAGCTTCTTGAGACGAAGCAGAATGAACAGGGGCACCCGACTTGCGGTTTCGAAGAATTCAGGAAACTCTTCCCGGCATTTCTCGAGCGGGCGGGGTTCAACAAGTTCATCTACATAGAACCCTGCACTACGCACAGCACGATGCATGGTACTCAGCGAGTTGTGGAAAAAAATTACGTCAAAGGTATCTCCGAACTGCGTAACGATTTTTCTGTCCGCCAGGTAGTCACCAAAGTGCTCCGTCCGACCGTTTCCGCAGTCTCGCCTATATCCCAAAAGTCCCATCTTTTCCTTGGCGGATGTTGCCCGTTCTCCGCCCCAGTATACCGGATGGTGGGTAGAGAGGATCACCTCACCGGAGTCCTTCAAGACTCTAGCAAACTGAGCAAGCGGATCTCTGAGATCCTGCGCATAGTGTAGAGCAAGCGAGCTAAAGACGATATCAAACGAAGCGGGCTGAAAAGTGTTAGCCAGCTCCTCCATGGGAACCTTAACAAAAGTAAGTTGCGGGAACTTCGAGGAAGCTATGGAGATCATTTCTTCCGAGTAGTCTGTTCCAACAACCTCTGCCCCGCGTTGGGCGATGAACTGGCATTCTTCACCGAATCCACAACCGACTGACAACACCCGAGCCCCGGTCAAGTTGTGGGGAAGCATTCCGTAGATCGCTGGCTTCTCGTACAAAGTATGGGCTGGACCCCGATTTTCGCCCCACTTCAAGGCTTGCTCTTTGGTATCATAAGACAAGTGTTATATTCCCCCGTTTGTGAGAGTTGAAAAAATAGAGCACTTTTCTGAATCACTACGAGAAATCATCAGTACTTTCAGAAATTATATGACCTAGATCGGGACTTTACCGCATCAGCTCCGACCCCCCCTCTCTCTACCTCAGGGGCATAGAGGTAAGGGGCACTGCGTTGTCTATCCTTACACAAGCGCTTTTGCATAAGGATAGACAACGAACTTCCCGCGGAACAATCTCGCTTCGCCCGCTAAGTGATAGCCGTTCCGCTCGTAGAAACGTTGCGCCCCGTCGGAGCTTTCGAGCTCAACCGCAGTCATACCTAAAGCCACCGCCTTTGCTTCAAGGCTTGCAAGAATTCTAGAGCCGACTCCGCAGTTTGCTCCTGCGCCCGATACATAGCAATGCTCAATTTTTGAGCCTGGAATGCTGAGGGTACCGACACCAACCATGGTCATCGCTAGGCATGCAACGACTACATGATAATCCTCTGACGTGATGATTTTCCGTGTTTCTGTCTCAGAAAACTCAGCAATCCATTCGGCCGTCAGCTCCGGCGAATAATAGGAGAACCCCACCTCTTTCACCGACCGAATGAGCACATTCGTCACATTCACCACATCCGCCTCAGTTGCTGCTCGAATCTCAATCAAGGCACGGCTCTCCAATATTTCCGTCGGCGCAAAATGCTTCGTTTGAACAATCCAACCCTGATAGAGGTAGACCACCATTCACTGCGTCGTGAGCTATTGTCAAATCTGGTGTTCAAGAACCGGATCAAGCGGTGACCTGATTGTCTGAATTCACCTCGATATCATCTCTGAATCTGACACCAGAAATCACCGTGGCGAGGTACCAGGCAGTTTATTCCTCAAGAACCTTTTTCAACGAAGCGCTAAGCGCTGCGAGATGTTTATTTTTCAGCTCCTCGGGGATATCGGGTAGGGAGAGGTAGGGATTAAAATCCTCTATCTCAAGGAGGTAAAACCGCCCATCGGAAGTCCTCGCAAAATCGAGGCGTGTTATGCCCCTGCTCATGTTGTTCCAATCGATAAAACCATCTGCTACTACCCGTTCTTCAGAAGAAGGCTGGTACGGTAGCGGTGGGCGCCATTCAGGTATCTTCGGCGGAAAATCAAGACAGTACTGAAGCTCACCGTCTACAAAGTAGAAAGAGATCTCTTTCTCTATCTCCAGAAGAGGTTGGACTATGAACTTAGGTTCAGGGCTCGAGAAATCTTCACCGGGATCTTCGCTTAAAAGGAGGAAGTTTGAACGTGTTGCCACACTCGAGCCAAGCGAGCTGAGTCCATCGATCGGCTTTATGACGTAGTGTTCATACTCGGGAAAGGCTGAGGCCATACCCTGGCGGAGGAAGGTCGTCGGAATAATATGTTGCCCCAGTATCCCGTCATCAGCCTTATCCTGATATAAGCGGACTAGGTGATCTTTCCCAACGATATCTCCGTGTCCGTCCGGTGAGTTGTACAAAGGCACCGTCGACGTTACGTTTCGGTGCTCCTGTATGAATAGCCGTTTCCACGTTTGATACTCGTCATGGTCCTGATTCTCTAGAGGCCAATTCCTACCCACCATGATGACGTCAGCTTTGATGCCATCAAGAGAATCACGGTAGTCTTGGAGGGTAACTGAGAATTCTTCGCTGAGAAAATCGGCGATAATCTGATCCTCCGTATGGCCACCCACGACTGTTTCTGAACCAACAACCACCAGCTCATTCTTATCGTTGAGGGAGAGTCGCTCGTCTACAACGTTCCTAGGATCGGTCAGAATAACTACTGAATACCGTTGTTCCATACTCTGTCTTTTTGCCCCAGGTTCATTGATAGCGGAGAGGGCCGCCTCTTCCAACTTCCCCGCCGCGCCCCCCGCGATATCCACACCCAGCAGTATACACTAAGAGCGGAATAAAAAACGGTGATTGTCTTTTTGCTCCTCCAGCGGTCGGCGGTACGAATTGCCTCAAATTAAAAGCCATTGAGGAGTTCAGTGCTTGGGAAGCTTAAAAACGCCACTGCCCGATTCAACTGGTCATTAAAACCCCCAAAAAAACCCCTTCCACACCCAAACGCCTTCCCAATCTTAGTGTCCGATAATTAAACTTTATCGGACATTAAAGAGAAGTTAACGCCTTGCAATCCCTATAAAAACAATCTGTAATACACTATATGAGAAAGACCGCTAAAAGGTATGTTCCACGCCCTTTTTTGGCGGTATTTGAGGGTGATTTTTGGGGTTCTCTAGCTTATGTTCCACGGATATATAGCTGTAATATCAATTATCTATAGATTCGTGGAACAGCGAAAAACTTACTTCTCGTACTACCCATCAATGTTCCACGATTCCTAACCTATTGTTACCCCCTACTGAGAAATGTGCGCAAAATAATTTGTAATTTGAATAATTATTTTGCGCACTTTTTGCACAATTATTTTGCGCATATTTTGGCAGGGAGGTATGATATCGCCGCGACTAGTTCATTCTCCTCGGAGATTCCGTGTCTGAAGATATTCTTTCCGACGAGCGATTAGAGATAGCCCTCTGGCGATATGATGTGGTGAGACAGTGCCTGGATGATGAGGCTCAGGTCACGAAGGTGGCTGCTGAACGTCAGATTGCTCGCCGGACAATTCATTACTGGATTTCACGATACAAACAAGAAGGCCTCCATGGCCTTGCTCGCAAGTCGAGAAAAGATGGTGGTTCTCGCCGAACTTTCTGCCAAGAACTCGAACAACTGGTAAGGGGGTTTGCCCTTCAGCGCCCTCAGGTATCTCATGCAACAATATATAGAAAAATCAAAGAGATCTGTATCAATAAGAATCAACCAGCACCAAGCTACCGGACGGTTTATAACATAATTCGTGAGATCCCTCCTGCTCTCTCAACCCTAGCGCTTGAGGGAACCAAAGCCTACAAAGACCGATTTGACCTCCTCCATCGCCAAGAGGCACTTCATCCCAACTCGGTGTGGCAAGCTGATCACACTATGTTAGATTTGTACGTACGAGAAGGTAAAAGGATCGTACGCCCGTGGCTCACCATCATAGAAGACGACTATAGCCGAATTATCGCCGGTTATTCAGTGTCGCTTAAGGCACCTTCAGCAATTCATACCGCCCTAGCGCTACGACAAGCTATCTGGCAAAAGGGGCTGCCTGGCTGGCAGGTCTGTGGTATCCCATTGGTCTTATACGTCGATCATGGCAGCGATTTTACCTCAAGACATCTCGAGCGAGCTGGTATTGAGCTCAAGATTCGTCTTATCTTTTCTCGCATTGGAGAACCTCGGGGGAGAGGTAAAATTGAGCGCTTCTTTAACACTGTTAATCAGGTTCTTCTATCCCGTCTCCCTGGTTACGCTCCGGATGGTCATAAGCCAAAAGGAAAACTCCTCTCACTCAGCGAGTTGGAAATGGAGCTTCAGCGGTTCATAGTTGAGGAATATAACCTATCAGTACATAGCGGCACAGGAGAGTCTCCTAGGTCACGCTGGTTGGCCAGTAACTTCATCCCGATGATGCCAGAATCAATAGATAATTTAGATGTTTTGTTACTAACGTGCCCGACATCAAGAGTCGTACACCAAGATGGAATCCGCTTTCAAGGAAGACGTTATATTTCCATCGATTTTGCCGGGATCGTCGGAGAAACGGTTACCATCCGATACGACCCACGCGATCTCTCTCAGATCAGAGTTTACTCCGGTGAAAAATTCTGCTGTTACGCTGCTTGTCCAGAATTGGGGGGAGATCCCCCGTCTCTGCAATTAATTATCAAAGCCCGAACGGAGCGACACGACGACCTCAAGGAGGTACTTCGAGAGCACAAGAAGCATATTGCAGATTCGGAACCAAAACCTCACTCATCAGGACAACCTCGTCAACGCTCCCACAAGGAACAGAAGGCTCCGGTACGTCTAAAGCTTTACGAGTGCGACTAATGATTCCCGACGAATTCGAAGAACATGAACCCCTCTTCCCTGCATTCATAACAACCCAAGAATACAAGCGATTTTCTGAGTTTTGCAGTGCTTGTAAGAAGAGTTGCTACATCGGACTGTGCCATGGAGAACCAGGTGTCGGCAAGACTATCTCCGCCGCCCATTTCACTGGCTGGGACATTTTTGACATGCCGACCAGGCTCAATCTTTCCAAGTTCAGCGGCCCACCTCCAGATGCTATCGTTTACTGTAGGGCGCTTTATTACACCGCTCCCGTGGTCAATTCACCACCCTCGATATACCGCGAAATTGGTCGGCTTCGACAGTCACTTGATTATGTGAGGAAGAGGGCCATCGAGAACTTTAGGCGACAAGGCAAACCACTGAAATCAAGTATCCTCAAGGATGGGTACAATATTTTGGTCGTTGATGAAGCAGATCGTCTTTGCACCAATGGCTTCGAGCTTATACGAAGTATTCATGATGAAGAGAGGGTTGCCGTAATCCTCATAGGAATGCCAGGTATTGAGAGACGTCTCGCTCGACACAAGCAGCTCTACTCGCGAGTCGGGTTCCTCCACCAATTCCTCCCACTCGATGAGCAGGATGTAAGGGAAGTCATAGCGGCCCAGCTCAGTCGTACAAAACTCAAACTAGACGAGTCACATCAAGCGGCAGAGGAGACCATTTCCTCAATCGTAAGGATAACCAGTGGCAATTTTAGGTTAATTGACCGAATATTTGATCAGATTACTCGAATAGCTGAGATTAACAGAATGCCAATAGTCAACTCTGATATGGTTGAGAGCGCTCGCTCCCTTCTAATCATCGGCAGCTAATGCAAGAGGTATCGATGAGGAATAACTCCTTCAAAAAGGTTGGCAAACAGCAAAGAGTATTCAAAGCTATTTCCCTGACCCACTCTGACCTCAAGGCTCTCGACGAGATCGAGCGCAGAATCAATTACTCCACTGACGCCCGGATGCTTAATCACAGTGAGATAATGCGGGCGGGGCTTCTCTCCCTGCTCGAGTTAACATCCACAGATCTGGCCAGGTTCATAGAGGCTGTGCCACGACTCATGCCAGGCCCCCTAAAGGGATCCTAACGCCCTTGGTCACAGCGATGGATGACACAACCTCTTTTGGATTGATATTCGTATATACCTTTGCTATTATGTTTGTATGGCTATTCAAGTAGAAGGCTTCAATTGGGATGAGGGTAACACCGCAAAGTGCCAGAAGCACGGCTTGTCCATCGCAGAAATTGAGGCGTTCTTCCAAGTAGGTATTTACGTTGGACCTGACATCAAGCATTCGATTGGAGAACAAAGATTCCTAGCCGTGGGCCGGTCACCCTCGGGCAGGCCGATGTTTGTGGCTTTCACTGTGAGAAATGGTCTCATTCGTCCCATTTCAGCAAGATACATGCGCGACAAGGAGGCAAAGAAATATGAAGAAACTGCCAAAGATGACAACCGATAGAGAGGCAGAGGATCTCCTTGAGGAGGATCTCTCGGAGTTATTAACATCCCAAACTTTCAGGGCAAATTTCTCTCCTGTATCTTTCGAGTTTGCCCCCAAAGACACAATGGTCAGCATACGCCTTTCCAAAGAGCTCCTAGACGCCATCAAGTTGGCCTCTAACAAGAGGGGAATTGGTTACCAGAAGTTCATTCGTGAGTCTATAGAACGAGCTCTTCAGGAACTTCGCTAAAAAAACAAAACAACATAAAACCCAACAATATCAGGCTCTTGCACATCCTAATATCCGATAACATTTACTTATCGGACGTTAGAAATCTTAACCTGTAATACACTATATCCAAGAAACACCCGACAGCTCCTATAAACCCTTTGTTCCACGAAATTTATTCTCGTTCATCAACCCTATTTACACCTCTCTAATTAAGCGACCCCCTGTATTATCAAGTAGATAAACACCCTGGGAATTTACTCACCCTCATCTCTCTCCGATGTTCCACAGCCACCACTTTCTGCTACCCTAACCTGGGCAATATGCGCAAAATAATTGTGCAAAAAGTGCGCAAATTATCGATGCAATTTACAGCAATTTACACGTACCACAGAGCACCTTTTGCCCTCAAAGGCCCAACTACTTCTCCAACAAGTAATTTCCGTGACCTCTATACCGATGAGTAATAGAGATCAAGCTATCAACAGAAAGGACGAAATACTCAAAAAGAGCGCTCATCAACGTCAGCGGTTTCTTAGCTCCTTGGTCGGCCCGCCGCCTTAATTGCCTCGAACAGGTATACCGCTAGTCGTTGCTCATAAAGGGCTTGCCCCAAGTGATCGCTCTTGGCGGGATATCGCATTCTTCTGATCTCTGGGCTCCGCTTTTGGAGTTCTTCGAAGGCATGATCAAACAACATGAACGCTGCTCGAGCAAAGTGCGAGAGCTGGCTGTGCTCTCCCGTTAGGTCCTGAGACATTAAATGCCACTTCCTTCGCTCATTATCAGTGCACCGAAAGCGAAAAGAGGTCTGCTTGAGCTCTCTTCCCGCATAGACTTCGGATGTCTCCTCTTCTTCTGCCGATAGTGATGAAGAATATTGCTTCGGCGTCTCCTCTGCGTCTTTTCTTCGCTCGACTATCACCAATTCCGGCGCATCAGCATTCTTTTGCTCAGGCTCGCCAGCTACGGGGACTTGCTGCGTAATCGCCTTTTTGAGTGCCTCACCAACGGGGTTGTAGCCCTCCGGCAAAATCGGGGCGCGCTTAGCCATTTATTGTCTCCGGGAAAGGATGAGTGGACCCTTCAGAAAAGAATATACTCTGAATTTTCTCCTCAAAACTCGATGCCAAATCACGGAAAGCGTTAGTTATGGGATGGGCTGGCTCGACTTCAAAAACGGTCTTTGCTTGCGTCTGAGCCGTTGGAATAATCGTCGATCGTGGTATGGGGGGAACAAGATGATGATCTTTGAAAGTTCCGGACACATAGGCCACAAGCTCTCTACTCAGACGGGTTCTTCCCTCCACCGCTCCGACTGCTATTCCCACTAAAAAGAGAGGTGGGGTTCGATATTTGTTAACCTCGGCTATATCCGATAAAGCCTCATTCAATCCCTGAATAGCTAGCCCCTCGGGAATGGCTACCAGAAGAAAACCATCTGCCGCTTTGTACGCTGCGATGATCGGAAGAGGAGCACTCGGAGGGGTATCGAGCAGCACGTAATCGTAATATCCTCGAACACGATTGATCACCGGCTTGAGACAATCGTGAAGAGGAACGTCATCAAATTTCGATTTTTTTTGTCTTAGCCTCTCCTCGAGTGACTCTAGTTTTCGCCCACCTGCGATAAGGTGAAGATTATCAGGCAACGTGTTTTCCTCGTCGTCATTCGTAAGAACCACATCCAATGGGTCCTCATCTCCGACCAATATCTCGAACGTGCCAAGGAACGCTTCCGGCTTCACTCCGAAGTGCTTGGTTGCTCCGGCATTAACATCAAGATCCACTATCAATACTCGCCGACCTCGCTCGGCAAGCGCACAGGCGATTTGCACAGTCATGGTAGTCTTTCCTACCCCGCCTTTTTGATTCCCCACACCGACGACGATTGTCTTTAATCCCGGATTTTCCTTTGCCATGCTCCTCCCCCTATGCTCGTCATTCACTTAGATGACCACCATCAACAACTATGTAGCTACATTACTACAACAACTCAAAGGCATGGAGCAAGCACCATTCTATCGCGGAATACTCTTTGTAGCTACGTGATTATATAGCTCTAACTAAATCGCTAACTACTTAATATGTCCTAATAACTCTTGCTCAAACAACCTTAAGCCTACACCAAAATGTGGCTATGTAGCTACACCACTACATACCTACTACCACCAAATTGCCCCGCTAATCACCCCGATATTCTTGGCGCCCCACCATAAGACCAACGACCCATTTCTTCAACGAATCCCGTAGCGTTGTAGGCATGTAGCTACGTAGATATATGGCTATATGCCTACAACGCTACGCTGCTATATATTTATGTAGCTACACGGGAACCGTCACTCACTCTACCCTTAAAAAACCTTACCATCCTATCTCTCTACAAGCCGATCCATTCCATAGGTCGTAGACCCCAACTTTTCTATATGGCTACAGCGCTATGTAGCTATATAGTTATGTAGGACTTACATCGCCTAACTATTCGCCCGTGGCCCCCAACGGCCTAGCCATAATAAATAGAAGATAAAAGGAACGGCCTTGATAACAGTAGTGAGGGAACCCGCATGGGCTGGGACTTTCGAGTATGGACCGTACGGGAAGCAGAGCCCGTCATCAAGACGGATTGCAGCGGGAATCGGTATCCAGAGAGATAGGGTAAAATTGAACGCAGCTTTGATCAGCACCGGACCCGCGACGCACGAATCCGCTAAGTATCAATCACGGAAGTTTTGCTAAATATTTCCAGTGGTTCTATAAGCTCAAATATCACCGCCAGAGGCATAATTGAGCAGCCGGGTACATAATCAATGTTTGTCCTTATTTCGAGCTTGCAACCCTGTGCGAGCCTCTCTAATTCCGCTTATCCACAAGCCGCCCCGTGACGTACTTGTGTACGATACTCGAGATGAGTGTTTGATATGGAATTCCTTCCTCGACGGCTATCGACTGAATTGCCATCAAATCACCAGAAGACAACCTCAAGGTGATCCGCTTGTCTTTGAGAAGAGTAGCGCGAGCGTATTCCTTTAGATCGATACGACGGTGTGGATCACCAACAGATTGCCATTCGCCATCGTCAAAAGACTTAAGAATCTCATCTTCATCGTGCTTGTCTCGGCTCATATTAACCACCTCTATCAATATACTGCTTAGTTGCTTTCCGTGACGGGATTATCGTCTTAAGAAACAACTCTTCATCGTTCTCTCTGCAGGGAACGAGGTAGACGTAATTAACGATTCTAACCACCATGATCCGTTGGTTTTTATACCTCTCACTGTTAGGCCGAAGTTCCCCGCCCCAAGCAACATAACCCCCTAAAATCCGACACTAAATCCATATCCAAGTAGCGTTCTACTGTCTACAAAGTGACATTCAATAGCTGAAAAGCTTTGAGTTGAAGTTCGGTTGGGAGAGTAGTCTTTTTAAATGATGGTGCCCCGGTAAAGGAGGGCTGGATTGTCGATTGAACGATTGAAGAAAGATTGTTGATGAGGGACGAGAAGCTCATGACGGGAAGTGATTCGTCATTGATTTTACGTGCAGCTTTTTTCCGAGCTGCGTATGAGCGAGTAGCGGGACTTACAACGGAATCGCGCTTTGTGCCGTCACCGTGCTTGTTATGGTCTTCGAAAAGAAGAGGAGCGAGGGCTTGTCGCATGTGCCACTCGATATAATAGGTGAGCATGCAAAGAAAAACGTGTGCTCGGACTCGCTTCTCAACTCGATGATGAATAGGGCGAATAGCAAGATCTACCGATTTCAAGCAGCGAAAAGCGCGTTCAACCTTTGCAAGATTTTTGTACGTTTCTACCGCCTCTTTTGGGGTCATCCGCTCCTTACTTACGCTTGTGCGGATTATGTATATGCCATCGAGTGTCTGCTCTGCGACGATATTTGCCTGATTGCGCGAAAATAAAAATGCGTCCTCTGAAATATCAATTACAAAGTGCTTCTCCATTTTGTATTTACCGATAACCTTCCCAACACGAAGTGCTATCCGGTCTTTGCCACGGAGAGGATACTTTGTTCTTTGCGTTGCTTTGCTAATGGCTGTGAGGAGCCTCTCAGTCGATTGAAGGAGCTCCTCTCGCTTTCTGGCTCTTTCCTCCTTCAGCAGCAGATTTCGACAAACTATCAGCCGTTCGTTCGGATAATCTGGGTGTTCGATTTCACCCATATCGGTCACATCAAAAAATGATTGCTGAACCCGCTCGTTGATGAGAGCCGAGATGTCAGTTGAGCGTAGGCACGTGACCCAATCGACTCCGTGGTTACAGTGAAGATCCTCACGGATTCGGGCACTAGTAATCATCCCGCGGTCGCCCACCCATGTTATTTGTTGTATGTCGTATGCATCTTTTAGCTGCTTTACCTGGGCTGAAAACGTACTCGGATCGCTGACATTTCCCTCAAATACCTCTATTACAACCGGACACCCTGCCTTATTACAGAGGAGTCCATACACGATTTGCGGCTTGTCGGGACGGCTATCTCGCGAATACCCACGCTGAGCTAATTTACAGTTCCTTCCCTCGAAGTAGGAGGAGCTCACGTCATAAAAAACTAGAGTATCACCGCCGAGATGTTTTGCTACAAGTCGCTTTTGAATTGCTAGTTGTCGTTCTCCTAACCAATCAAGTGCACCATACAGATCATCTTCTGTCACCTTCCCCAGAGCCAATTGGTCATTTATGGTATTCGACGCAGTCTCACTACTTAGAACTCGAGAGGTTGCAAGCTTCGATGATGGCGAAATGATGCGCGACGTTATCATGGCTATTACGAGATCTTTTTCTCGACATCGCCGAGCAGAAATCATTCCATCGAGCCCCGTGCGATCAATCGTTCCAACGATCGCCGCCACATGCCCATGAGCCCTGCTGGCAACAACCTGAAAGGCATCTTCAAGCTCCCCCGATTGAAGCGGACCTTCGTTGCGAAGAGTAAGCCGAATCGCCTCTATCACCGAAGGTGG
>JBIJBT010000119.1:0-6563 GCA_044345055.1 Bdellovibrionota bacterium
TGCCCTCGAACCCCATATCGATGAGCAAACGATGCGCCTCCACCACGATAAGCACCATCTGGCGTACGTCAATGGTCTAAACACCGCTGAAGCAAAGCTCGCCGAGGCTCGTGAGAAAAAAGATTTTTCCCTTGTAAAGCATTGGGAACGTGAAGCGGCTTTTCATGGAGCGGGCCATTTTCTCCACACTATCTTCTGGGAAAACATGACTCCTCAGGGTGGCGGCTCTCCGCGTGGTGCTCTTGCTGATGCAATTACAAGCCGATTCGGGTCATTCGAATCATTTATTGCTCAATTTAAGGCCGCCGGTACCGCCGTTGAGGGCTCTGGATGGGTGTTGCTCGTCAAAAATGTGATGACAAACACTCTGGACATCTTAACTGCAGAAAAACACCAAGATCTCTCCCAGTGGGTGACCCTCCCGATCCTCTGCTGCGACGTCTGGGAACACGCATATTACCTGAAATACCAGAATAATCGCGCCGCTTATATCGACGGTTTCATTCAGGTTATCAACTGGGCTGACGTTGAGCGCAGATTTGCGGCTCGATAACGGTCGAGTTGGCGAGTAGTTGATTAATTCAACTGCGCGTTATTTCACTGCGCGTTATTTCACTGCGTGTTATTTCACTGCGTGTTGCATAAATGCGCAGTAAAATATTGAAAAAGTTACTCGCGTCAGAACAGCACATTCTGACGCGCCTCGGGAATAACTCTCTGAAACGGCGTGTCGGTCGGACCACGATCGGACAGCCTAAACAATAACTCCATATTCGTCTCTGAGTGGTTATAAGTGTAACCCCAGGTTGATAGGGAGTTTTTTCAGGAGTCCCTTATGAGGTCGTTCCGTTCGGTTTACTTTGAGCAAGCTTATTCACTCCTATCCCAATTCATCGATGAATCGGGTCGGCAGGATGAGAAGCTGATAGGCTACCTCGAAGACCGAGATGTCGAAGGACTCGTCTCCTGGGCTGACAGCCATAAAGGAGACGCTCTATCTGGCCCGATAAGGCTCTTCGCCTCGGGGATCGTTCTAGATGAAACTCTCGACAAGCTCGCAGCATCGGCGGAACAATTTAGAGAAACCAGCAAAGATGCCCTAAATCAATCTGTGGCATATCCATCGCCAAAACCTTCAATCTCTGAGCAGGCTCTACTTCTATTAGCGAATACTCCTTCGTCTCAGTGGATACATTAATTGGTGGGGTATTTTGAGGTTGCGCGAGGGGATTTTAGTGAGCAAGGTCTCCTCGACGAATGGCGTTTAGGATGTAGATCATGCGTAGGGAGCTGACCGCGAGGAGGGCAGCTGGTTCAATCAGTATAAGCATGAAGAGAATAGCGGAAAATAATTTACTACCGAATGATATCTCCTCTTTTGCCCTCAATATGTCTACTTCACGAGGACTACTCACTAAAAACCAAAGAAACACCGCAAAAAGACTTAAGATCGCTACACGCCCTGAATTGGCCACCTCCGCTGACACGCTGGCCACCAGTACCCAAACGAGAAGGGAAAAAGAAAATGCCGCACACGGTGCCGCCAGTGCCCCGACCAAAGCCGATCGCCGCGATCTCCTCGGCGGGCTAACAGTCGTCCACATATCTCTGGGGTAGACCGAAGCTAGAAGGAAATTTACAATACCAATAAACGGACCAACATTTAAAACCATATCCTCAACCAATTCTTTCGACGAATGCCCCCCCATTGTTAGCAAACTCAGACCAATTAGCGCCGTATGGAGGATAACGACGGCGAGAGTACGCATCAGACCGAAAACGTCTGCGGTGAAAGCGAGAACAAAGGGGGATTTCGCAAATCTCCTCATCAGGATCATTTCCGTCCCCCGATTTGGAAACATGAAACCGCTCTTACTAACCTCTTGAAACTGAATAGCTGCACGCACCAAGCCAGCATGAAATGGAACCGTTAAAGAGAGGTGATACATTCTTCCAGCTACGCTGAGATGAATGCATTGAAGAGCGATGAGTAATCCAACGAGAAGCTGATTTTTCGGGTAAACTAGCCCCATTAATCCAAGGAAAGGGCTCGTCAGAATGAACAGTAGAAACCAGAGAGCTGGACCTTTATTTCTGTATCGCCACACGATAATTTTTGAGCTAAGAAGACTCAGGATTAAGATCGGCACAAGAAGTATTCCGATCCATCTCAAGCCTGATGATTCAAAATATTTGAGAAATAAAATCTCAGTGATAAGTACTCCCGGCAGAAGCATTACCAGGTTCAGTACGATAATCTCAAGCACTAAACTTGCGAGACGAAAGCCGGGGAGAAAGAATGACATTAGATCGGATTGGCGGACACCAAAGATAAGCAAAATAAGCGGAAAGAAAGTCAACTGAATTAACGTGGCTAGAGAGAGCCACGTAGAGGCGTTCGCAGGCGCAGCGCCGAAATATCTTGTGGATAGAACGAGCCATAGCCAAACCCAAAGCAACGCAAATCCTCCAACGGCTCCTACGATCGTAACAACCACCGGCCCAACCCATCGCCGCCCCGCCCAGCGTGCCGGAATCGCAGGTGAAACAGCAAACACCAAAAGAGCAACGACTCGGCTTAATAATAGTCGGATTGGGGAAGGTGGCGAGGCGATGGCTGGGGGAACATTTGGTGAACAATTCGTCAGTGATTTGGTCATAGCGGTTCTATTCGTTTTAACGCCTCTGTCTCATTCGGTTTGGCCAACAATATGCTTTGGCTTTGCGTTGCTTTCTTATTTTATTCTGCGAATTCTCCCACAGAAACAAACTTTCCCTGTCCTATCAAACCGAGCTTTTGGGTGACTGCATCGACTAGATATATTCTCGAGTTCATACGAATAACGAGGTAGCGTCCATCAGGGGTCTGGTATTCGAGAAATACCCGTGGACGTAGTCCAAAGAGGGAGGAGGTAGAGAGGGTTCCCAGATTCGTTTCGTTAGTTGCCGTTATTGGTGATTCAGTACTAGAGGTGATCGTAAGGTAATTCGGAGCAAGATAGTTGGCCGTTAGGGCGAGCGTTATGTTGTTCGCCGTGGTTGGGGCGGTGGGATCGGGGGTGACGGTGATGGTTTCTGGAAGTGTGCGGACCGACGATGCTTCCTCGCGATTTATTTGAGACTCGGTGCCGTTCACTTTGCTTGAAGCTTCCGCCTCCGAGAGCACGGTACCATCGAGCCGAAGGTATCGTTTACTTGTTGTTTCAGCATCGCGATAGGTGATCACATAATCCCGAGGACCCCACGAAATATCGGGTGAGATATCCGAAAAAGTAGCCGAGGTCACCATCGCGACCTCCCAGGTAAATCGGGTGATGGCAATACCTAATGGAACAAGAACGAAGGGGAGGTATCGCTTTAGGGCACGATGTACGGTGGCGGTTAGGTCTGCTAGTGCTTTAGCCTCCGGTGAGAAGAAGATATTGGGATCGGGCGGGTGAGCTGAATCCTTGGTGCTCATGAGACAGAGTCCTTTTCTTAACATTAAAAAGCAAGATCCCCTCGGAGCAGAGTACGACGGAGGAGAAAAATGCGCAGGAGGCTGAGGATGAGCAGTGAAGTGCTACACATTATCCCTCTTGTGCCAAGTATTACGAGATATGAAACGATAAAGTATTGCCAAAAATAATTAGAAGAAGCGGATCGCAGATCACCAAAACGCATTAGGGCCTCCGACTCGCGAGGAGCACTGACGAGGAGAAACAAGGAAAGAGAAAAAATGCCATAATAGGAGGTATAACTACTGCTTTCCTCCGATCCAAAAATAGCAAAAATAGGGAGATAAATGATGAGTGCGAATATGATGGCAGCCGCTGGTGATGCATACAGACTAACAGTGCGTGATCTTCGAGATTTTTTACGCACTGGGCCGATTGTTGAAAAAGAACGAGGCAAAGTAGAGACGAAAAGAATTGACAACTGAAAAGCTTCGGTGATTTCCCGATGAGTCAAACCGTTGCTTTTAATAGTCAAAAAGAACGGTAAAATTAGGAAAGCTGCCACAAAGCTCAACACCAAAGCAGCCCTCACTAGCAAGTATAATTCTAAAAGGAGAGCGAATGGTAACGTCTCTCCAAGAGAGGATTCGCAGGCACGTAGAGGCTTGCTAACTATTCCGAGAATATACGAGCTGATCATTTAACGTCCTCGGAAAGTAAACCTCGAGCCTTGGATAGTCAATGAAACGCAAGTAACTCCGCCGCCGACGAACACGTGGATACACGAAAAAATAAGATAGAATTTCAGCTGGACTAAATTGGAAGTAGGTTGATTTGCATACGAAAACACATTAAGGAGTATATTTATCGGCGAGGTCATCGCAAATAGAAAAAAAAGACCGAGGTTAAATGAGGACATCAAATTACGAACCCCACAATAAGTAAGGAAAGTGGCGGGTACCAAAAGAAGTCCGGCAGCTAATTCTCCGTATAAAAATTGAGATGGCACAAAGACTGAAATCAAGAGAATAGCTAACGGCATCGCCGATATTGTTTCAAACGCTAAATATGCCAACCGATATCCGGGAAGAAAAAATGAAATAGTCAATCGTCGGAGATAAAATACGTTTGGCAGCAGAATCATCAAAAAAGATAGGATGAAAAATAATAGCATGAAAAATATGAAAACTGGGGATTTTAATAAGGACCCGTTTAGGATTTTAAGGAGAAGGAGTAATATACCAAATAGTATAATTCCTATAACTCCTCCCACCACACACCCCCCAACCCATCGCCGTCCCGCCCACCGAGCGGGAAGCGCAAACGAAACCGAAAACACCAGCAACGCCACCACTCGTGTCCACAACAGCCGCGCAGCGGAAAGCCGTCTCACCGCAACTCCTCCCCCTCTGCTCAAATCCCCACCCAACCTCATACCCCCTCCGCCACCAACACCGGATATATCTCATCCAACCCAAGATAGTTCTCCTCAATCATCCCACCATCACCATCAACTATCTCCTGCAACCTCCCGACATCCTCGCGCTTCACTATCACCCGAATCATTCCTCCGCCATAACTCTCCACCTGCACATTTGGAAGAGCAGCCACAGCGCTCACCAGAGCGGCGCTGCCACGCACAACTATTCGTCTGCGAGCATCACGGAGATCATCCATCGACGTGTCGAGAGTGATGCGGCCTTCGCGCATGAAAACTATCCGGTCGGCAGATCGTTCTAGATCACCGAGGATGTGGGAGGACACGAGGACGGATACATTTTCTTCCGATACGACTCGGCGCAAGTAGGCAAAGAGATTGGTTCGTGATGCTGGGTCGAGTGATGATGCGGGTTCATCGAGGATGAGTACTCGCGGGCATGGTGCAAGTGCGGCGAGGATCGCTACTCGTTGTTTTTCCCCTTCGGAGAGGGAATTAATCCACCGAGTGGCATCGATTGAGAAGATCTCTTTGAGGTGCTCTTCTCGTTCGAGCGACCATTTTGGATGAAATGCACGAAGCAGGGCCAAGAGATGAGCAACGCGGGTGAACCGAGGTAGATCGAAGGTCTGATTGACGTACCCAAGTTCGGCAAGATGGTGATCGCCCACCTCCAATGATGGAGTACCAAAAAGAGTAACGGAACCCGACGTCGGCACCCAGAGACCACAAAGATGCCGAAGCAACGTAGTCTTCCCCGCCCCATTCGGCCCCACCAATCCAACAAACTCCCCCGGCGAAAGAGCAAGCGAGACACCCCGAAGGATGGTGCGTGATTTGAGCTTTTTCTCCACGTTCGTTGCTACTACTAATGGAGCGATTTCATTTTGTTCGACAGCATTTCCGTTCATCTGAACTCCGATACCTTGGCTGTTGTTAGCTTGGTTTTCCTATTTTTTCTCTTGGGTCTCACCGATCACCTTCCGCCACACCCCTGCGACGATCGCCTGCCATTCCTCGGCAGAAAGATGAATCAATCGAGCAGCAACTGCCGCCTGGGTAACCAACTCCGTCACTATCTTTCGGCGTGATGTCGTTATCGCGTGAGGGTCATCTTCGCGGACGAACATGCCGAGTCCCCGACGCCGCTCTATTAACCCCTCCATCTCCAGGATTCCATACGCCTTACTCACGGTGGTCGGGGTAACCCCAAGATGCTCAGCAAACGCCCGCACCGCCATGAGCTGCTCCCCCGGCCCTAACTGCCCGGAAACAATAAGGGTCCTGACCTGATCGACCAACTGCCGAAAAATCGGAACGCCACTGCGAGGGTTTATGAAGATACCGTCTTGACTCATAACAACTTTGTTTTAGGGGTTATGGTAACAACTAGTATAGTGGTGTACTAGGTGAGTAGTATACTACAGAGAGCGTATGATGTGGAGCGCTTTCGTTTCCGGGAGATATCGGTGGGCATGCGTGTTGGAATAAAAGTAGAAGCAGGAGAGAGAGACTATTGGTTGCTTCACGAGTACAATCATGAGTGATTACTGTCGTGTGTCTTTTCCCGATTAAAGGCCCTGAATCTCTATGCCTTTGAAGTATAGAGGTGGAGTATAGAGGTGGAATGGAGTAACTCGATTGAAATGGGAACTAAAATAAAAAAGATCAAGAAAATCTCTCAGGAT
>JBIJBT010000120.1:0-6544 GCA_044345055.1 Bdellovibrionota bacterium
TTACCCCGTAATAATCCCTATCTGCTCGACGATCTCTTGTGGCGAAAGGTTGCTTGTGTCGATCTCGTCAGTTGCCCAGGCTCTGTATCGGGGGAGGCGGTGGTTGTAACGATGCGCCGCACCAGCTGCGTCCTGAAGCAGGGGGCGGGCTGCGTGCTCGGGTGCAGAGAGCCGCTGCATTATGGCGTCAAGTTCGGCGTATAAGAAAACCGTTCGCCATCCAGCAAGGAGCTGTTGATTCCCCGCAATCTCGACGATTCCCCCTCCAGTAGAGATCACCGCTTCATCAGTTTTCACAATCTCAGCGAGCACTGTCGATTCGACCGAACGAAACGCCCCCTCACCGAGCGCTAAAAAGGCATCGCCCACTGTTCGTTGACCTGCTCGGGCAGCAACATGTGTGTCGGTATCGATGTGAGGAACTCTCCACTCGGACGCAAGAATTCGCCCCACGGTGCTTTTTCCGCTCCCCATAAAACCAATAAGCGCGACTCGCTTTGTATTTGCCATCTAGAGCTCCTTCGCCGAACTGCTCTTCATTTTCATCGCGCTAATTCGATGTGACACCAATCGAGTGAAGGTGACGCCAAAAATCTGGATACGATTTTCCGGTCACCTGTGGATCGGAGATAACCATTCCGTGGGACTTCACGGCGAGCATCGCAAACGACATCGCCATTCGGTGATCGTGATAAGTTGCAATCGGTCGGGTCGGGCGTGGAGTGCCACCGACAATTGTCATCGAGCTTGGCGAACCGGTAGCGGTGATGCCGCAGCTCGCCAACTCCCGGACTGTGTCGCCGATGCGATCCGATTCCTTGAGCGAGAGGGTCTCAAGTCCGGTGAGAGTGGTGGTTCCCTCAGCACACGCGCCAAGGATAGCGAGGGTCTGCGCACTATCGGGAAGAAGTGTCATATCGGCCTCTATTCCCCGCAATCGGCGCGGCCCAGTAACCCGCACCCACGGCAATTCCTCATCGTTGCCCGCCTCAACCGTACATCCCATCGATTCGAGAATATTCAGAAATCCTATATCTCCTTGGCGAGAGGCGCGGCTGATATTGCGCACCGTCACCGTTCCTCCCGAGATCGCCGCTATTCCCCACCAGTAGGTCGCTCCCGTTGCATCTCCCTCTGGCTGGTAAATAGTTGGCTGATAGCTGCTTCCCGCTGCGACACGGTACTGAAGCGAGCCGGGAATGTGTTCAACAGAGACTCCAAATTGCTCCATCACCTCGAGCGTTGTTCCAACATACGAAGAGGAAACGAGATCGCCCTCTACGATGACGCTTAGCCCACCCTCAAAGCAGGGGGCTGATAGAAGTAGTGATGTGATAAATTGACTACTCGTTGAGCCCAGAATCGTGACTTCTCCCCCCTGCAAACGGGAGCCTTGGATTCGTAGCGGGGGACAACCGTGAGTCCCCTCATATTTGATATTGGCGCCTAGTTGAGAGAGAGCATCAACGAGATCCCCGATCGGCCGCTGATGCATCCGTTCCGAACCGCGCAGTACAGTCTCACCGGAACGGGTTGCAGCGAGGAGGGATGTGAGAAATCGAAAGGTTGTTCCGGCGGGTCCTACATCGACTACACGCGATTCATTCCGAAATCCCTCCGCACCACCAAAAATGGCAACCGAGCTATCACCGAGCCACTCTACCTCGATACCGAGCTGCTCCAACGCATTAAGAAGCGCGACCGTGTCTTCGCTCGGCGAGACATCGTGAATAATCGATCGGCCTGATGCGAGCGCTGCAGCAATCAATGCACGATTAGAAAAACTCTTTGACGCGGGAATCGTAACTGTCGCATTAATTGCAGAATTTGGCTGAGCAAGCGCGATGGTTTGTGGATTTTGATTTGGGGTTGATTGAGCCAAGAGTCTCCTTTTCTGGTTTTACTTTTACAGGAAAATAGGCTTTTAAAAAGCATTATTGAGGTACATACCTAATAGCCTCTATTGCTGCAACCACCAAATGTTCCGGAACTATCTGGTCAAAATCCGCTGCGCCAAGCTCCCGCAGAAGTGTCCACCTGACCTCATTGCCGACATTTTTTTTGTCATCAGCGATCTTATCGAGAATAGCCTCAGTTGTGGTAGAAAATGGGATCCTCGTTGGCAGGTTTTGGAGCCGTAGCGCCGCCTCGATGCGGAGAGCCACGCCCGGATCGAGTAACCCCGCCCCAACCGGCAGCTTTGCTTCAGCGACCATCCCAACGGAGATCGCCTCTCCATGGGTCATCGGTGCTTCTTCCAAAAGAGACAGTGCCTCAATAGCGTGTCCTATCGTATGTCCAAAATTGAGCAACTTTCGCTCACCTCGCTCGAAAGGATCAGCCGCCGCGATTGCAGCCTTTATCCGAATCGAACCCTCAATAAGAGCGACTCGATCACCCTCTGAGAGCTCCGAAAAAGGGCGCGCAGCCCATCGATCAAAATATGCCGCGTCCCGAATCGCCCCATGTTTGAGAACCTCTGCCATTCCCGAAGCAAGATCTCTTGCAGAAAGCGTAGCCAGCGAGCGGCTATCGATAATGACAAGAGCGGGGTGATGAATGACCCCGACAAGATTTTTAACCCCGCCAAAATTACACCCTGTCTTGCCCCCAATGCTCGCATCAACTTGACTAAGCAAAGTCGTAGGAACTTGAATAACCGCGAGCCCCCTCTTAAAGGTTGCCGCCGCAAACCCAACAAGATCTCCTTGCGCTCCTCCGCCCACACTAATCACGACACTTTTGCGGTCGAGCCCCGCCGCAAGAAACATCTCCCAAAGCTCTGCCACCCCACCGATTCCCTTATGCGCCTCCCCCCCTCGCCAGAGGTCCACGGAGTACGGAAGCTTAAGATCGGCCGAAAGTGCCGTCCAAAACGGCGCAACCGCCTCATCAATCACCGCATGAACGCGGCTGTGCCCCCGCTCATTTAGATACTCTACAAGCGCACGAGAACAATCAGCACCTACTACGACCTGGTAGGAGGTTGATTCTGATGTTGGGGAAATTTTAAGAGAGTAAGTCTGAACCATGGGGCGTAGAGTAAACGGTGAGGGGTGGGTGGGGCAAGTGGTCTGGGGTGGGGGGTGGTAGGTGTAGAATTGGTTGTGTTTTGGTTGAGCGAGGGGATTTTGGGGTTGTAATTGTATCGCCTTGGGGCTACCGCCACACCCCATTCCCTAAGCCAAACCACTCCCACCAGAACCACCACCCCAACTCTGGTGAAATCTCACCGCAGCTGCTACTGTTTGCCCTGTTGGAATTTCCCTCTAGGCGCGTCCCGTTTTTGGGGACTGGCCGAGAGGTGGTGGTGCCGCAGGTTTTTTTTGACTTGCGGGTCTTTTTTCGCTTCCATTCGGAGGAACGAGCTCTGCTCTCTCCTTTTTGGTGAGAGTTAACTAGTGCTTAGTTGATGAAATATTAATTGCTATTTTATCAACTTAGCACTAGCGTTTTTGTCCGAATTCGCTAAGCAAATTCATGTGCCTAATTGATGAAATAGTTTCTCCTATTTCATCAATTAGGCACTAGTCAGTCTGTTTTTTTTGGATAAGACGTTACCATATGTCATACGCAAAAATTGGTGCACCTGCACCGCACTTTTCCCTTCCTGTTTTTGATCCAGCCGAGCCAGATAATAGTCAAAAAATGCGGTCGCTCGCCGATTATAAAGGAAAGTGGCTCGCATTTTTTTTCTACCCGATGGATTTTACCTTTGTCTGTCCTACGGAGATTCTCGCGTTTGCTGATCGAAAAGAAGAGTTTGATGAGATCGGATGTGAGATTCTGGGTTGCTCCACCGACACATATTTTACCCATAAAGCATGGGTTCAAACGCCGCGAGATAAAAACGGTATTGCTGGAACAAATTTTGCGATTGCAGCGGATCATAGTGGGGAAACTGCTCGCGCCTATGGAGTGTTGATCGAGGGCAAAAACATCGCACATCGAGGGCTTTTTGTTATCGATCCATCGGGGGTTCTGCGCTATTCAGTGGTGACCGACCTCAATGTTGGACGCTCTACCGATGAAACGCTCCGAATAGTTCAGGCGCTCCAAACTGGCGGCATGTGCCCCTCGGATTGGAAGCCCGGAAAGCCAACCCTCAGGTAGGGTCAGCGATCCGACAAAAAATTGTGAGATCGGCTCGAGGTACTGAGAAAAATTAAGCTTTTAAAAAATCTAAGTTTATTTTTAGAGCCGATCCACGAAAAAATGGGCTTTATAAATTGAGGCCAGAAAAAAATGCCTATGCGTTTAGGTTCCGAATTGCCCTCCTTTGAGGGAGCCTATGGATGGTTGGGTGATGCGGTTGCTCGCGATGCTCTCCTTGGAGCACCCATTCTTGTCCATTTTTGGTCGGTATCGTGTTACCTGTGCAAGGGAAACTTGCCGACTATTAGGAAATGGCAAGAGGAGTTTGCGGAGAAGGGGCTTCGTGTTGTTGCGGTTCATATGCCCCGTCAGGAAGAGGATCTCGATGAGCAGCGAGTGCGAGATGTGGTAACGCAGCTTGGGCTCACCGAGCCGTGCGCACTCGATAATGAGCACGCAATTAAGGATGCTTTTCAGAATAGTGATGGGTGGGTGCCTGCCTACTTTCTCTTTACGGCTGAGGGAGTCCTCAAGAGTCGAACTGCTGGAGACGCGGGGCTTACGATGATGCGTAGTGCGCTAGAGAAGTTGTTTAGCGAAGGGTGATCCTTTAACAACACGAGAAAGGGGGTGGCATGGAATCGGCATGTACGATTATTGGTATTGCCGGTGCATCGGGCTCGGGTAAAACGATGCTCGCAAAGCTCCTCGCGCGCCAGCTTGGCGATACTTCGGCGTCGCTTGTTTCTTTTGATTGGTATTATCATAGTAAGGGGCACCTCTCTGAGGAGGAAAAGGCTCGATGTGTGTTTGATCACCCAGATGCTCTCGATGGGGAGCTGTTGGCTCAGCAGCTTTTTCAGCTTAAAAAAGGGGAACCGATTGACGCTCCAGGGTATGATTTTACGAACCACTCTAGGGTGGCCGGTTCTCGAATAGATCCGCGTCCTGTTATAATCGTTGAGGGGTTTCTTTTGCTCTGTTTCGAGGCGGTTCGAAAACAGCTCGATCACTCTCTGTTCGTGGTTGCTCCTCGGGACATAAGGTGGGAGCGGCGGTGCGTTCGCGATATGCGGGAGCGGGGGCGAGATGCCGCTTCAATTCGGCGGAGTTGGGAGCGAGATGTTGTGCCTGCTGAAGATGAGTTTGTGCTTCCTTCATCAAAACATGCAGATGCTTTATTGCCGAACGATGCGGAACCCGAGCAGTTATTGCGGCGGATCTTTGAGCTTCCCTCGTTAGCCACCCTCTCACTATTGTTGCAGGGTGAAAGGTGGCCAGCTGCAGGGTAACGAGCAAAGCTCTTAGCCTTTTTTGTTTTTATTGTAGATTGATTTTCCCTCTGTAGCTCCTTATCGCTGTGTAGGCTCCTATGCATTCGTTACTCTCAGATATCGAAAACGCGGTGCGTGCTGCCGCTTCCTACCTTATTGAGGTGGCCGCATCGAAGGAGGAGGCACGTGCCTGGATTAAGCCCGATGGCAGTCTTTTATTGTCGCTCGACCTTGCTTGCGACAAAATTATTGTTGATAAGCTGCTAGGTGTATTGCCGCTTGTATCTGAGGAGCGGGGAGCAACTCACGATCTTATCAGCTCAGATGAGGATTATCTTGTTATCGATCCGATTGATGGAACGAGCGCGTGTAAACGTTTTCTTCGGACATTAGGGGGGCAGGTCGGGTTTGGGCCCCTTGTTGGGCTAATTTCCCGCCGTCGGGTTGAGATGGCGGTGTTCTATCAGGTTCCTCATCGCACCCTGTTTACGGCGATTCGGGGGCAGGGGGTGCGGGCGGTTACTCTTCCGGATCCCGCATTGGCAGCTCCGCGATTTCAAACGAGGCCACGGCTCAAGGGCTCTTCTGCGTCGATGCTGCGGGAATCTGCGATGCTGTACTTTATGGGGCAGGGTCGAGAAGGTCCGCTCGTTGAGGCATTAAAGCTATCTGGAGCGGTTGAGAATGCCTACAGATTCGGTGGGTTCGCGAACGATTGCATTCGGCTCGCCCAGGGGTTCGAGGATGTTCAGTTTCAACTATCGGTTAAGCCGTGGGATTTCGCCGCAACCCTCTTTCCTCACGAGACCGGTTTTACCACACTGATGGATCCGTTAAATCGTCGTATTCCGTATGACGAATGGGACATCGCTGAGGAGAACCCGGTTCTTGTAGCTCCGCCAACTCTGATTTCTGATCTAATTGCGGCGATAGATAAAGCTAGGTGAGGGTGCTAGCAGGGTGGTGAAAAATGATTTCCTGTTGCGCACGCTGCGAGTAACGAGGCCTTTTTTGACCGTCGGTAATAATCGGTCGAATCGAAAAACACTCGACCGATCCATTAGCTTCCATTAACTGTCTTCAAGCTCTCTTATCTCTGTGATCGAAAGATCAGTCATCTGCGAGATCTTTTCAGGATCTAACCCAGCTTCTCGGAGATTTCGCGCAATTTTTCG
>JBIJBT010000122.1:0-6430 GCA_044345055.1 Bdellovibrionota bacterium
AGCTTAGCCACGGGGGCGCGATGAATGAATCGCCCCTTTCTTATCGGCTAGGGATTCCGGGAATGCCGCGTGTTGCAGAAGAGGTAATGATCGCCCGCGATATTGAGCTTGCACGGTTGACGGGTGGGCGGGTGCATCTGTGTCATCTCTCGACTGCACGGGGCGTTGAGCTGCTAAGACGGGCAAAAGATGACGGTTTGAGGGTCACAGGAGAGGTGACTCCGCATCACCTGCTCTTCACTGAGGATAAAGTTGGGCTATACGATACGGCTTACAAAATGAGCCCGCCGCTCCGAGAGGAGGAGGATGTAGCGGCGTTGCGGGCGGGGCTCGCTGACGGAACCGTAGATTGTATCGCTTCCGATCATGCGCCGCACGATCCTGACTCTAAGCGGGTTGAATTTGTACGTGCATCGTTCGGCATAATCGGATTGCAGACAACTCTGCCGGTGGTGTTGGGTTTGATTAGAGATGGAGTGCTCAGCCGTTCACGTGCAATTGCAGCGATGACAGTTGATGCGGCGCGATGTTTCTCTCTGGATCGACAGGTTGTTGGGATAGGAACCCTTAAAAAAGGTGCGCCCGCAGATATCGCGGTGCTTGAGCCGGATCATTACTGGGTCTTTTCAAACGACCAAATTGTATCAAAGAGTATGAATACCCCCTTTCTCGATTCTCCCTTACAGGGACGAGCTGAGTGGGTATTAGTAGGTGGTAAAGTAGTAGTACGCAACGGGAGAGCGGTATGAAGGGAACAATTCCAGCGGTGCTTGCTCTTGCTGATGGCACGGTATTTCGCGGTTATGGATTCGGTGCGCCGAGCTTGCGGCCGACCGTTGGCGAGGTGGTGTTTAATACCTCGATGTACGGCTATCAGGAGATTTTGACCGACCCGAGCTATGCGGGACAGATCATGTGCTTCACCTATCCTCACATCGGAAATGTTGGGTGTAATGACGAAGATGTCGAGAGTGGACGAGTATTTGTCGAGGCGGTCGTTGTGCGTGAGGTGAGTACGATCACCTCTAATTTTCGCGCTCGGCGGTCATTGACGGAGTATCTGCGGAACGCGGGGGTTACTGGTATTGGAGGGGTGGATACCCGAGCGGTTACGACCCATATTCGGAGCAAGGGCGCGCAGATGGGAGCGCTCTTTGCAGGGGAAAGAATCGTAGTTGATGATCTTGTTTCGCTTGCTCGTGCGGCGGGAAGTATGGAAGGGAAGGACTACGTTAAGGCTGTAACGTGTGCGAAGCCGTACGGGTGGAACGAGCTTCCGTGGAGTTTACACAAGGGTGGAAAGCGCGAGGTGAGCTACGAATCTTTGGTGACGCGCCCCCACGTTGTTGCGGTTGATTGTGGGATTAAGCGACACATCTTGCGGTTGCTCGTTGAGGTTGGATTTCGGGTGACGGTTGTGCCTGCATCGTCAACGACCGATACGATTCGCGCGCTGCGTCCCGATGGGATTTTTCTCTCAAACGGTCCGGGAGATCCGGCAACACTCGATTATGTTGTTGGGCCAGCGCGTGAGCTGTTAGGAACAGTTCCATTTTTCGGCATCTGTCTTGGACATCAGATTCTTGGACAGGCGGTAGGAGGCAAAACCTTCAAACTTCCATTTGGCCACCGTGGCGGAAATCATCCAGTCAAGGATCTCGCGATGGGGCGGGTCGAGATCACTGTTCAGAATCACGGATTCGCGGTGGATCAGGAATCACTTCCGAGTGGTATTGAGGTGTCGCACATAAATCTGAACGATGGGACCGTAGAGGGACTCTCGGTGCCGTCGCTCCGAGCCTTTAGTGTGCAGTATCATCCGGAGGCATCTCCAGGGCCTCACGATTCTCGCTATTTATTCGAGCGATTTTATCGCGCAGTATCTGATTCGATTAAGGGAGTGTGAAGGAGCATCCATGCCAAAGCGAAGTGATATTTCATCGATTCTCCTGATTGGATCGGGTCCGATTGTAATTGGTCAGGCGTGTGAGTTTGATTACTCGGGAACGCAGGCGATTAAGGCGCTCAGAGAGGAGGGGTTCCGGGTTATTCTGGTAAACTCAAATCCAGCGACCATTATGACCGATCCTGAGTTTGCGGATGTTACCTACATCGAGCCGATCACCGCTGATTATGTGGAGAGTATCATCGCGAAGGAGCGCCCCGACGCGGTGTTGCCGACGATGGGGGGACAGACCGCTCTCAACGTTGCACTTGAGCTTTCAGAGCGAGGGGTATTTGAGCGGTACGGGTGTCGGCTTATTGGTGCTACCGTTGACGCGATTATGACCGCTGAGGATCGCGAGCTGTTTCGGCGTGCGATGGATGATATTGGGCTTGCTTCGGCGCGATCGGGTGTTGCCCGCTCGATTAAAGATGCCGAGGCGATCGCTGAAGAGATCGGGTATCCGATTATTTTGCGTCCTTCCCGAACTCTCGGTGGAACGGGTGGGGGAATAGTCGAACAACCGTCAGAATTATCGCAGCGGGTCGCGCAGGCTCTTGCGGCAAGCCCAAATCGAGAGGTTTTGCTCGAGCAGTCATTGATTGGATGGAAAGAGGTCGAGCTCGAAGTGATGCGCGATCTGAAAGATAACGTTGTGATCGTGTGTGCGATCGAAAATATCGATCCGATGGGAGTTCATACGGGGGACTCTATCACCGTTGCACCGATTCAGACCCTCACTGATAAAGAGTATCAGCTATTACGGGATGCAGCGATTCGGATCATTCGTCGCATCGGGGTTGAGACTGGCGGTTCGAACGTCCAGTTTGCGATCAATCCAGAGAATGGAGAGATGATTGTTATCGAGATGAATCCCCGCGTTTCGAGAAGCTCGGCTCTTGCATCGAAAGCAACCGGATTTCCGATAGCAAAAATCGCGGCGAAACTCGCAGTTGGTTACACCCTTGATGAGATTCAAAATGATATCACCAAGGAGACTCCCGCCTGTTTTGAGCCTTCGATCGATTATGTGGTGGTAAAGATCCCTCGCTTTAATTTCGAAAAATTTCCTCTTGCAGAGACAGCGCTCGGAACGCAGATGAAGTCGGTGGGTGAGGTGCTCTCGTTTGGAAGAACTTTTCCTGAGGCTTTGCAGAAGGCTATTTGCTCGATGGAGCTCGGACGCACAGGATTTGATCGCGAGGTGTGGGCGCGCGATCTTGGTCGAGATGAGCTGCTCGATGAGTGTCGTGTTCCTCGCGCTGAACGATTGTGGTACCTCGGTGAGGCGCTGCGGGCGGGGAATTCGGTTGCAGCACTGTATGAGGCAACTGGTATAGATCCTTGGTTTTTGAGCACGATTCAGACGATTATTGAGGAAGAGGAAAGGCTTCGCGGAAGGGCGATTGCAGAGCTCTCCGGCGATGAGTGTCGCGAGCTAAAACAGCTCGGTTTTTCTGATGCCCGAATTGCATCGCTTATCGGAACGTCTGAGGGTGATTTCCGTGCGCATCGGCAAGGGCTTGGAGTGCGCCCGTCGTACAAATCGGTTGACACCTGTGCGGCGGAGTTTGCTGCATTCACTCCTTATCTCTATTCAAATTATGACGAGCACAACGATGCACCACCGACTGATAGAAAAAAGATAATTATTCTTGGTTCAGGCCCAAATCGGATCGGGCAGGGTATCGAGTTTGACTACTGTTGCGTTCACGCAGTGCAGGCGCTTCGGGCGGATGGCTATGAATCGATCATGGTCAACTGTAATCCCGAAACGGTGTCGACAGATTACGATATTAGCGACAGGCTTTATTTTGAGCCTCTCACTCTTGAATCGGTGCTTGCGATCGTTGAGCGGGAGCGGCCGGAGGGGGTGATTATTCAGTTTGGTGGTCAGACGCCGCTGAAATTGGCGGCTGAATTGGCGGCCGCAGGGGTTCCGATTGTTGGGACCTCGGTTGAGGCGATCGATATGGCCGAGGATCGGGAGCGATTCTCGGCGTTAGTGAAGCGGCTCGGGTTGCAGCAGCCCGAGGGTGCGCTTGCCCGCTCAGTTGGCGAGGCGGTCGAGGCGGCTTCGAAGATCGGCTTTCCACTGATGATCCGGCCGTCATTTGTTCTTGGCGGTAGAGCAATGCGGATCGTCACCTCTGAAGCTGAGCTCCGATCGTATATGCAGGAGAGTGTTGATGTGTCTCACGATCGGCCAGTGTTGCTCGATCGATATTTAACGAACGCAATTGAGTGCGATGTCGATGCGGTGCGGGACGATCACGAGGCGATTATTGCAGGTGTGATGGAGCACGTTGAGCGCGCAGGGGTGCACTCGGGCGATTCATCGTGCTGTATGCCGCCGCACACACTTTCAGCACCGGTTGTTGCTGAGCTAAAACGGCAAGCGGCGCTTCTTGCTGATGCCCTTGATGTAAGAGGATTGCTAAATGTGCAGTTCGCGGTAAAGGGTGGCAAGGATATTTATATAATTGAGGCAAATCCTCGCGCCTCTCGAACCGTTCCATTTGTCAGTAAGGCATCGGGTGTGCCGTGGGCAAAGGTTGCGGCTCGGGTGATGGTAGGCAAACGGCTCTCTGAGCTTGGAGTTAGCGAGCCCCGCGATCCACCCTATTTTTCAATTAAAGCGTGTGTTTTCCCATTTGCAAAGTTTCGCGGTTTTGATCCGTTGCTTGGTCCAGAGATGCGCTCAACCGGCGAGGTGATGGGAATTGATACGAGCTTTGCGGGTGGGTATGGTCGCGCAGAGCTTGCAGGTGGAATTCGACTTCCTCTCTCGGGCGGGGCATTTGTTAGTGTCAACGATGGCGACAAGGAGGAGGTCGTCGGTGTGGCGAGAAGCCTTCAACAGCTCGGGTTTTCGCTATACGCAACGGCGGGAACCGCGACGTTCCTCTCTGCGCAGGGTGTCGAGGTCGAAACGGTACAAAAGGTACGCGAGGGCTCACCGCACGTTATAGATCTACTCGGTTCGGGCAAAGTATCAATAGTGATAAACACTCCCGAGGGGCACGGCACCTTTCTCGATTCGCGCTCGATTCGATTAGTCGCAAATGAGCTACGAATCCCCATCTTCACAACGCTAGCCGCTGTCGCCGCAGCGGTCGACGCAATAGCTCTGATGAGAACCCCAGCTGAACGAATGGTAACGAGCTTGCAGGAGTATCATTCGAGGTTAACTGGACTGTGATGTTGGGGGTGTGACGGATGTCACGGAATTGGGGGACGCGGAGCGGGGCTGTTAGATCCGATATCACAGCTTCGCTATCGGGGCTCTCCCGAATATCCTTCATCAGCTCGCGAATATTCATATTAGAATATCGGAGGAACACAACCTAATGTTGTCCTAAAACTCCCAATTAGGTTATCTTCCGTTTGTGCAGAGTCGCCAATGGGTATGATCATTTGTCGCCGTTGAAATATTCGGAGCGCGATTTAAAGAACTAAATCAAAAACCTTCATCACACCTCTTCCACGATGGAACAACTACCTTGCCCCTTTATCAACCCCTTCACTGATTTTGGCTTCAAGCGGCTTTTTGGGTCGGAGGCTTATAAAGAGCTCCTTATAGATTTTCTCAACACTATGCTTCCTGAGCATCACCGGATTCAGGATCTGACCTACAGAAAAACGGAGCATCTTGGCGACTCGCCGGTTGATCGAAAGGCTATCTTTGATCTTTATTGTATATCGAGCACGGGAGAGCACTTTATCGTTGAAATTCAGCGGGCTAAACAGAAATATTTCAAAGATAGATCGATTTTTTATCTATCATTCCCAATTCGGGATCAGGCTCTCACAGGTGATTGGGATTTTCAGCTTTCTCCGGTATATCTCGTTGGAGTGCTCGATTTTGTTTTTGACCACGCAGAAGAGGCGTCTAATAGATATTTTCATGAGGTGAAATTTATTGAAACGGGGACCAATAAGCTGTTCTCTGACAAGGTTACGATGATGTATCTTGAGCTTCCAAAGTTCAGAAAAAGGGAGGACCAGCTTGAGTCTCACTTTGAGAAGTGGCTTTATGCCTTCAAGAATATGCCAGCTCTCCACGATAGACCCCGAAAGCTTCAGGAAAGAATCTTTACTAGACTCTTTGAGGCGGCCAATATCGCCCAGTTTTCCCCAATCGAAAGGACAGAATACGAGGATAGCTTAAAGGTGTATCGGGATTTAAAAAATTCCCTTGATACTGCTCTGGAGGAGGGGCGCGAACAGGGTCGGGAACTTGGTCTGGAAATTGGTCGTGCCCAGGGTCGTGAACTTGGTCTTGCAGAGGGTCGTGCCGAGGGCGCTTTAGAGAAAGCCCGAGACATAGCCAAAAATCTTCTGCATTCGGGTATTGACCCTCAAAAAATAGCCGATATTACCGGCCTTTCGGTTCAGGAAATCAAAGGGTTAAGGTAAGTTGGGAGTAGGGAGGGTTAGTGGTGTTTATACATTTGCTGCATCTCGAATAGCTGTATTACCGAC
>JBIJBT010000002.1:0-61415 GCA_044345055.1 Bdellovibrionota bacterium
CTTTGAGAATCTCTTGACGACGCTCTTCTAGGCGACGGGTCATCAATAGGGCGTACTCTCTTTGAGAGAGATGTTCATAGCCGGGGAGTCTTGCGTATTCGAGGGTGAACTCCTCGAGAAAGTCTTTCTTGTTTACCTTTTGACCCCACCTAGTGGCTTTGTAGTAGGCGGTCCAGTTCATTACCTTGAATTTTCGCTTTATTCCCCACACCGCATCGTGGAAGCAGTTGTAGCCGGGGTAGTCGGAGATTTTTTCAACAAGGCCATCTTTTACCGGTTGTAGGACGGTGTAAAAGAAGTAGTTCTCGATGTCGGAGTGATCGCCGAGAAACTCGTTTGAGTATCTCCTTCCCCAGACTCCACCACCCGAATATGAGGATGTGTGTCGGGGAACGGCGCGGGCTATTGTGGATTTAAGATCACGCAAAAAGTGAGCGCGATTCTTCTTGTTGTTGTGCGCAACGATGTGTAGGTGGTTTCCTTCGATAGCAAAGCCGTAGAGGGTAATCGTGCGACGAGTGGCGTATTTGGCGGTTAGTCCGAGGATACGGTCCTCGAGCGATTTGTTGTTGACGAACCAGAGGCGAGAATCTCTGGTTCTACTGGTGATAAAGTCTGAGTGCTCGTTTGTTTCTATGCGCGGGTGGCAGCCCATCTCTGTTGTCCTCCAAGAGAGAGAAAAAAAGTTTCTATCTGTGATCGACAGGAGGGGGAGCAGAGTTGCTAATCAAACGGTAGTTTTTTTGAAAATAAGCAGAGCTCAACCTAACTGGCACGATATCTGCCTAATCCTCGCTGAATAGGGAAATATTTTCAGGCACATTCGTTACCATCTTCTTGCTTCCGTCTTGAACTTGAGCAAAGTCGTATTGTGTGCTAGGCTCGCCCATCTGAATGGGTCGGCATCGAGTTTTTGTGCCTTCCAAGTCCAGTCTCGAATAATCGGCCTGCGGTCATGGTACTGTTCGTCAAGTAGTTTAGAACGCTTAGCGTGCAGTGTCCTTGTTTTGCGACCCTTGGGGCGCAATTTACAACAAGATAAATGGGATAGTGTGTCGTCTATCCTTTCGACATGTTGTAAGAGCAGCCTTCGAAAGATTCGTGCGTAATCCCCGTGTGTTAAGGTACCTTCGGTAGTCTCTATGGCAAATCACAAGTCCGCTGAAAAGCGCCACAAACAAAGCCTCGTTCGTCGTCAAAGAAATCGTCTCGTAAAGGCAAGCGTACGTACTGCCGTAAAAAAGGCTCGCGCTGCAATAACTGAGGCTTCGACTGATAAAGGATTAGTGGTAGCGCAGGCCGAGAGCCAGCTCGCAAAGGCCGCAGCAAAGGGAGTACTACACAAGAAAACTGCATCGCGTCTTGTCAGCCGACTCGCAAAGCGAGCAGCAGCTGAAAGCGCAGCTAAGTAGTATGCGAAGATAGCTCAGCCGGGGGCAACGAACCTTCGGCTGAGGTGTATGGGTAACCCTCAGTGGTTTAAAAGTTTGGTTTTGCTAAATTAGCTTCTCTAGTTGTGCCAATTTAATTGGCAACCTGTTTCATATTGAGTGATTTAGGTTGATGGCACAGTTAGGTTGATTACGTTCATAAGGGTTAAGCTTTTTTCGGGAAGCCTTAACTTTTAGCCAGACGTGGCACATCAGGTCAAGGCTTCCGCAATAGCTCCTAAAATCCAGCGGTACTTAGAGCTTTCCGAGCACAAGGACGAGCACAGCGCTCCCCCTCGGGTGGACCCTTCATTATTTCTGCGCTCACGTTCCTCGAAAACCGCCTTCATTATGGTCAGTTCTTCCACAGAAAAGCCCTGATCAGCGATCCATCTCGCTAATTTATCTACACAATCCTGTTCCGAACCCGCTGGATCGTTACGAACCCTAAGATAAAGGCTCCCCGCCATATCGTAGAGTGCATTTTGATTGTCTGTTAAAGGCTGAAAGTATGGTGTTATAAGCGGAACCTCGGCTGCTCGCCGCCCCCAAGTAATTCCGGGCAAATTTACGGTAAAACTTTCTATAATTTGTTTTAGGCTCGACTCTAACTGCATATCAACCACCCTTTATTATCGCATTCGCTACCTATCCTCAAACAAACGAACCCATAAAGCTATCTCGTCTACAAACTGCTCTACAGAACCTTTGTCATGTTCTACTACCAGAGCCCAGCCCAATTCACGCACCGCGGCGGCTGTTGTTGGACCGAATGCAGCACATCTCGGCGAGCAACTTCTATCAGCTAGCCCTGAGTAACGAAAAGCTTGTACCGCTGAGGGACTAAAAAACAGAATTACATTTGAGCTATTTTCAACAAAGATACTCGCCATCTCCGGAGAGATTTTCCTCGGTACCGTCCGGTAAGCGACTATTCTAGAGACCGATAGTCCGCCGTCACTTAGTATTGCTGCGAGCTCTGGGCGGGGGGATTCTGCGCCGATAAGGATGGCACGGCTCAGCGGAGGGGAGTTTTTGAGAATGGTTCCTGCGAGTTCGCTTCCCGTTGGGCCTGATGCAATCAGCGATGCAGGATAGCTTGCGGCAGCTTCCCAAGCCGAAGCTGTGCCTGTCCCCTGAACTGCGATACTGCACCGAGGAGGGGTGCGCAGAGCGGGAAGACCCGATATCCCATATTTTACCGCCGTTGGACTACTAAAGCAGATGACACAATCGGGGTCATCCAGAGCTGCGGCGATAAGCGCTCGATCCTCTTCACTTATCGACAAACTCTCCGTTGTAATAAGCGGCAAGGAGATGGCGTGCAATCCCCTCTCAGAAAACTCTTTTATAAGATCGGCATTTCGTTCTTTTTCACGGGTGCAGACGATTATCATGGCAGCAAATCCCGTCGCCTGAATATTTTTCCAAAAAAGCGCATCACAAAAAATGGGTTAAAGAAAAGCGCCTTCTAGCTTTTGAGAGGCTGCGAAATGAGGGCTTTCATCCAAGCATCGCGCGCGACCACATACCACTCTGCTCGGACACCATACTATCGGCCAGCCGACAACCGAGCGCATGCGCTTCTTCAATGGGTGCGGCTTCCTCTTTAACACTCGCGATAGCCCCATCAGGACTCAGGCAGATAGTGCGAAGGACAACCTGTCCACCCTCGACAATTCTGGCACTCGCTCCAACGGCAGCGTTACATCCCGCTCCGAGTCGATCTATGAATGCTCGCTCCGCAGATGTTTCAATACCTGTTTCTCGATGATGAATCGCTGCAAGGAGGTCCATCACTTCTTGCCTTTCCTTTAAACACTGAATAGCAAGAGCGCCCTGTCCCGCAGCTGGAAGCATCACATCATCGCTGAATCGGTCTGTAATTTTATCTGCAAGACCTAGTCTTTTAACGCCAGCAGCAGCCAAAACAATCGCCGCAAAAGGGCTTTCCGGGTCCTCCAGTTTTCGCAAGCGCGTGTCGACATTGCCTCGAATCACTTCGATGCGGAGGTCTGGCCGGGCACGAAGAATCTGAGCGGCCCGACGCAAACTCGATGTTCCTATAATTGACTGTTTAGGCAATTCACTGAACGTGAGATTTCCTCGGCTAATAAGAACGTCCTCGCGATCTTCGCGAAATGGAATTGCACCAATCAAAAACTGGGGTCCCATTATGGTGGGAACATCTTTGAGCGAATGAACAGCGATATCAATCTCTCTTGTCTCGAGTAGCTGCTCCATCTCGTACGTCCACAATCCTTTGAGGCCGGTAGGCGGAAGAGGTACATTCGTGGTCTGACTTTTGTCCCCCTCAGTAATAATTGGAACAAAGGTGACCGAGAGTTCAGGATGAGCTCGAACGAGAAGATCGCGAACCAGTTCGCTCTGTGCGATAGCGAGCTTACTGCGACGAGTGCCGAGAGTGAGAGTCTTCATGATATGGCATTATTGTGGTAGCTACGCTAATCTGGCAAAAGAACGGATGGTATCAGTGGAAAATCGGCCCAAAACGGGTCTGCTTCACAAAATGGCTTTAGGGCGCGCATCGTAGCATGGGGGGGAGGAACGATAAAGGAGGCCCCGCAAGTAATATCCTGGCCTCACAACGATCCTGGTCTGACATCTGCTCAACGAAAAAACTCAAAAACGTATCCCGCTTCTGGCCCGTCTCTTACCAAGGTGCACCTTGTCAGATTTCGATTATCGCAACGGAGGAGTAGTTGGAAAAAAGTGATCAATCACAGCCTCATTCACCTGAATTACCATCACTAATCGAATCTGGAAAAGCCAAATCCGATAAGATATCCCATGAGCCTCGGACCATTAAGGGTCGGGTAACCAGAATTACCTTTCGAAATGAACAGAGCGGGTATACGGTCTTTCAGATTAAGATGCCCGATACTGAGGCGCCCCTCACCGTTACCGGATATATTGGCCGAATAGAGCCCGAATTTGAGGTCGTAGCGCAAGGAACCTTCACGAAACATGCTCGGTTCGGGCATCAATTTGCGGCTCGATCGGTATCGGCTTCTCCACCCTCAACCCAAATCGGAATGGAGCGTTACCTCTCAAGCGGTTACATAAAGGGTATAGGGCCTGATCTTGCAAAGCGAATCGTTGAGCACCTCGGGGAACGGGCGTTAGATATTATTAAAGAGGACCCCCGCATACTGACCGACATCCCCGGAATTGGAGCCCAAAAAGCAAAGGCGCTCGCTGAAGCTTTTTCAGATCAATCAATCTTGCAGCAGATACTTCAGTTTTTGATTGAACACGGGGTCAGCCCATCGTTTGCCGAGCGAATCTACAAACGGTATGGCGATAGAACAATAGATATCGTGCAGCGAAATCCGTATCGACTTGCTCACGATATTCGTGGAATCGGTTTCAAGACGGCAGATACTATCGCTATCTCCGGGCTCAACATGTCTCCTGATCACCCCGATCGACTTCGTGCAGGTTTAGCGTTTACTCTCGAAAAAGGCGCTGAGGAGGGACACTGTTTTTTGCCTGAAAGCGAGCTCCTAGACAAGGCTTGTCAACTTCTTCAGGTGAATAACCGCGAACTATTTTTTCCTCTTCTTAAGGCCGCTATCGAGGATCGCGATCTTATCCGCGAGCCTCGCGGTTACTATCTTCCCGCCGCGTGGGAAGCTGAACAAAAGATCGCGGAGTTTGTTTCCTCTCGCAAAAAAGAGCTGCAATCGCGACAAAATGATCCACTCTCAGTTGAGCAGACGATCGCATCGGTCCAATCTGGTATGGGGTTAACTTTTTCTCCAGAGCAAAAAGAGGCGGTTTGTCTCGCGAGTACTCAGCGACTTCTCGTTATCACTGGTGGTCCAGGATGCGGAAAGACGACGACAATTCGGGCTATTTCCGCACTTTTTCAGGAAGCGGGAAAGCGTCTCATGATGGCAGCTCCCACCGGAAGAGCGGCCCAGAGAATGTCTCAGGTCTGCGATATACCCGCGATGACGATTCACCGATTGCTTCGCTATAACCCAGGGACAGGCGATTTTATCCACAACGAACAGGAACCTCTTCCCGCTGACGCGGTTATCGTCGATGAATGTTCGATGCTCGATATCTATCTTGCGGCCTCTCTATTTGCCGCAATACCAAACGATTGCACTCTAGTTCTCGTCGGCGATAAAGATCAGTTACCGAGCGTCGGTCCAGGCAAGGTATTCGGCGATATTATCGACTCAGGTGCTGCCCCTGTAATTCGTCTAACTCATCTGTATCGCCGTTCAGCAGAGTCAACGATAAACGATATTGCTATCTCGATTAATGCTGGGATTACTCCCTCGATTCCATCCCCTGAGCAACGTCAGAGTGCTGATGCATGTTTTATATCCCACTCGGATCCCGATGAAGCAATGGCGGTAATTCGCGATTACGTTTCGCACGAGCTACCCAAAAATCACAACTTCGACCCCTCGGAGATAATGGTTCTTACTCCGAGCAATAAAGGGCCACTTGGAACGATAGCGCTCAATCAAGCACTTCAATATTCCCTGAACCCTCCAAAGCCAGGCGTCCCCGAGCTTCAGGTCGGGGGAGTAACATTTCGGGTCGGAGATCGGGTCTGTCAGCGTTCGAATAATTACATGATCGATCCGCAAGGAGTTTTCAACGGCGACCTTGGAATCATTACCGAGATTCATCCTCAAACAAAAAGTCTTGCTGTTGTGCTGTGGGACGGTCGCCGAATCCTCTATAAACCAACCGACATTCCTCAGCTTGGACTCGCCTACTCCCTAACGGTGCATCGTTCACAAGGCTCTGAAATCCCTTGCGTAGTTCTAGCGCTCCACGATTCGCACTACATGCTCCTCGAGCGACAGCTCCTCTACACCGCCGTAACACGCGCAAAACGCTCCCTAATAATAATCGGAAGCCGCCGCGCCCTCCACCTAGCCGTCTCCCGAATCAGCAGCCGCCGAAGGAATACGGCGATTGTTGAGATTTTGGGGGGGTGATGTGGGGGGATATTTTTGAGGTGTTGGTGAGTTGGGGTGTTGTCGTATTCAGCAACCCCCGCTCCCAAAAATCCTAATCCCCCCTCCCAATGATTCGCTCAATCTCAAAAAGCTCTGCGGGTTTTACTAGGTGGCTTTCAAAACCAGCTCGCCGACTCGCCTCTTCGTGTTCTCTGCCGCTTAATCCGGTGCAGGCTATAAGGCGAACCGCTGAGAGATTGGTGTCGGCACGAATAGCTCGGGCAACCTCTAGACCACTTAAATTTGGAAGAGTTAGATCGATCAGAGCGATGGCTGGTTTATGACGACGAATCGCTTCAATGGCTGCCTCTCCATCAGTGACGGCAAAAACATCAAATCCTAGCGATTCAAGAAAGAACTTTAGAATAGCAACCGAGCTTACACAGTCGTCCGCTATTAGGATTGTGCTTCTAACGGTCATAATCGCGCTTTCTTGGATTTATTCAGATAAAACTCAACAACGTGCCGCTATCGATCCTCGTTTGTGGGCACCACGATACTCCAATACCCGATGATATTTTTCACTCGCTCCGACCACTCAGCTCGGTTGTCAGGAATCTCTATCAGGGCAACTGGAACCGAAGTATCTCGTCTCTTAATTTTGGCTCTATCAAATCCCCTTGGTATCAAAATAAGAGCAGGGATTATGGAAAGCTGGGGTAGTTGGTGACACCGTGCAACGAATGACGATCCATTCATTATCGGTAAATCATAGCTTGCTATGATAAGGTCGGGTACCAAACTTTCAGGAGCAGTGAGGCTTTTTAGCGCCTCCTCTCCCGTGCGGAAACGGCTAAATGAAAACTTAAGGGCTCCACCCTCTTCGACAAAGGGGTAAAAAATAGAATCTGATGAGATCGCCATCACGACCTCTCGTCGATGCACCTGCGGAACAGTCTCCACAGCTCCCCTCCTCTTTGCTAGACTTGGAATCGGTCGCACGGTACCATTTTAGAGAAAAATGCGATACCCGACAAAATGTTCTCTGTAGTCGGTTAACACTGCAGTCTGTTAACACAGTAGTCCCGTGGCAACCGACGAACTCATCATCGAAACCGATTTCATCCATCTCTTACAGGAGCCTGATCTGGAATCACCACCGGCAGAGCCGTTTCTGAAAGAAGAAGCGCAACGCTTCGCGCCTTACTCAAGATTCCAAACGCATCAATGGCAAGCACAGCTGAATAAACACGAGAGCGAACTAAGGCCAATCATCGAACCGCACCTAAGTCGAGCCGCTCGGAACGAGAAACATCCTGTGCTCGATTTTCTCTTCCGCTACTATTCGTTCCGTCCGCAACAGCTTCTTCGTTGGACACCCGGTTCCGGTATCATACTTTGCAATGCCTCATCGAGAGACTTCCCCGATTCACTCGGCTTTCGCCCCGTTCCTGAGGGGCGCGCACTTGACCTCGCACGATTCCCCAAAAAACGAGTTCCATTTTTATGGTGGGTTTTTCGACTCAATCGGGAGTTGCTAATCCGACAACCTCGCTTCTCCTGCTTTGGGCTCCACGAGTGGGCTATGCTCTATCGCTCGGGAGAACCTCGACATGAAACGATCCCTCTGCGGGTATCCACATCAACGATCGAACAGGTCGTTGAGAGCCATCCCCTGACCTGCACACATTTCGATGCGTTTCGGTTTTTCTCTCCCGAGGCGGCCCCGCGCAACGGCATAACCCTTACCCGACTCACAAGCGCCACACACGAGCAACCAGGGTGCCTCCACGCCTCAATGGACCTTTATAAGAGCTGCTACAAACTCTATCCTTGGGTGAGCAGCACCCTCCTTCGCGCCTCTTTTCTCCTCGCAAAGCGCGCCCGCATCGTCGACATGGAGGCAAGCCCATACGACGTTCGCCCCCTTGGCTATAATTCGATCCCAATCGAAACCGAGATTGGCAAGGCGCTCTACATCGAGCACCAACGGGCAATTCATGACGAAGCCCAAACCATTCGCCAACGCTTAGTTGATGAATTACGCTTCCTCATAAAAGAGATATCCTCTCTTTCTCAATCGACTAATCAGCCGTCTAGCGAGCTGGAGTCCGTCGAGCTCGAGGGGCTCGAGGAGCATCTTGACTAACCCGATTGCTTCGCCGAGCAGCGGGGCGAACATCTTCTCGGCGACGACTCGGACCCTGACCAGCACGAACATCTTCACGACGACGACTCGGACCACGAGCTACACCCTCAGAGGATCGGCCTCTGCGCTCGGTATCAGTGCGTCTGGGAGCTCGCGAATCAGCATCAATTCGACGCGGAGGCCGAGTATCAGAATCAGCGCGACGAGGAGGCCGTGAATCGGCATCATTACGTCTAGGAGCTCTAGAATCGGCATCAACACGGCGAGGAGTTCGAGAAACTGCTCTAACTCCTTCTCTCCTGATCGGTTCTCTTCTTGTTGTTACTCGAGGCTCAGAACGGACTCGTTTTTCGCGAGGTCGCGCCACCTCCTCAAGTGGGGTCACCCGAAATCGACGATCTACGACCCACAACCGACGAAGCTTTTTTCTCGCCCCTTCGATAACCTCGGCAGGAATGCTAATTGTTGCCCGATCATCGAGGAGACGAATCGCGCCGAGAAGACGGCCCGGAATTCCGACAGCATCGGCAACTGCACTCAATATCGTTTCGACCGTTAATCCATCAGCGCGACCACCATTAAGCTCGCATAGAACCTGCGATCCACTATCAGTTGCGCCATCCTGTTTTTGCTCCGCCTCAACAACTCTTGGGCGCGCAATTACTGGACGGGCCTCATCCTCAGATGGAGCAGCCCTTTCCCTTCGACGTGCCTCTCCTAACCGGGATCCCGATTCTTTGGGGGCACTAAGTTCATCTGTCGCCTCCACTTTCGCTCTGCGCTCGGGCGCACGTCTTACTGGCATAATCGGATTATCTTGGTGCAACAACGCGCTTACCGCCGCTGCTATCTGAATCGGCGTAAGAACACCCTCTTCAACGATACCGTTAATGATCTCCTCATAGTTGGCGACCACTGGCTCCTGTGCTTTCTTCAAAATTGCAGCTCGGAACCGCTCAATCCGGACCGACCGAATTCCGAATATAGATGGTATTTCAAATGGAGATATCTTACCGTTGCTCGCTCGCTCAAGAGCGCGCAACCTAAATTTTTCTCTGGGCGAAATGAACGCTATCGCCGTCCCCTCGCGCCCCGCACGCCCCGTTCGACCGATACGGTGAATGTACGCTTCGATATCGCCAGGCACATCAAAATTAATAACGTGAGATACGATACTGAGATCAAGTCCTCGGGCCGCAACATCGGTTGCCACGAGAAGCCGCCGCTTGCCAACCTTAAGATCCTCGACAACCCTCTCCCGCTCAGCTTGTCGCATATCTCCATTGAGTGCGACTGCATCGTGGCCGCGCTGCATTAGTGCATCGACTACCTCAATCGTGGCCGCTTTTGTTCGAACAAATACAACCATGGCAGAGAAATCTATCCCTGTCACAATCCGCTCTAGCGCCTCTACTTTCGTCATTCCCTGAACGATCCAGAATCGCTGATCAATCGCGGGCGCTGCAGCACTCGTCGAAGCAATTGAAACATCGACTGGTTCACGCAGAAATCGTTGTGCAAGATCTCGAATTATCGGTGGCATAGTTGCCGAGAATAAGAGGGTTTGCCGTTTTCCAGATGTCTGGCCCAAGATTGCTTCAACGTCATCTCGGAATCCCATAGCCAGCATCTCATCGGCCTCATCGAGCACAACCATGCGAACCCGATCGAGATTAACCGTCCCTCGTCGCTGATGATCAGATAATCGTCCCGGGGTCGCGACAACGATCTGAGGAGAGTCTCGGAGCTCTTTTAATTGGCGATCGTATCGCGCCCCTCCGTAAAGCACTGCCAGCTTTACCCACGGCATGCCGCCGGCGAAGGTGCGAATCGCCTCAGCGACCTGACACGCCAACTCACGTGTCGGCGCAAGGATAAGTGCCTGCACTCCCTTTGCTGATCGATCCAACCGATCAAGAAGGGGGAGAGCAAAAGCAGCAGTTTTTCCGCTGCCGGTCTGAGCTTTTCCGATAATGTCCGAGCCGTTTAGTACGACAGGAATACTAGAGCGTTGAATCGGGGTGGGCTCAGAGAAGCCAAGGGATTCAACGGCAGAAACAACAGCAGGTGATAGGCCGAGTGCGCCAAAAGGATGGATATCAGAGGTCATAAACAACAATCGCAGTAACTTAACTATTTGGAAGCAAAATTCACCTAACCTCTCCCCTTCTTTCTGAAAAAAACAGAAAGAGAGCAATCCCTCTACCGAAGAATACGAGTTTCAAATTTGAGGGCTGAAGAGTGTACGAGAGGTCAGAAGGCCGCACGGAGAGCTTTTCAGCGGCGCAAAGGTCGGCCGACAGGCAACGGTGATCTAATAGATAAAGTATATATTAAACTGAATTAAAAATCCAGTGCGCCCCTCTTGTGAGGAAAAAACAGACCATAAGGAGGGCGGGTGTGGCGTTTATATACCCTAGTATGCGGGTTCACGCAGTAGTAGAAGACCCACAGTTCTTGGACCTTCACAAATTACCCGCCACACCTTTTTTTCAGCCTCTCTCTACCGATTCGGCTGTTCCACTAACGACTCAGTGGGGAATTCGGGCGCTTTTCTGGTGAGGGATTCTACATGTTGGCGCCAAACTGCCTCATCCATCCGAATCGTTCCGCTGGTCTCTTTGTGGCTCCAGTATTCAGGCTGCTTTCCTTTTTTTGAGTGTCGGGGATGGCTAGGAGTGCGGCACAATACATCACCGGCCTCAGCGATATACATTAACCAATACCGAGCAGCTTCGAGATGCTCGGCCTCATAGACCTCTTCAACGGTTCCCGCTGGTGTAAATCGAAACACAACAAAGGGTGCTTTCCACGACATAGTACTTTCTCCAAACCCACCCCTCGCTTTAGGGATGTCCACTAGCCCATAACAGTAGGTTTGGAATCGGCAAAGCGTGGCAGAAACTTGAGTCTCAGGAGAATGCTTTTTTGGTTCGAGAGAAGATCATGAGGAGCGGCCTAAATTCGCTCCATCACCAACTATAATTTCAGAGCAGCGGCAACTATTCGCGCCTGCTGGCGGGCATGAAACGATCCAGATCCATCAGCCGTGCTCGCCGCCTCTTCTCTACCGACATACTCGAGATTAACTCCGAGCAGCCGCCGAAATAGAGGTTCGACATACCGCCAAGCTCCCATATTTTCGTGTTCCTCTTGAACCCAGAGAGCACTCTTACAATCCGGGAAATTAGTGAGCACCTCACGTAGCTGCTCTACTGGGAATGGATAAAGCTCTTCAAGACGAACAATTAATGTTTTTGGCAGTGCGCCCTCTGCCCTAGCTCGGGCGACAAGGTCGTGATAAATCTTCCCGGAGCAAAACACAACTCGGCCCGCTGACGGCCCTTCTCCAACGGAGTCAACAAGGACCGATTGAAAGCTACCACCTGTAAGTTCCTGCCTTGTCGCCGCCGCATCTGGAAGCCGGAGCAAACTTTTACCGGTCATAACAATAAGCGGGCGCTGAGGCTCGGTATAGGCGTGACGACGCAGCAGGTGAAAGTGTTGTGCAGCAGTCGATGGATAAGCAACTGTAATATTGCCCTCTGCTGCTATCTGAAGGAACCGCTCCAGTCTTGCGCTGGAGTGCTCGCTTCCCTGCCCCTCGTAAGCATGTGGCAAAAGCAATACCAATCCTGAAAGCTGTCCCCACTTCGACTCAGAGCTCGATAAAAATTGATCAATATAGACCTGAGCGCCATTGACGAAATCGCCGAACTGACCCTCCCAAAGAGTGAGGTCGTTCTGTGCTACATGAGCGTAACCAAACTCATATCCGATTATCGCGGACTCAGAGAGTGCACTAGTAATAATCTCAACTGCCCCCTTTTTAGCCTCGGTAGCCGGAGCAATGTCTGAGAGTGGAATAAAGGGTGCGCGCCCCTGCGAATCAAAAATAACAAGATGTCTTTGGCTAAACGTTCCGCGACCGGCATCTTGTCCACTCAACCGCACCCGCTTACCCTCACGAGCGAGTAGACCAAAAAGGAGGCCTTCAGCGAGTCCCCAATCGATCCCTACTCCCTTTTCAACCGCCTGAACTCGCTTTTCGAGCAAAGTTTTTACCTTCGGGTGAGGCTCAAAATCCCCAGGAAAACGGGTCAAAGAGCGAGCGATCTCAACTATTTCATCATCGGCAATTGCGGGGATGGGGAGCCGAGTACGCCGCTTTCCATGCAATGGCGAGGCCTCGCCGATTATAGTTGCCGCAGCAAGACCTCGATTGTGGTTAAATTCTTCAATGAATTCGCTCCGCATCGCTCCAGCATCTTCTTCGGAAACAACCCCCTCTCCTACTAATAAATCGCGGTATCGCTGGTACGGAGATGGCCGATTCCTTATCTCTTGGTACATCATCGGCTGAGTGAAGGTAGGATCGTCCCCTTCATTGTGGCCATATTTACGGTAGCAGATAAGGTCTATTAAAATCCCTCGGCCCGTTTCAGCTCGCCAACGCGCAGCCAATTCAGCCGCCCAGAGACAGGCGTCAACATCATCGCCATTGACATGAAGAACCGGCAAATTAAATGCTTTTCCGGTATCGGTGCAATAATCGGAGGAGCGCGATTCAAGTGGAGTCGCGGTAAAGCCTACCTGATTGTTGATGACGATGTGCAACGTTCCACCAACGTCGTAGCCGCACAGTCGCGCTAGGTTATATGCCTCAGCGACAACTCCTTGTCCGATTATCGCTGCATCTCCGTGGAGAACGATCGGCAATACAGACCCGGGCGTTGTGTTGTGTTTGGTAACCTGAAGCCCCTTGGCCATCCCCTCAACTACCGGATTGACGAACTCAAGATGCGAAGGGTTGGGAGCTAACGTGACCGTCAGTGGATCCCCGTGAGGTACAGAGTAGGTCGTGCGATACCCATGGTGATACTTGACATCACCTGCTCCCGCGGCGGCGTACCACGTTTTATCTTCGAACTCACGAAAAATATCTACCAACGGCTTGTGAAGAATGTTTGCCAAAACATTCACACGACCACGGTGCGCCATCCCGATGACCGCCTCGCGGGTCCCTCGTGTCGCCACCGAGGCAAGTGCCCGGTCTATCATCGGAATGACTGCTTCGCCACCCTCAACCGAGAAGCGCTTAACCCCGACATACCGCCGATGAATCTCCGATTCGAGCCCCTCAGCCCGTGTCATCAAACGAAGCGCCCGACGCCGATCCTCCGCTCCCACCTCGCGGAACTCGCTCTCAATAATCCAATACCACCATTCTCGCTCTTGCTTGTCAGGAAGGTGATGAACCTCAAAACCGATCGTTCCACAATAGGCTCGGGTCAAGCCAGCAACACAATCAGCGACCGTCTCAGGAGCTGGCGCCAGAAATGAATTTGCTACTGTGCCAGCTCCAATGCGCTCGTCGGGTTGTACGCCAAAGGCATCCGCCGAAAGCTCAGGAACAGCACGTGGTGTTAAAACACCGGCTGAAAGTGGATTTACACGCGCCGCAAAGTGTCCCGAGCGGCGGAATGCCTCTTGCAGACCCTGCACCGCGAGCAGCGCGGCCGCCCCTGTGGTTGCTACAACTGGGGGAACGGCTGCTGGTGCTGCGACCTTTACACCGACCGCCGCAGAGCCATTCATGTATCCGTTCTGTTTCGGGCTTGTATCCGCACCCCGTTCATCCGAAAGTTGAGCGAAGTAGTTGGCCCATTCGCCCCCGACAAGACTAGGATCGGCTTGATAAAGGGCGTACAGCTCAGCAATATAGCCAGCATTTGGGCCCCACTGCTGAAACAGCGCTGGAGATCCCGCATGGGAAGACCGGGGCGCGGAGGATTGCGATGAAGGGGAAAGTGGTGCTGAAGGAAGTTGAGCGGACATAGAAAAACATACCAGATAGGGTCACAGGGGCCTGTAGCAGAGGCGATTATGATGCGCCGACCGGCCCGTAGAAGCGCTAAAATCGCTCGCACGGTATGAGATTACCGAACCTATACCGATGGTTCAAAGACGGTCTGTTATGGTACGACCTCTTCGTAAGTCGGTCAATGACTTCGGGAGCTTCAGCATTTTTATCAGAAGAACGTTTGCCTCTTGCTTTGCCCACTTCCAGCTGAAGATCCCCCACTTCATATTCCATACTTTCACCTTTGAGCTGTTCTTCCCGCTCGATTTGGGTTAAAACGGGTTTTCAGCAGGGGTTCACCACCAGCATTTAGTGAAAAAATGATTTTCTGTCACAGATGTTACGATTACGGGGCCAGCTTTTAGCCAACCTGTTAAAGTTCTCCTTTGTTGTGATTTGGACCTTCAGTCCCCTTTTTGTTCTGGAGTTTTTGTTGACATGAGACGGCCGATGACCCCGCGTGGGTATGCACAGATGAGGAAAGAGCTTATGCGGCTTAAGGGGCTTCGCCCTGAGATAGCGAATCAGATCGAGGTAGCCCGAGGACATGGGGATCTCTCTGAGAATGGCGATTACGATGCGGCTAAAGAGCGCTCGGGGATGGTAGAGGCTAAGATCCGTGACTTTGAGGCAAAATTGGCGGCGGCGGATATCATCGACCCAAGAAGGCTCGCCGACACGAGGCGGGTTGTTTTCGGATTGACCGTTGTTATCGAGGAGGTAGACTCAGGGGAGTCTCGTCGAATTTCGATAGTCGGAGAAGATGAGAGCGATATCGACCGTGGGATGATTTCAGTTACAGCACCGCTCGGGCGAGCTCTTATTGGAAAAGAGGTGGGAGATATTGCGCGGGTCAACGCACCGGGCGGGGCTCGTGAGTACGAGGTAATGGAGATAATGATCGACTACACCGAAGAGGAAGAAGCAGATGGAGCGCGAGGCGAAGAGCCCTCGAATAGCGAAGCCTGAGACGGCTATCTGCGACCTTTAGCTCCTAAGCGCTCCCACGACTGAATAGCGTGTAACTATTCGATGATCTCCCCCGAAAGCATCCAGACTCTCCGCGACACAGTCCGCCTCATCGATATTATGAGAGAGGATTGTGATCTAAAACGCTCAGGCAGCCGCTGGGTATGCTGCTGCCCGTTTCACGCCGAGCGTACCCCATCCTGTTTTATCAATGAAGATCAGAACAGCTATCACTGTTTTGGGTGCGGAGCCTCTGGTGACGCAATCGGCTATGTAATGTCAGCCAAGGGGCTAGCCTTTGCAGAGGCTCTGGAATTTCTCGCGGCGAAATACGGTATTACCCTTGTTCACGTTTCTCGGGACGGATCGGCGGTGCGGGGTGAGGATCGGCGAGCTAAGGGAGAACTCGAACGAGCGCTATCCGAGGGGCAACGTTTTTTCCGCTGGTGTTTGGAAAGAGCACCTGACGAGGTTCGATCATACCTCTCTTCTCGTGGGATTACTGAAGAGGCGATCCAGGCCTTTGGAATCGGATTTGCGCCTGTCCGAGGAGAGGGGGTGCTTCCGTGGTTGAGAAAAGCAAATATCTCCGATGAAGTTGGGATAACGGTCGGATTGCTTAAACGGCATGAATCGGGACAACTTATTCCGGCATTTCGGGGCCGAATCATTTTTCCGATAATTTCTGAGCGGAATCAGGTAATCGGGTTTGGCGGGCGAATAGTACCATCGCTTTTTTCGGATGATCGCGACCGTCCTAAATATCTTAATTCAGTTGAAACTCCGCTCTATAGGAAGCATAAGACTCTATACGGGTTACCATTGGCGATGCGGGCTATTCGTGAGCGTGGAGAGGTTATCATCGTTGAGGGATACCTCGATGTAATCGGATTGTGGCAAGCCGGAGTGCGGCATGTAGTTGCATGTTGTGGTACGGCCTTGACTCCTGATCATGCGGAGCGGCTGGCTCGATTAGTCCGTCGCTTGGTGGTGATTTTTGATGGCGATGATGCCGGTCGAGGGGCAGCAGCGAGAGCTTTTAAGACGATCGCCGACGTTCCAGTTGATGTGTGGGCCTCTTTTCTTAGTGACGGGGAGGATCCGTTTGACGTTGCGCGCAGATTGAATGGCGGAACTGCCGATTACCTCGATTCCTTGCCGAAGAGATCGCTCCTTTCAGCCTTTATCGACGATCACATTCGTCGGGCGGGTGGTGAAGAATCGCTTGGCCCCGTTGCTCGCTCATCATTGAGTGAACAGGTGCGAGAGGTGTTGAGTACGGTGAGTCGCGATGTGGTGCGACACGAATTAATTCGGGAGGCGGCATCGAGATTGCGGATTGATCCCAATTTGCTTAATCCTGGGCTACCAAAGCCTCAGATAGCTCAGGCAGCAGCGCGAGCCGAAGAGGGTGAGGTTGAGTCATCGCAAGGAGAATCAACGGATTCATCCGATCTATCTGGTGGACTAACGGGGTTAGAACAGCAGCTTCTAATTGCGGTCATGGGGCGGTGGGAAACCGCACCAGCGCTCGTTTTGAGCGACCCCGACGTATGCGCAGCGTTGAGTGGAAAAGTAGTAGAGTTTATTGAAACTCTCCACCGAATTGCTAAGGACGATGCAGGAGACTCCGAAAAAGGGGCCCGCGTCAAGCAGGAGCTGCGGCGGCGAGGCAAAGAGTGGATAGCCCTTTGGCGAAAAGCGTTTGCAATGGCCTCTGACCCGGGAGCGGACCTCGACAAAATGTACCAAGACTGCGCCTGGTCATGTCGTCGCCAAAGGCTTGGCGAGGTGGCTCGAGAGGTAGAGCTAGAAATCGCAAGGGCTGAGAGCGACGAGGAGCGAGCTATTTTATTCGGCAGAAAACTCGCAATTCGTCGTCAACTTGACCAGTGTGCTTTACCCCGCCCAGGCAAAAGTTTATGATTGGCGGCTTTCGTGACCAGCGAGACGCGCTTCGAACGCTGCATGGTCGCATACGCTTTTTTGCGAGATGCTGAGTCTCTCGGATGGTGCGATTGATTGGGTTGGTGTAGAGTGCGGAGGTCTGTGCGCCTTGAACCGGTGTTGTGCGCCCCGATGGTGCATTTTCCGGTGCTAACTGACGAAGATCAATAGACTTTTGGGGGCTAGTAACGGGTTTTCAAATTCACGCACACGTTCTACCGCTCACATGAAAGGTAGTTTCAAAAGGAGCGAGTAGGGTGAAGGAAGCTTTCATCGGCGCATTTATTGGTTATGTGCTCGTAAAAATACTTCTCCTCGGGATTTGGTGTCGGCGCATTTCAATCATGGGTCGGAACCAGAGTGATGAGCATTCGTAGTTTCTCCACATTACGGAGAGGCAATTCAACCGGATTTGGCGGCGTGCAGGAGACAGCAGAGTTTCGGAAATAACAGAGCGACGGGCAGTTTTGCGCAGAGTAGAAGCTTCGTCGTGGTAAACTGTGGTGCGTGAGTGGCGACCAAAAAGAAGAGCTCGAACGAAAAAAAAGGAAATGCGTTGCGGCGCGTAGTCCCTTCACGCGGATCGTCCGCAAGTGGGCTGTCCTCAAGTGGAAAAAGACGACGTCCAGACCAGAAGCCTGATCAGAAGCAAAGGGTTAAAGGGGCTGGAGCAGGGAATAGCTCAGCTAAACGAGCTTCTCAGCAGGGGCCGTCAGCGGTATCAAAGCGGCCCTCATCGCCGCAAAAACGTCCGATATCTCGATTCAAAGGCGCATCAACCGCCAAAAAAGGGCCAACTGTTCGGGTAACAACGGGAACCAGCCGTTCCGTTCGCTCTAATTCAACAGTTCGTGCTGGTTCAGCAGTGCGTGCTGGTTCAGCAGTGCGTGCTGGTTCAGCAGTGCGTTCCAGTTCAGCAGCTCGCTCTAGTTTAACAGGGCGTGCCGGCTCAACCGCTCGTACTAATTCAGTTCGTGCTAATTCAGCTGTGCGAGGGCGTGCGACTGAACGACCTTCTATTACGGCAAAAGTGGCACTTCGAGGGAAACGACCACTTGTGGCTAAGCGATTCATTTCTGCGCAGGAGAGACCATCTAAGCGTACTGGAGCCTCGATCAGCAGAAAACCTAGCAACTTGACCACAACTAAGCAGACTTCCCAAAAGCAAGTTGTTAAAAAGCAGAGTCCCCAGAAACAACACCTTAAAAAACCGATGCTGAAAAAGCCGGTTCTAAAAAAACAGCTGCCGAAAAAACAACACGGCACAAAACAAGTTCCGCAAAAGCAGCCGACCCCTATTGCAAATAGAGGTCGACCTCTTCCCTCAACGAGTAAAGCTCCACCTAAAAAGGAGCTGAAAGTCAGTGAGGAAAAAGCGACAACGAAATCAGTGCCAAATCGAGATGCCTCAAGCAACAAAGCGCCTGCTCGTCCTTCGGCACCAACCCGATTAGATAGCACACCAAAGCCATCCTCGTCTGAGTTAAAGGCACAGTCAAAGTTAAAGGCACAATCTGAGATAAAGCCAAAAGCACCGATGACGGAAAAGCCAAAAAAAGAAACTGAAAAACTCTCCGATTCTAGACCTACTTTAGTTAAAGAAAAGCAGATAGCCGTGAATGATTTAGTATCTAACCCCGACGTTGCGGCACCCGCAGCCCGTCTTCTCCGTAAGGCTCCGAAAAAGGAGGATGTTGACGAGATCTTGGGAGATGTCGAGGATATCGGTGGGGAGGTTTTTGAAGAAGCTGAGATTCCGGGTGATGAGGAAGTTGATCTCGGGGTGATCGTTGCGCCTAGTGAAGCTGAGGGTCGGCCCGATGTCGTGGAGGAGGGAGGCGACGAAGAAGGCGCTATTAATCTAGAAAGTCTTCTCGAAATAGGCCGAGAACGTGGGTACGTGACGCTTCAGGAACTGGGACGCACCTTTGACTCGGAAGAAGTCTCAGAAGAGCAGATGGAAGAGGTTATCGCTCTCTTCAGTGAACAGGATATCGACATCATAGATCAGGGGAGAGATAAGTATCTCGAAGAGGCAGAAGCAACACCTGCAGACAGTCGCGGTTCGGAGATTCTCGATCCATCTGCGCTCGGTAAAAGCACCGACCCCGTCCGTATGTACCTCCGAGAAATGGGCAATGTGAGCCTTTTGACGAGAGAAGGTGAGGTTGAAATAGCGAAGAAAATCGAGGCAGGACAGCAGGTCGCACGTCGCGAGGCACTGCGGCAACCTGTCGCGATCGGCTACACCCTTGAGGTGTTCGAAGGTGTAAAATCTGGCTCAATTCGGCTTCGTGATCTATTCCTTGATGAGGATGCCGGAGAAGAAGAAGCAGAAGCTGCCGATGATGGAGTCGACGACGATATTGCTGAAGAGGCTCCAGAGAAGCGCACAGTAAGCCAGGAAGAAGAAGAGGCAAAAGAGGCATTTCTTCGCAAGCAGCCTCTCTTTAAAAAAGCCTACAAGGATATCCGGTCCGCTTTTGATCAATATCGTGATGCGCGTAAGCGCTCGGTTACAGAGGGGCAGGTTGCAAAGGTTCGGTACGATCGTCTCCTCGATAAAAATATCGAGCGGATTGAGGAGCTTAACTTCAACGCCAAACAGCACGCCAAGATCGTCGCTCTTATAAAGGAAAAGCACGAACAGGTGCTTTCACTCCTGCGTCCCGTACAGGTGCTTGCTCGTCCTACCGGCAAGCCGGTGGCTGAGTTAGTTGGAGTAATAGACGAACTGACTACCGATGATCCGGTAGCACTCAAGCGTTTATCAAAAAAGTATAATATAAAGGGCACCGGCCCTCGAGAGCTGGCATTCGGATTACAGAAACTTCTCGATGAAGCAACCTCTGTTGAAGAAGATATTCTTATGGATATCTTCTCGTTCAATCACGCAGCCTATGCGATGAAAGACGGCGAGATGCGAGCAGCCGATGCGAAGCGCGAACTGGTGGAAGCCAACCTCCGACTCGTTGTTTCAATCGCAAAGAAATATACCAACAGAGGGCTGCAGTTTCTCGACCTGATTCAGGAGGGAAATATCGGCTTGATGAAGGCGGTGGACAAATTTGAGTATCAGCGGGGATACAAATTCTCTACCTACGCAACCTGGTGGATTCGTCAGGCGATAACGCGAGCGATAGCGGATCAGGCTCGGATAATCCGAATTCCTGTCCATATGATCGAAACGATCAACAAGTTGATCCGGACTTCTCGCCAATTGGTGCAAGAGCTAAGTCGGGAGCCCACACCTGAAGAGATCGCCGCTAAAATGGAGATTCCGCTCGACAAGGTGCGCAAAGTCCTCAAGATAGCAAAAGAACCTATTTCTCTTGAGACCCCAATTGGCGAAGAGGAAGATTCCCATTTAGGTGATTTTATCGAAGATAAGCGGGTCGTCAGTCCCGCGAATGCCGTGGTAAATATGAATCTTCAGGAGCAAACTCGCCGAGTGCTGTCGTCACTCACGCCTCGGGAGGAAAAGGTTCTCCGGATGCGTTTCGGTATCGGCGAAAGAAGCGATCATACTCTTGAAGAGGTGGGACAAAACTTCGAGGTAACGCGAGAGCGAATACGTCAGATTGAGGCAAAAGCACTCCGAAAACTTCGTCATCCGAGCCGAAATGCCAACAATGGCAAGAAGGTGCGGTAACAAATAAGCGACGAGTTGGAGATAATCATCGGGCGCGAAGACTAACAGCATCCTTTAACAGCGTCACTGCCGATTGTGTGAGCACTACTCATTCCGTGAGAGAGCGAACTGCTCCTTTTGTCGGTACGCGAGTTCATGAGAAATTGGAGAAGCGACTGTGATTTTACTGAGAGTCAAAGTGAAGCTGCGGTCTCTGAGAACCACTCTAAGTGACCAAATTCTAATTCGCGGAGCAATAGCCCTCACTGCAGCGATGGGAACAGGGTGTGGGAAATATGCTGCTCCTGAGCCTCCTGAGCGATTGAGCCCTGCAGCGGTCGAGGTCGGTGAGGTTATTGCAACGGGGAGCGGCGTAACTATTCAGTGGCTCGCACCGACGGAGGATCAACGGGGTAAACGGTTAAAAGATCTGCTCGGATATATAGTCTATCGCAAAGAGCTTGAAACAGCAGCTGACACTCTGGATCCTCTTAAACCCTTTGAAGAGATCAAGAGAGTCGACGACTCATCGCTGGCGCGTCTAAAGAAAAAAACTGAAGAGGCGGTCCAATCCGGCAAACCTGCTCGCCGCGTATCGCTCGCGAGTGAAGAGCGACGGGTTTCGATAACGGATGAAACAGTAACTCCCGGCCGAACCTACCTCTACAAAATAGCTCCATTCTCTTCAGAGGGAGTTGATGGCGGAGTTGAGAGCCTCATTCGGGTCGTGTTTACTGGAGCATCGGGCTCATCGATTACTGTGATTCCTGCTGCCAAGATCGAGTCTATAGAGTGCAACTCTATCAATCGGGAGGACGATCTGCCACCCGCTAGTGGTCTGTGGTAAGAGTGCGCGGTAGGAGTACAGAGTGCAAATGAAGGTGCCATTTATAAAGCTTCAGGGTTGCGGAAACTCTTTCGTGGTGGTTCGTAGTGACGACCTCTTCGAGGCTGGATTATCAATAGACGATAATAGAGAAGAGCTTGCCCGAACTATATGCGAGCAGGGCAAGGGGCTCGGCGCTGATGGATTTTTTGTTATCTCCCGCGAAGGGATCGCAGAAGAAACGCGCCTCTTTGTCGATATGAGAAATCCCGATGGTAGCTTAATGGGGATGTGCGGCAACGGTGTTCGGTGTGTCGTTCGGGCCTGCTTTATGTGGGGATGGAATGATCTCCCCAATCCTCTAACAGTTTTTATCGGCGCGCACCAAGTTCAATGCCACACCGCGAATGAAGGGAAAACGGTTCGGGTGAATATGGGGCCAGCTCGCTTCGAGCCAAAGATGGTTCCTGTTGAAGCAGACAGCCCACTTATGGGCGATATTCGTGTACTTGGAGAGCGTAAACGTCCCGTCTGGACACTCTCGATGGGCAATCCTCACTGTGTTATCGGAGACGAGGGAGAAGATTTGCGGGAAGTTGGTTCAGCTATCGAAAACGATCCGCTCTTTCCACAAAGAACAAATGTCGAAATGGTCACTATTTGTGATCGGCATACCATCTCAGTGCGAGTATGGGAGCGGGGTGCCGGCATTACAAAGGCCTGTGGCACCGGAGCGTGCGCATCCGCAGTGGTTTGCATAGAACGGGGCGATTGTGATTCACCGGTGACGGTTCAGATGCCTGGTGGAGAGCTTATCGTCGAGTGGAACCGCGAAGAGAATCAGGTTTTTTTGTCGGGGCCAGCGGAAGAAATTGCAACAGGAGTGCTCTTTTGTGCCGAGCTAGTTGCGGAATAGTTATCAGAGCAACAAAGGCCGACTTCTGATAGCTTTAGGCTAACTGTTTTAAAATAGCTCCGTTTTGGAAACGATCTACAGAAACATCATTGCTTCAATGCTGGAGGGTTGTTATAGATGAAGCAGGATTTGGTCTCAAAGGGCGATGAGGGTGGGCTCGGCTGATAAGCTCAGCCCCAACGGGTGGCTCGGTGCCGTTAATTTTTTGGGGCCCCTTTTGTTACGTTGATAGTTTTCCTGCTGTAAAGGAATCGCAATGACAACGACGAAAGGGGGTAATGTAAGTAATAAAGGCTTCTTTATGGTAAAGAGAGAAAAATCAAATTATATGATTCAGTCAGTATCTCATTCGCTTGATGTGCTAGAGGAGCTCTCAAAGTCGTCGGGTGAGATCGGAGTTACTGAGCTATCAAAACGGTTAAAGCTCCACAAGAACAATGTGTTCCGATTGCTAGCAACCCTCGAATTGCGCGGGTTTGTCGAACAAAACACAGAAACTGAAGACTACCGTCTCGGTGTGAAATCGCTTCAGCTCGGACAGGCATACCTATCTCATAGCAGCATCGTTGCCCGAGCGATGCCAGTCCTGCGAGATCTAACAGAAGCATCTGGTGAAACAGCGAGCCTCGCGGTGATTCATAACGGGCAAGTTCAGTTTCCGCTCAGCATTGAGTCAAAGCGTCCCGTTAAAGTTGCGCCCCGTATCGCCGTTTCTTTCATCGCAAAAAACAGCGCTGTCGGCCGGTTATTAACTGCGCAGCTCTCAGATTCGATATTGAGCGAGATCCTAGCTACCGATACCCCCGCAGACGTTGCAATCCGCAACCATCTTGCAGAGCTTCGGACTACCGGTCAGATGATTGATAAGGGTGGTGTTGAGGCGGATGTTGTATCGATCAGCAAGGTAATTCGAGGAACCTCGAACGAAGTGATCGGTGCGATTGAGCTTCTTGCTCCGCAGTACCGAGCGCGAGTCGAAACTCTCCTCCCGATGGTTGAAGAGGCTGCGCAGGCAATCTCCAGCTCGTTGGGCGCCACCAAGCCAGCATTGGCAGCAACGCTTGAACGAGAGACGATCGAGGCGCCATCGACCTACGCCGGCTTGGGTCGGATTAAGTAGAGGATAAAGAAACGCTGTTCCCGTCTCTTGCGGCATCGACGGGTGCAACGGTCTCATTTAAAGGCCTCATTAAAAAAAGGGGGAGCTGTGGCAAAAAACCACGCTCCCCTTTTTTTTATACGAACGGACTCCCCAGCAAGCCATCAAAATCATCTACAAAGTAGGAAGTGATCGCTTCTCTAAGATAAACCTTTCGCTATCGAGGCACCCAGTATGATATCGATGCCAATAGAGCTCTCCGACGAGGTTGTGGTTCTTCAGGATACCGCGCGACGATTTGCGGAGGAGGAGATTAGACCGGTCGCGGCACATTTCGACGAAACGGGTGAATTTCCCGCAGAGATCTTGGCGAAGGCTCACCAAACAGGACTCATGAATCTCGTCCAGCACGAGCAGTGGGGCGGAACTAATCTCTCAATACTTGAGGCGTGTATCGTAATTGAGGAGCTTGCCGCCGCATGTGCGGGATTTACGACCTCGATAGTCGCAAATGATCTTGCGCTCACCCCTATCCTGCTTGGTGGCACTCCTGAGCAAAAGGCAGCTTTTATTTCACCGATTACATCAGCCGGTCGGTTTGCATCGTTCTGTTTAACCGAGCCTGGAGCAGGTTCAGATGCGGGAGGCCTTACAACCCGAGCAGAACGAACCGCTGATGGGTATCGTCTCTCAGGAACGAAGCAATGGATAACGAATGGTGGCGTTGCGAGCCAATATACCGTGTTTGCGACCCTTGATCCCGCGCTTCGTCACAAGGGAATCTGTTGTTTTGTAGTACCCGGCGACTCACCTGGCCTCACGAGAGGAAAGCATGAGAACAAGATGGGCCAACGATGCTCTAACACCGTCCAGATTACCCTTGATGGCGTTGAGATACCGCACCACCATCGTATCGGTGATGAGGGAACTGGCTTTGCTCTCGCAATGCAAACGCTCGATCTGAGTCGTCCATTAACTGCGATGATTGGTGTTGGAATTGCCCGTCGTGCCTGCGAGCTTGCTGTTGAGTATGCAAAGAATCGCAAACAGTTTGGTCGACCTATTGGTGGATTTCAGGCTATTCAATTTATGCTCGCCGATATGGCGACTGCTGTTGACTCCTCGCGCTTGCTCACTGTAAGAGCTGCAGCGTTACTCGATGCTGGTCGACCCGCAACGCTCGAATCGAGTATGGCAAAGCGGGTGGCCGCTGATACTGCGATGGAGGTTGCAACCGATGCCGTCCAGGTCTTCGGCGGATACGGATATACAAAAGAATATCCAGTTGAAAAATTGATGAGAGACGCAAAATTGCTCCAAATTTATGAGGGAACGAGCCAGATTCAGCGGATGGTGATCGCCCGCGAATTGCTCGGCAAGGGGTGACGATGACTCTCTTGTCCGTCGAATCGTTAACGAAATCTTATGGTGAGGGCGATACCGCCGTTCACGCCCTTCAGTCTCTATCCTTCTCGGTCAATAGGGGTGAGGTTGTTGCGTTAAGTGGTCCGAGTGGTTGCGGAAAGAGCTCGCTCCTCTCAATCATCGGCTTAGTTATGCCCCCGACGAGTGGAGTCGTTCGACTTTCCGCAAAGCAGATCGATTTTGCTCAAGAGAGTGAATTAGCACGTCTGCGAAGAACTCTCCTTGGTTATGTCTTTCAATACTTCAATCTGCTTCCGACCCTGACGGCTGAGGAAAATGTAATGCTAACTGCGCTCCTCGCTGGAAACAGCTCTGAGCAGGCTCGTCAGCGGGCAATTGAACTACTCTCTCATGTCGGACTCTCTCAGCGCCGCGCTCATCGTCCTCACCAACTTTCAGGAGGTGAAATGCAGCGTGTCGCAGTGTGTCGAGCACTGGCACACCGCCCGGCACTTCTCTTAGCTGATGAACCAACGGGAAACCTTGACACGAAAGCAGGTCACGCGGTGTTGGATCTCCTCAGGGAAGCAGCTCATACAGGAGCTGCGGTGGTCATGGCAACCCATCGTGAGGATTCCCTTGCGTGGTGTAGTCGAGTCTTAAAGCTGCATGATGGCGAACTCATCACAAATAGTAGCAGCGATCATCAGTAACAATACCAGTGAGTAGCTGCGCCATGAGCGATAACCGAATGTGGGGTCTATCAGGGAGCGCGCTCCTCTTTCTCGGGCGAACTCTGAGTTTACGGCGTCTCGTCTCTTCGCCGATTCGCACCATATTGGTGACTGCGGCTGTCGCGATGGGAGTTGCTCTTTTCCTCGCAAGCGTAATTGCAGGCGAAGCATCAGTAGCATCATTTGCGTCGAGCTCCTCGGAAAGCACCCGCAAAGGAGTACTAACCTGTCACGAAGAGACCGGAGCACTTAACGAATCTGATGTTGCTACCATCTTTGCACTCGCTAGTTCCCGATTCACCGTGCTTCCGATTGTTGAGTTTCTTGCGACAATAGATGATGCACCTGTCCGAATATTTGGATTTGATTCTCAGCTATGTGCCGGTGATACAAGCAGCTCTATTGCGCCCTCTCTCATTGAACGGAGCGCTCTTGTTTCACCTGAATCCCCTCTTGCACAGCCAGATCGTATAGAAAAAGGTGTCGAACTTCACGCTGATGGAATAGCTATCAAACTGCCGATTGTCATCGTCAAAAACCCGATTGTCGCCCAAAAACGGGCTATATATATCGATCTATCGCTCCTTGAGCGGTGGCTTCCGCATCGATCAACTTTTTCAACTGCATATCTTATCCCCCGTGATGATAAGCAACTCTCGAGTGATGAGTATCAGCAGCTAAGAGACGATATACAAAGAACCAATCCATCCCTCGACCTTGAAACCGATGAAGAACAGGCGGGGCGTATGGACTCACTCCTTGGCGCATTTCGGATGAATGTGCTGGTGATGGTTTTTATGACTCTAATAGTGACCGGTTTACTCGTTGAAAATGCGATGCGTGTGCAGGCTTTCCACGCAATGAGAGAGGTTCAAATTCTTCGCACCCTCGGAGTTACCGGTTGGGGAGCTTCTGCACTGCTGCTCGTTGACTCTCTTGCGATCGGGTTTATTGGTTCACTCGCGGGCCTTATTCTCGGGTATCCTGTTGTATCGCTCGTATCGACCCTTCTGCTTAGGACCGCTCAGGAGATGTATCTCCCCGATCTCGAATTTGCATCATTGGGACTTGGCAGTCTCATCACGGTTTATGGAGTAGCATTCGGAGTGGGTATGATCGTGAGTGTCGGAGGAGGAATTTTTCCGGCGTTACAGGCTCGTCAAGTCGTCCCAGTGCTTACCGGAAGACCTGATGAGGGGATAGCTAGTCCCGTTTCCTACGGCCGCGATCTACTTATTCTTATCCTCTGCGTTGGAGGGATCGCGACATCTCTCCACTACTCATGGCACCACGAAGCGCTAACACTTTCTTATGGTGCCGTTCTCTTACTCGTTGTTGCATCGTACCTTCTAGTCTCACTTACGGTTCACTCAGTAGTGCGATACCTTGGCGATAGCATAAAGCGAACTCCAACAGTCATAACTCTTCTAGCTGCGGGATCTTCAGAGGTCGGCGAGCGCGAGGTTGCGCGATCGGTGCGAACGACAGCGGCGGGGCTCGCGCTTCTTCTTGGACTCTCGCTGTTGGTGACAAGCTTCCGTATGAGTCTCCAAGAGTGGGTTTCGTTTACTTTCTCGCATGACCTATTCGTAAAACCAGTTACCGCGAACGATCCGCGCAATCCATCGGTGTTATCGCCCAATGCAGTCGAAAAGGTTGGCAAGCTCACAGGTGTCTCGCAGATCCTTCGCACCCGTGGTTATCTAACGAATATCGAGGGAGTAGCGACCTCGGTGTACGGAATAGAACTTGAAGCTGGGGATGCCCCTCCGACGATGCAGTTTCTCGCAGGTCGCTATCGCGAGGAGCCATTTCGGCGTGGTGAAGGAGTATTGCTTAGTGAGAGCGGAGCACGCCGATTGCGCCGCAAAGTTGGAGACCGCCTTCCCCTACTCGGCCGCTCACTCCCAATCCTCGCAATCTATCGAGATTACACCCGAGAGCGTGCGACGATTCTTGTAGGATGGGAGCCGTTCATTGCATCGACCGGCAATAGTGCACCAGAGAGTATGAGTGTTCGATACACTCAAGATGCAGACCAAGAAAGAGTTAGAGCATCAGTTGAGAAGATTTTCAACTCTTCTGCGGTTTCAGTTTTATCTATGGGTGAGCTTCGCGGAAGGATCGACGAGCTCTTTAAAAGTACCTTTGCAATAACCGGAGTTCTTCGGGGCATTATTCTTCTTGTGAGCCTTGCCGGTTTTCTTATCGCATCGATGCAACGGTATGGAGCACGAGAGGGAGAACTTCGGACTGTGCGAGCGCTCGGTGTATCATCGGGTGAATTAGCACTAGCCGCAGCGATTGAGGGAAGTCTTGCGATTGTTCCTGCATTAATCGTCGGAGGAGTTGCAGGCGGAGTATTGGGTTGGATTCTGATCGGCTACGTTAATCCTCTTTCGTTTGGTTGGAGCCTCACCTTTCATGTAGATTGGGGCTCAGCGTTTGTTTCAATCGGTGCCTTTCTTTTGATCGCCGCAGCTTGTTCTGCGACGGCTGCGGTTCTCGTTTATCGTCGCACTAGTCGCGGTGGATGGCACGATGAGTAGAGAGGTTAGAGCAAAATTAAATGGAAATAATGGTTCGAAGGAAACATCCTCCAGTATACCACAATTTTCTAAAATGCCGTCATATTGCTCAAATCTCACAAAAATCGCGGCTAATTCAAGCAGTTTCCATACAGCCTATTGCTCAACGATAATAGGTCAATCCAAATATCTTGCTCTCCACACAACCTACCTAATTTTCGGAGTTGCTGCAGTGATTCGAACTTACTTGCTTCGGCCTATTTCTCTTCAATTAGTGCAGCTCCTCGCAACAACAGTAGCGTTGCTAATTACTCCTCTCAGTCAGTCCGTGATCGCAGAAGATGTCATTACAAAAGATGCAATTGAGTACCAAGTTGCTCAACCGGAGCGAGGCTTATCGTTTCCCGCGGATCACGGATCGCACCCCGGATTTGAGACAGAGTGGTGGTATCTAACTGGGCACCTTGTTCCAAAGGGAAGCTCCGTATTCGGTTCGCCGACAAGTTACGGGGTACAGCTTACCTTTTTTCGTCGCCGAAAAGGGGATGGAAGCTGGGGCCAGCTTTATGCAGCGCACGGTGCTTTGGGCGATGTTGAAGCGGGAACCTTCACCCATGATATGCGGTATGCACGCTCTGGGATGGGTCTGGTCGATATATCGGAGCGTATCCTCAAAATAGCACTCCTTGATTGGGGGCTAGAATCTATCAGTGATCGATGGTTGCTCCGATGGGGAGTTGGAGAGAATACACAGATTAGGCTTATTACCAATCCAATTATCCCCAAAATGATCGTCCCTCAGGGCGATGGTGGTTATAGCAAAAAAGCAGAGTGTCAAAGCTGTGCATCTATGTACTATTCAGTCCCACAGATTCAGGCAGAGGGAGAAATTCGTATCGGTGACAAGGTAGTTCCGGTCAGCGGCATACTCTGGATGGATCATGAGTTTATGACAAATGCATTACAACCTGAGCAAGTTGGATGGGACTGGTTTTCTCTTATGACTGAACGGGGTCAATCTTTCATGCTTTTTCAGGTGCGGGGAACAGATTCTGCTCATAACTACTTTTCAGCCTCATTTGTTGATAGTGGCAAGGTTACAAAGCTCGGAGCAGATGATTTTTCAATTAAAGCCGAGTCTTCCTGGGTCAGCCCTCACTCCGGAGCGACCTACCCACAGCGGTGGCGTATAACCGCTCCAAAGGTAAATTTTGATGAGGTGTTGATTCCGGCTCTGCCCGATCAAGAGGTTCGTGCGGGTGGAAAAGACCCGATGACGTATTGGGAAGGAGCTATCACAAATCGTGAGAACACGGTGAAGGGATTTGCTGAGCTCACCGGTTACGGAAAACCGATATCACCGGGGCTATGAGAGAGCTACCTTATTTCAAAACGATTAATTCATATTAACGGAATTCACCCCGCCGGAACCGACCTGAGCGCAGATTATCTCGAACCCGTGTCTGAAATGCGGCAAACGGAATACCAAAAGCACTTCTAAAAGCATCGTTGGCCACGATGCCGCTTCTTAGTTTCTCAAGAAATGTGCGAACCGCGCCCAAACCAAATTGCGATTCTACCATCGAGGCAGCCACAAGCGATTGACCATAAGCGGGCGCAACCATCTCGGTAGGTAGCTTGGTAAAGCCACGAGAGAGTCGATCAAAAGGAACCATCTCCTGATTTTTTTTAATGTAATCAGATAGAGCCAACCATAGCTGGGGGTGCGCATTTCCCTCAATGAGCTGAGCGAGCCCCTCATCGAGCCACCCGGGACATTTACCATCGGATAGTGCATTGATCACCGCGTGAAAATATTCATGACGTAGTGATCGCTCAAGCTCCTTTCGATCTAGGTTGCGTGTAGTATCGATGGGAATCACTAACTGGCTTCTAAAAAACATTGCGTTAGTCCAGCTTGGTAGCTGCGTAACAGCATAAAATTCCTCAGCATCAATCAGCCGAAGAGTGCTTTTTACCCCAGTGATACCCCCTAGCAGAGAGCTAAACTCGCGATGATTTTTTCGAACAATATCGAGAAGTTCCGGACCAAGGAAGGCCAGAGACGGAGTACTAATAAGCTGAATCGTTGAGTCTCCCCCAAGCTGGGTCGGCGTGAATGTAACTACTGGACTCTCTAAGCGAGGAGCTGTCTTACTGACCGCAACCACTAATGTTGCCACCCGCTCGACGTAACTCCCCGATTGAGCTTCAGCAATTTGATTACTGAGAAGATAGCTGGAGAGCATCAGGAAGCTAAACGACCTCACGAGCCGATTCGTTGCCCGAATAGAGCCTCTAGCTACGCATGTACGAGACTCAATCCGGCCTGAACCACCAATACCGAATGATTGCGTTGAGCTGCGTTGGTACATCTTCAGGGGCCCTTATAGAACGGCACGGTAAACTGCGGGTAGTGCGCTCTCGGCTTTTTTACTACTTCCCCCGATGGAAAGACTATCGATGGAAAGACTATTTTCTATCTCATCTCCTTGGCAAATCGGCTGATTGGGTTAATTTCTTGAGAGACAAACGAACTCTCTCTTACCCCCCCTCCCCTACCCGTTGAACACACCACTCGGGTCGGTTACACTAGACGGAGTAACCGCTAGTGTTCGAGAAACCCTAGCATAGTGGATTAGTACCCAAGCAGCGAACCGCTTCATGAGATAAAAGGTAAATCAAAAAGGGATCGGGGCAAAGCATAGGTCGGATATTAAACACTGAAAAGCTATACATCACCTAAAGGAAGAACAGTATGACGCACGCATCAAGCGATTCTGGAGAAACAACCGTGCCGTTTGTTGCCACGGATGATCAGCCGATTCTTGTTACCGAACGAGCCGTCGAGGCGATCAAAAAGGCGATCACCGAAGAAGGCGAGCCGGGAGATGGATTACGAGTTTCGGTCGTTGGAGGGGGTTGTTCGGGATATCAGTATAATCTCGATTTCGACAAAGAAGAGCGGATGGGCGATACCGTGATTGCTCTTAGCGGCGTTTCGATCTTCCTCGATCCTGTCAGCGTTGGGTATCTACGCGGAACCACCATAGATTTTGTATCAGGATTACAGGGACAGGGCTTTAAATTTACCAATCCGAACGCCAAGCGGACCTGTGGGTGCGGTAGCTCGTTCTCCTAAGAAAAAATTCTAGCAGTAAAAGACGATACATTTCTCTCCTTGGATAACTGAAAAATTCAAGGGGAGAAATCCACCCCCCACCGCCACATCCCCTAATCTTCCCGCTATCTTCCCCCCTCGCCTCCTGGCGAACGCCCCAGATCCACTAAGAACATTTCCGATCCAGCGCTACGAAAAAAGCGCGTCAAAATATCATCCATTCCCCTAAATCTGACGATTCACTTTTTAGCTCCGTGGCATCTAATAAATAGGGCACGGCTCTAAACGGTTTCTAATTTTTTATGGTTTGGGTGTGATGAGGTTTCTAATTTACCTTGCATTGGCATGTTTTACAGTGGCGAAATCTTCCCTTGTATTCGCCGAAACCCTACGTGTATTTCCAGGTCAGTATGTAATTACTCAATCGGCGCGCGTAGCGCACTTTCGGGAAAATTTTTCTGAAAGTACTCATCGCACCATTCGACAACTAGGAGGTCGGAGCTCCCTTATCGAGAAAGGAAGTCCATCAGTTAGCGCTTTTAGAACGACCGCAACATCCGAATACGATCCTTCGGACACGTTCTGCGAAACTCTTTTATCTTCTGGGAAAGCCGATAGCTGTTCACCAAATTATGAAATCAGAAGCCTCGCGACTATTCAAACTAACTCAGACCCACTTCTCAGTGAACAGTGGGGATTCAATCGAGTGGGCGGAGCTGCTGTTTGGTCAAAGGTCCAGACAGCAGAAACTTCCATCGTGGCCGTTGTTGACTCAGGGATTGATTTTACTCATCCCGATCTTCAGGGAGTAGCCTGGGAAAATGAAAAAGAGGTAGCAGGCAACGGCATTGACGATGATGCCAATGGCTACGTCGATGATCGTTTAGGGATCGACGTAGCAACAAGACAAAGTAATCCGATGGATGCATTCGGTCACGGAACTCACATCGCGGGAATTATCGGTGCCATTCCTGCAAATCAATTCGGCGTTCGAGGCTTGGTACCGAATGTCAAAATTGTGGCAGTCAAAATATTTGATAATAGAGGAGCTGGTAGCCTTGCAGGTGCGATCGAAGCGCTTGAGTATGTCGAACAGCTCCGCCTTCGAGGGGTTCCTATCCGTGCTGTAAACGCTTCCTGGGGTGGAAGCGGCCCTTCCCAACCATTAAAAGAAGCCATTGATCGACTCGGAGCACTGGGAGTTATAGTTGCAGCAGCCGCGGGCAATCAAGGCAACGACAACGACCAAAATCCTGAATATCCAGCGTCTTTTACATCTCCAAATCTTGTATCAGTCGCTGCATTGAATGAATCAGGGAGCCGTTCATCCTTCTCAAATTTCGGGAGATCGACAGTTGATATTGCAGCTCCAGGAGAGGGAGTTGTAAGCACTGTACCGGGTGGCCAGTACGCTTACTACTCCGGGACCTCTATGGCTGCACCCTTTGTAACAAGTGCGGTTGCTCTTCTGGCAGCACAAAATCCTACCCTTTCAGCGTCTGATATTATTTCCTTAATCACAAACGGAGCAAAAAAATCGGCCACCCTCTCGGAAGAAGTTCTATCTGGTGGAGAACTATCATTACCCCAACTCTTGGGAGTTCCTGAAGATGAGCCGGTATGTGAAGGTAATGAATGCTCACCTGCCACGGTCGCCGTACACCACCTCTTCTTTGCTGAACGGCTGAAGGGTAAGGTTCGAAAAGTACGTCAGGTCTCTCCCGGGTCGTCGATAGAGGTTGTAATCCGAGGCGTAGGTACTGGAGAAGTTCCCGTTCGGCTTTCTGTTGATGGTCACGAGTGTGGCGCTGCGATGAGCGCTAATATCGGAGAAGGGAGCGGGAAACTTTCGATAAATATCACGCGAAATATGGCCTTTTTCAATAAATTATCGGTCGAATCGATGGGACGAATTAGCTCAGTTCCGGTCAAAAGGAGCCGAACACAAACGATGCGATCGAGCCGTTCGATAGGAGTAAGATCGATCTGCCGAAGCTTGATCAAAAGAAGCAAATAGATCGTAACTCGCTAACGACGAGGGCGAAAATTTAACTCATTACAAAAAAACTTTACCCCTCCTCTCCGTTTTTTTGATCATTAACAGCTGACCACGTAGCAGAATTTCCTTTAGACAAAGAAAAAAAAATGAACCGATCGAAATTTTTTTGAAACGATCCACTAGTACCGTGTCATCGAAATAGTATCTTGCTCTCGGTGAGATACGGTGGCACTCTGAACATAACGAAACACCGCCGCGATCGTGAGTGATCTCGACGCTGTGTCGGAAAGATTCCCGAATCAAATATGAAACGGGGATCAGATGTTCAGCGATGAGTACAATTAAGTGCTCAGCAGTTTCGAGCTCAGGGCTTCCCGGATGTTTGAGGGACCTTTGTGAGAAGGAAAGACCGATGAGGCTTCTCTTCTCGGTGAGCTTCGACCGGGACATTTTGGTGGGGTCCCGGCACCTCGCGGTAAATCTCAGGGTCGTTCGACCGGTGGCCATGAAGAACATTTTCAGGGCACGGGAGGCGAACTCGGAGGAAAGGTTGATAGAGGTCGCTTTGAAAAGAGCATCTCTGTCAGCAAAGAGAGTATCGACCTTTGTGTGTACGCGACCAGCCGTAAGGAGTATCTGCTCCGTTTTAGTCGGCTCGTTGCGCAACTTGGAGAAAAAAGAGAATGGCTACTACGGAATCTGAAACGGCTGCTGCACCAGAACACGCAGCAAAGAAGACCGCCAAGAAAACAATAACACGTAAACCTGCTGCCAAAAAAACAGCAGAAAAAAAGACAGTGGCTAAGAAGCCAGCTGTAAAGAAGGCTGTCGTAAAGAAGGCAGTTGTAAAAAAAGCTGCTGCTAAGAATCCGGCTGCAAAAAAGCCAGCTGTGAAAAAGGCAGCACCTAAAGTAGCAGCGAAGAAGCCAGTTGCGAATAAGACAGTAAAGAAAGTAGCTGCTAAAAAGCCAGCTGCCAAAAAGACAGTCAAAAAAGTAGCTGCTAAAAAGCCAGCTGTGAAAAAGACAGTCAAGAAGGTAGCCGCTAAGAAGCCAGCTGCTAAGAGAACTGTAAAAAAAGCGGTAAAGACCGCAGCGCCAAAGAAGCTCGTCGCTCGAAAGGTGATTAGCCGCAAGGTGATTGCTCGAAAGGCTGCTCCAACAGCGTAAGCTGTTGTTGGAGGGAGAGGGTGGCTCGACGTAATTATTGGGCCATCCTCTCTGACAGGCTCTAAAATTAAAGGTTCTAAATAAGCGATAGTTTTCGTCTTAGAGGTTGTGACGGTCACTCTAGTGAGGTTACCTAAAGTCATTCGGCTACTAAAAATCAATTGAATTGACTAAAACTATCCTCCCGTAAATCGGTTTGGCCCTCTATTACACTTCATTGCTTTGAAGAGCCTTGTATTCCGCTAAAGCGCTTTATTAAACTAGCGCAATACGAACTCTCTTCCTTCTTTTATTTATTGAGGACCTTTCTACTATGAAACGACGAGTTGCCCTTAAAACGATCGCAACAGCCACTTCGCTCCTTGTTATGAGCAGTAGCACAAGAGCAGCAGATAAGGTAACCGCGACGCCAGGTCCGACATCAGCAGCATCAGGCCTACCCCCACTTCCCTACTCCTACGATGCGCTCGCGCCCGTTATTGATGCCGAAACGATGAAGCTTCACCACGATGCGCATCACAAAGGCTACCTCGATAAATTAACTGCGGCTCTCAATCAGTGGAGCGCAACCTCAACAGAGGCAAAAGCTCCTCTCTCTAGAATACTTTCCCATCTCGATACAGTACCTGAAATCTTTCGCCAGACGATAAGAAATCAGGGCGGAGGCCACCTAAATCACTCACTCTTCTGGGAATCTATGGTCCCACCAGATAGTGAAAAAATATCGCCGTTTCTTGAAAGCGAATTAACTACAAGCTTTGGGGGAGTAGCTCAATTTCAGGAGAAATTTGAGACAGTCGGCGCTTCTCATTTTGGCAGTGGCTGGGTTTGGCTCAGTATGGATAAGGATGGACGGCTAGATCTTGCTTCATACGCAAATCAAGATTGTCCCGCAATGAGCGGAAAGACCCCACTGCTTGGAAATGATCTGTGGGAGCATGCTTATTACTTAAGCTATCGCAATCGACGAGCAGAGTACCTAAAGGCGTGGTGGCGAGTGGTGTCGTGGCGTGTAGTTGAACAGCGAATTAATGAGGCGCGAGCAGACTTAAAATAGAGCTTTCTCAGAAAAAGTTCAACCGAGGGAGTTTTTTGAATTTGCCCCTCCCTCTGCTCTCAGTGAAGCTCTTGCAGCGAGACCTGTTTCTCAAGATCCCGAACGAGATTACACACCCGTTCGCGAATTTCATCGGCAAGCACCGCTATCAGAGTCCCCGTCTGAGCGACCCCATTATCATTTTGTACCGTTTCTCGGGTAATCCACTCAGCAGAACATTCCAGATGTTCAAGCCTGCTCGTAATCTCAAGAAGTTTCTGTACGGTATCCATCGGCATCCTCCCAGAGTAACGAGTTAGGCACCTCTTTAATCGAGAAAGCTCCCCATTGAGGGTCTCTTTCCAGGCGAACCACGTTATTAAAGAGAAAATCTTCAACGCAGCAGCCTCATCTTCCTCTAGATGCGGAGGAACTGACCGCGGGTTCAGATCTGGACCAGAGAAATTGCCGAGAGAAAAAGGGCGACTCTCAAATATCATTACATTGAAAGATTCAACCGCTGTAAAAACCAACCTAATTAGCCTTAGCCCCTCTTACCACTATAGGCACAGAACCAACACCTATCGCTATTAGAACAAATCCAAAAATAGAATACCCATCTGGTTTTGCCCCAAACATGACCCAGTCGGCTATCGCTGCAAAAACGACTGAGAGAAGAGCCAAGGGAGAAATAATCGATGCTGGTGCATACCGATAAGCGCTAGTGAGTAATAGCTGATAAACAGTGCCGGTGATACCGAGTGCCGCGACCCACGGAAGAAGCTCTTTTTTTAGGAGGAAAACTCCCGAAAAACCACCTCCAGCTGCCCCGAGAAGCATTCCACACATTGCAAAGGTGATAACTATCGCATGAGTAGGATACATTCCCCGCATAGCGCGAAGAATCATCATCACATGAGCTGCGAGAATCCCGCCAAGAAGACCTATAAGAGCTGGCACCTGAATGAGACCACTCCATGGCTTAAGAACAAAAGTCACGCCAATAAAACCTATAACGGTGGCGATAACCATACCACGCGAAACCGTCTCTCGAAGATACCACGGAGCAAAGAGCAGAACGAATAGCGGTGCCGTTTCTCGCAAAAGTGTTGCTTCAGCAGCGGAGAGTTTTTTTAAAGAAAGAAATAAGCATGCAAGCGCTGCAGAACCGATAATTCCTCTAAGAAACAATAGCCACGGCTTCTTTTCAACGATAGACCCGCCCGCAAATACCGCGACAGGAAGGGTAAGAAGAAACATTATCGCCGATCTGATAAAGAGTGCAGTCATACTACCCGCAACCTCACTAACAACCTTAGCGCTTACATTCATAAACGCGACCGAGAGGCTCGCCACGCACATGTAAATTGATCCACGAGCGATTGAAGAGACAGGGGTGGAAGCTTTGGACATAAATTCCTAAAAACACCTAATCACCCAAGCTTACCCTTGACGACAATCCGAACGAATTGTCCGTAATTGCCGAAGCACTTCTTTTAAAATGATACGTTGTGGCTCCCATAGAGTAGAGACTCTCAAAAGATTCCCTGACTGGAGCTCCCACGGTCGCTGATCTACTTCGATACTCGATATCAACTCTCCTAGCGGTTTCATCGAATTAAGTTCGTACGGAAATCGACGTTCAACCTCATTAACAACCTCCTCAAACGGCACCCCCGCATTGAGCCGATTTTTCACCAATGCACTCGTTTCCTGCGCATCACTTATCCGCTTCTCAACCCGAAGTAATGAGCGCTCAAATCGCTTTATCTCATGCTCGACAACCGTTTCAACATCGAGCAACGCAGCAAGCTCTATCGCAAGAGCTGGCGGTACCAACGATTGGCCATCCTTTACGAGCCGTTCTAGCCAGGGACTATACCCCTTAAGAAAATAAATCCGGAAAAGAGTCTGCTCGATAGGCAACGGTGATTGCACATCAGCTAAACGCCCAACGAGCTCGAGCAAACCCAATCGGGTCAATCGAAATAGCTGTATGCGGCCCCGCCCACTCCGACGAGCAAAACCATCAACTACAAGCTTATCGAGATACCGCGAAATCTGTGTAGCCTGAAACGGTTCACTCGGCTCCTCAAAGTCAGAGTTCCAATTAAGAAAAAGCTCCGTGAAAAAAAGCATGTCACGGATCCGAAATCCTTCACGAATGTAGCTCGCATGCGCTGCAAGAGTTGCAGCTCCGATATATACGTTACTTCGGGAGATAAATGAACTATACATTGTTACATTGTATAAAGATTAACTAATTCAAAATACCTCATAGATTCCATGTTTAAAGCGCTATAAATAGCCTTAATTCATGTAGTGTTACATTGTAACACAAAACAAAATGATTAACTACCACATCCTCTCGTATTCTCTTGATAGGTCAAAAGAGACGGGTATCATTTCAAGATGCCACCTAATTCGCAAAACAAGAGAGGAGAAACTATGAAGAGTATTAAACGGATAACAACTACGATTAAGGCAAGCTTCGATGGAATGATAGGAATGCTCGAAAATCACGATGCTCTTGCATCGGCTGCAATCACTGCAGCTGAACAGTCAGCAGGTCGAGCAAAGGCTCAACTATATCGGGTGAAGCAGGACGGAGCTGCGATGCAGAAGCGAATTGCTGAGGTGCAGCAGCATGTCGCGCTGTGGGAGGACCGCGCACGAAGGAGTCGAGAGCTCGATGAGGAAAAGGCAATAGAGTGTCTAAGAAGACGTCAAAGATCTCTGGCTGAGATTACCCGTATCGAAGCGCAATATCACGATCACCAAAAGCTCGAAAAGCAGCTCGAGGGCGATCTCACAACTATTGAGCAGAAAATAAACACACTCCGTCAGCAAAGAAACCTAATGCGTACAAGAGAGAGTCACGCAGAGGCTCGCAGACTCACCAATTCAGTTGAGTCAACAGTAGCCGGTGATATAGACAGCATCTTCGACCGTTGGGAGAGTCATATTATCGGAGCCGAGCAACAGCAAAGCGATATGATGACGATTCTAGATGATCCTTTCGAAGATTCATTCGCCTCCGAGGAAGAGCGAAAAGAGCTAAAGAAACTGCTCGATTCTCTTGAGGAACCGCAGTAAGGAAGAGTTACCGAATCAGAGTAAAGTCTAGATTGCACCCAAATTATACAAAGTTCGTTAAGAGGCAGTATGAACACACACCACATCACAATAGAGAGGAAATTCCTCACAGAGGTAGATGAAGCTCTTAGTAAAGATAAAGAAAACACAATGGCAATTAAAGATGCGCAGCTTGCGCTCTCCTCTGAGGAGCAATTGCGAGTGTCGCGGATCAGCACCCTCCTTAGAACGGTCGGAATCGGTGTCCTTCTGGTAGGGGTGTCGTGCTTTCTTCTTCAAAGGTGGGGAGTTATCGACCACTTTCAGCGATATCTTCTTTTTCTCTGTTTCACGGGTAGTGTCTGTGCAGCTGGCCTCTGGTGCGGTCTTGGAATAAAAGAGAATAAGGGAGCTCGTACCCTCCTCGGAACAGTTGTAGCACTAATTCCTGTTCACTGCGCCCAACTTGGAGCGATGGTGTATTCTCAGGTTGGGAGCGGTTTCGAAAATCATCCAGCCTTTCTTCGGTGGGATGCGGGAGATATGACTCACGCATTGCTCGCGACCGGAATCGGATTAGCTGCACTCGTGCCGCTTGCCTATCTTTCGTACTCAGTGCTTGCCCGACGATATGCAACGAGTCTGTGCGCAATCGGGTTTGGTGTAAGTGCCCTTCTTTTGGTGCCGAACCGCTCGCCACTTTTTTCTGCACTCCTTCTTATCGCTGGTGCAGCAGCAACAGCATTCGGCGAACGGAGATTTGTTAAGATTTCAGAGCTTAAAACTCGAGAAGCTTTTATCGCGCGATCGATCCCATTTATCGCTCTTGCGATGCTTGTCGGGCGTCAATACCTTTACGACTCTTCAACCTTCTTTATCGGAACTCTTTTCGGATTTGCTGCAATTGGTCTACTTGCGCTAGCTCGGGCCTTTGCTCCCTATCGGTGGGCTGTGGCTATTGCAGAGTTAGCCTCCCTTCCATGTGCAGTACTCGCGGGAGTGTTCTGCGGTCACGCAGTAGTTGGATCACTTGACCTATATGGAACGATAGCTTCGCCCCTTCTGATCGGTATTCCTACCTCGATTGTACTTTTCGCCTCAGGAATATTCGCGATCGAGTGCTCTCGGGTTTTCAACCGAGTCGGGTCAATTTCGATATTTCTGACGGGTATTTCTGAATTAAGTCACTACGATCCGAGCGGTAAAGTTGTAGCGCTAGTATGCGGCGTCGCTGCTATCTGTATTGCATGTGTAACTCGCCAACGCTCCCTTCTTATCGGCGGAAGTACATTAACCGCACTCTCCCTAATGCTAATTATCCAATTAATCGTCCGAGGCATTTCCCCAACGATATGGTGGATAACACTGAGCATTACTGGTGTGGCTACGGTGATTAGTGCATCGTACTTTGAGCGATATTTCAGTCAATTAAGAGAAGCTACCATCGCTGCACGAGGCCGAATCGGGGAATGGCGGTAGTACTCCCTTAACTATTCACATCAACTTTAAGGGGCGCAAATGGCGCCCCTTTTTTGTTTTTTAAACCATCGCGTGTCGATTCAAACCCCGACTAATGATACTGTGTTCATTTTGAACCTAAACATCTCTTCATTTCTTTTTTCAGAAATCTCTGCTCCAAAATTCGTTTTCTCAACCTGTTCTAAAATCCGACAGCTTGTCATCATGAAGATTCTTGAGCATATATCGTTGACAACCACCAAAGTACAACAGCAGTACAAGAGGGTTAAAGAAGCACTAGCGCAGGGTGATTTTGCAGCTGCGCAAGCAAAGAAGTTAAGGAACGCACCTTTTTATCGCGCTAAGCTTGGCGACGCTCATCGGCTACTCTTCAAGATCGGCAGCCATCAGGGAGAGGGAGTTGTTTTAATATTGGAGGTCATTCTTAATCATGACTACAAAGGCTCCCGATTCCTAAGGGGAGCAGATATTCACGAGCAGGACTTTTCTGGACCAGATCTCGACAAGATGCCAGAGGCTGATGATCAGCTTCGCTATCTGAACCCAAAGAGCACAACATTTCACCTCATCGACAAGCCAATCTCATTTAATCCCGAGCAGGAGGATATATTTCTTGCACCGATGCCTCTTATCTTGATTGGATCTGCGGGAAGTGGGAAAACGGTTCTGACTCTCGAGAAGCTCAGGTTGCTCCCGGGTCGCGTCCTCTACATCTCTCTCTCCGCTTTTCTTGTCGAAAACGCCCGACGTCTTTTTTCTTTAGCAAGCAAAGAGGACGAAGGTGATGTTGACTTCCTCTCCTTCCGAGAGCTTCTAGGAATGATTCAGATCCCCTCAGGAAGGGAGGTCAGATACTCAGATTTTGCCAGCTGGTGCGCCCTTCAGAGCGGGTGGGCAAAGCAAAATTCGCGAAAACTTTTCGAGGAGTTTCGTGGAGTGCTGTCAGGTGGGGGCAAAAGTGATGGCGGCCCACTCTCTCAGGATGAATATCTTCAGCTCGGCATCAAACAGTCGATCTTCCTTGATGAGAATCGCTCCCAGGTATTTGAGCTCTTTCGGCGCTACCGAGCTTGGCTCCCTCAATCACGGCTGTATGATTCAACGATTCTTGCCCACGAGTATATACAAAGAGCGAGGCCAACCTATGACAGCGTGATTGTCGATGAGGTACAGGATTTTACAGTTCCCCAGCTCGCCCTAATTCTTCGGATGATGAAACAGAGCCACCACTTCATGTTATGTGGAGACTCAAATCAGATCGTCCATCCAAACTTTTTCTCATGGTCTCGGGTCAAGTCGTTTTTCTTTGCCCAAGATGACGATCTTGGTTCTAGAATCATACGAGTTCTCCGCACTAATTTTCGTAACGCAAGAAAGATTACCGCTGTTGCCAATACTCTTCTTGCATTAAAACAGCGACGTTTTGGTTCAATCGATAAGGAGAGTAATTTTCTTGTCGAGAGCATTGCAGATGATGAAGGATCGATCGCAGTCGTTAATGCTCGCTCAAGTGGAGTAGACAAACTTAACGAAGCTTCTCGCATTTCAACGAAGTTTGCGATCATCGTTCTTGATGATGCCGATAAAGGTCGCGCTCGTTCGGTATTCGACACACCTCTAATATTCTCGGTCCACGAGGCAAAAGGATTAGAGTATCCGAATGTGATCCTGTATTCGTTTGTAACCTCAGCCCAGTCGGAATTTAAGGAGATTGTTGGCGATATAACCTCAGAGGAATTAACAGGGGATATTTCTTTTGCAAGGAATCGGGATAAAACAGATAAATCGCTCGAAATATATAAGTTTTATGTAAATGCACTTTACGTCGGTATCACTCGTGCTCTCTCGACAGTATATGTTGTTGACGAAGCGGCTGATCATCCTTTATGGGAGCTTCTCTCTATTCCTCGCGCTGCAGCCGATCTCTCTATCTCTGATCAATCATCGAGCGCCGAGGAGTGGTCTAAAGAAGCACATAGATTAGAGCTGCAAGGCAAATTAGAGCAGGCTAGAGATATCCGAGAGAAGATTCTCAAAATTGAAAAAGTTCCATGGTCACTGCCAACAGCACAATCACTGCACGATGGTATAGCGCTAGCTGACAATAAAAGCTTGGAAATTCAGAAAAAACAGCTTATTGAATTATTTGAGATCGCCGAGGCACAAGATCTTCCCAGTTTGATCGAATATGTAAACAATAGATCGAACGCACCGACAAGAGATGTCACACGCGCCAAGGCGTTGATGGCAGAAAAGTATTACGGGCAATACACAACCAGCAATCCCCGGGGTCTTCAGGCAGCGATTCGTCGATACGGTGTCAATCATCGAAATCAACTCGGCGAGACACCGCTTCTGATTGCGGCAAAACTTTGGAAGCCCCGCCTCGTCGAAGAGCTGCTACAGGAGGGCGCGAACCCTCAGATATGCACTTACGGAGGACTCTCGCCGCTACGTGCTGTGCTGCGCGAGATATTCACCCACCCAAAACTCACTCGACGCCAAGCCGAAGAAGCTGGAGAAACGTGGAGACTTTTAGCTGAGCCAATCCTTCTAAATATAGAAGATCATCTCGTTAAGATTCTTCCACATCAGGGTGAATATATTCTCTTTCAGGTATTGGCGACGATCTTCTCCGGTACCATTCAGAGTAACTGGATCTCATTTGAGTCCGGTATTGAGATAGCGCATATTTTCTCTTATATCGAGAAGCTTCCCCATACAATATTGTCGGAAAAGCGCCGAAATCATCAATATTTCAGTGCATTGTTTTCAAAGAACGAAGTTGCGCGCTACGAGTCATCTAGTCGGGCACTTCTTTTTCGTGTGAATCGCGGGAAATATCTCTTCAACCCTCTCATAAAGATGATGCATCTTTCCGTTGAGGCCGATCATATCGGTGCGAACTCACAAATCAACGAGATGCCTTCAGATATCGAGCAACCAGACCCATCAACGGCACCCTCACAAGATATCCCCCTCTACGACCTCCTTGGCTTCCCCTTTCTCCCCGAGCCCGATGAACGCTACCTCCGCAGATATCCTCACATCCCCATCCGCCAGCTCCTCGACGAAATGACCACTCAGGCCCGAAATCGAATGCAACCGCCCAGTGCTTCCGGAAAAACGGGCACCAAACGGGTTGGTAAATCGGTGGATTAAAGTGTGGAGCTTAACGAGTGGTTGGATGAGTGAGCCTGTTTACAGCACTCACTCATTAAGAGGATGCGAAATACCGGAGCTCGATTTTTTCCTCCTGCTGAAAAAGGAAAATCGTGCCCCTTCCTATCAAATTACCCCCGAAGCGGAGCCGCTGATATCGCCTCTTCGATCGGCACATAGGGCAATCCGAGGCTTTCGCTGCACGGTTGGTTTGTCATGTGTCCGGCGTGGGTATTTACCGCAGCGCGAAGCACTCGATGTTTCTCCAGAGCTCCCTGAACTCCATGTTCTGCGAACTCAATGATATACGGGAGAGTTGCAGCGGTTAGGGCTAGTGTGGAGGTTCGGGGGGTTTGCGCCGGCATATTGCAAACACCGTAGTGCACCACTCCCTCCTCAACAAATACCGGTTCATCGAGGGAGGTCGGTCGAATCGTCTCGGCGCATCCGCCCTGGTCAATGCTGATATCAACGAAAACGGACCCCTGTTTCATCGAAGCAATCATCTCGCGGCTAATTAGTCGTGGAGCTGCTGCTCCGGGAATAAGCACCGCGCCGATCAGAAGATCAGCATTTCGCATCGCTCGCTCGAGACTAGATCGAGTAGAGTGGACGATCACTGCACGGTTGTTAAACTGAATTTTTGCCGCTTCGAGCTTTTTATAATCTACATCGAGTAGAGTGACCCGCGCACCCATACCGAGGGCGACTTCGCACGCATTGCGTCCCGCAATTCCCGCCCCAATAATCACGACCTTTCCAGGAGCAACCCCGACTGTTCCACCCAACAACACCCCGCGTCCACCCTTTTGTGAGAGAAGGAAATAGGAGCCATTGAGCACCGATAACTTTCCTGCGACTTCACTCATCGGCTCCAGAAGCGGAAGGCGACGATCCTCGGTTTGCACAAGTTCATACGCAATACCGGTAACGCGCGACTCAAGAAGCTTTGTCGCCACATCGGGCATACTCGCAAGATGGAGATAATCAAATAGCGCAAGCCCGGGGCGAAAGAAGGGATACTCATCCTCGTGGGGCTCTTTAACCTTAACTACAAGATCGGCGCCGCTCCACACCGCTTCGAGTGTCGGTACCACCTGACAACCAGCCGAAAGATAATCATCGTTGGTGAAAAAAGAGCCTGCGCCCGCACCTTCCTCTATAAGTACTTTATGTCCCCTTTTGGTCAACTCAGATGCTCCGTCAGGAGTAAGAGCTACACGTTTTTCAAGGGTTTTTCGTTCTCGTGGAATTCCAATTTTCATTAATTATCTCCTCCAGAAATGGTGGTGGGCGATTCTAGACCTAATTATCCTAAAAGTACCATAGGCCGAAAAATCATCTCATAAAGGCTAGTATTTTTTACCCGATTCCTCCTGTTCTCGCCAAAGCTCCCACAGCTTCACATATTTTAGAAATACGTAGTAACCCTCGAGCATAGCCATAAGGAATCCCGGAAAACCCTCGCGAAAGCCCCGTTTTAGGAGGTACCACTTAGCCCATCGGGTGAAGGGGTTGAGAAGAATTTTTCGTTTTGATGGTTTCACTCCTTTGCGAAATTGCGATTGCGCGGCCTGCGTTGCGTAATTATTGAGCTGAGCAACCTGATGAGTTATGTTGCGGTAGGTGTAGTGGTAGAGCTCGCCCCGAAGCCTTTTTACCGCGCCATTAACGAGTGCTTTTTCATGGGGGTCCTCTCCTCCCCAAGAGGTCGCGTTGCGGCGACAGAGGCGGAGCCTATACTCCGGATACCATCCACCATTGCGCCACCATTTACCGAGAAAATTTACGACGCGATTTATCTGATAACCGTTCACACCCTTATCATCACTCGCCAACTTTTCGTGAATCTCGCTCTGAAGCTCAGGCGAGAGCTCTTCATCAGCATCGAGATTCAACACCCACTCCTTCGTGCAACACCCCAAACCAAATCGTTTCTGCTCGACATAACCGGGCCAGGGACGTTGTTGGATGTTCACTCCAAATTCAGCACATATCTCGAGGGTCCGATCTTTTGAACCACTATCGATGATTATAATCTCGTCGCACCAACGAACACTCTCGAGACAGCGCCGGATATTTCGCTCCTCGTCCTGACATACGATAAATACTGAGATAGTTGCGCGATTCATAATGACCTCGAAAAGCTCACCACAAGAGGATGGCGCAAGCAGATATCAGCTTACTCTCTGCGCTCGACCCAATCCTCTTCCAAGCGCTGCACTATACGACTTAGGCTGTTTTGAGGAAATGGTGAACCGATATTCACGGAACTACGATCGCGCCCTGTTTTTTAACAATTTCTCCCCCCTGTACAACCACTAGTTGGTAGCCTATCATCTCCCTTTAATCGACCCATCATCAGGGTACCGACGTAGCCTTCCAGGGATCGGGATATGAACATACTTGGAATATCAGCTTTTTATCACGATAGCGCCGCATGCCTCGTTGTCGATGGTCAGATCATCGCAGCCGCTCAAGAGGAACGGTTTACCCGTAAAAAGCACGATTTTAATTTCCCCAAAGAAGCAGCGCAGTACTGTTTAAAAGCCAAGGGGCTCACTGTTGATGCGATTGATTATGTCGTCTTTTATGACAAACCAGTGCTCAAATTTGAGCGGCTCCTCGAAACGTATCTGACAACTGCGCCAAAAGGGTTCACGAGCTATGCAAAAGCGCTCCCCCTCTGGCTGAAACACAAGCTCTGGATCCCCGATACGATTCGTGACGAGCTTGGCTACAAAGGAGAGATACTCTTCACTGAGCATCACCAAAGTCACGCAGGAAGCGCTTTTTATCCCTCCCCCTTTGCGGATGCAGCTATCCTAACTATCGACGGCGTTGGAGAATGGACAACTAACAGTCTCGGCGTGGGGCGCGGTAACGAATTCTCCATTATTAAAGAGATCCAGTTTCCACATTCTCTTGGACTTCTCTACTCTGCATTCACCTACTTTCTCGGCTTTAAAGTCAACTCTGGTGAATATAAAGTCATGGGGCTGGCGCCATACGGTGAGCCAAAATACACCCAGCAGATCTTCGATAATTTAATAGATCTTAAAGAGGACGGATCGTTTCATCTCAATCTTCGCTACTTCAATTACATGGAAGGGCTCAAGATGACGAACGACAACTTCGCTGAACTTTTCGGTGGAAGTCGTCGCAAACCGGAGTCCCCTCTAACTCAGCGCGAGATGGATCTGGCTCGATCAATTCAGGAGGTCACCGAAGAGTGTATGCTTCGCCAGGCCCGATTTATTCACCGCGAAACAGGATCGGAAAATCTTTGTCTTGCTGGCGGAGTTGCTCTTAACTGCGTTGGAAATGGCCGAGTACTACGCGAGGGGCCTTTCAAGAAAGTTTGGATTCAACCGGCTGCGGGAGATGCCGGAGGCGCGCTCGGTGCGGCGCTCTGCGTTTGGTATGGTTATCTGAAAAAACCGCGAGTTGTCGACGGTGTACACGATCTCCAAAAACAGTCTCTCCTCGGGCCCTCATACTCGAACGAAGAGGTCGTGTCTCGTCTTTCATCGTATAAGCCGGTGTATCACCTTCTTGAGGGAGATGAGCTGTATCGGCGAACCGCCGAGCTTCTCGGGCAAGAAAAAGTTGTCGGCTGGTTCCAGGGGCGTATGGAATTTGGCCCCCGAGCGCTCGGCAATCGAAGCATCCTGGGCGATCCTCGCTCGCGCGCGATGCAATCGACGATGAACCTCAAAATTAAGTATCGAGAATCGTTTCGTCCCTTCGCACCAGCTGTACTTCTCGAACACGCATCAGAATATTTTGAGCTAGAGGGAGAATCCCCCTACATGCTCCTAGTCGCCCCTGTCTGTAATGAACGTCGTATTCCGCTCACGAAAGAACAGAGCGATCTATTTGGCATCGCGAAACTGAATGTCCCGAAATCGGACATTCCTGCGGTGACGCACGTTGATTATTCGGCCCGTATTCAAACCGTGAGCAAACAATCTCACCCCGTATTTCATAGTCTCCTCGAGGAGTTCTACCATCGAACAGGATGCCCAGTGCTCGTTAACACGAGTTTCAATGTTCGGGGCGAACCGATAGTATGCGCACCTGAACACGCCTACACCTGCTTTATGCGGTGCGAGATGGATTGCCTCGTGATAAACAACTATCTTTTCTTAAAAGAGGAACAGCCGCAGTGGCAGGACAAGGAAAACTGGCAAACGACCTTCGAACTGGATTAGTGGTTGATATGCCGAGCAATCATGACGATATCGCTCCCAAAGAGCTCTCATTTCTCGATGAGGTGTGGGAGAAAAAGAGTGTCCGCCGGCATATCTTTGAATTTGGATGCCTTTTCGGCGCCATCGGTTTAGGGATCAGTGTTTATCATTGGTGGGATGGAGCTCCGATTAGTCGTGTTATACTAGGAGCATTCACATCGATCCTCTTCACTGGGCTGAGCGCCGCAACTCCTAAGCTGATCTGGCCCCTCTGGCGAGGCTGGATGGGATTGGCCAAGGTATTAAATATGGTGATGACCCCAGTCATTCTCGGGATCCTCTGGTTCTGTGTTCTTGCACCGACAGCGATTATCCTTAGACTAATCGGAAAGAGGGTTATGGATCTTTCTTTTCGTGCTGATGTGCCAACCTATTGGATAGATCGCCCTGCAAAAACGAACGATTTTAAAAGGCTTGAGAGGCAGTTTTAGAGCAGTGGGCTTTTTTTAGGACTAAATCGCAATTTGGCCCTCCGCAAAGTTTAGCCTCTGCAAGGAGATTTTTGGTGGACAAAGAAGCTATCGATTCTTCAGCTAATCATCGGGAGCTCGACAGCTGCGCTACTGAAATTGAGGAACTCGCGAATACCTCATTAAGCCTACTTCGAGCGAACCTTCAAGATCTCCTCTCTGAGCTAACCTCTAAAGCTCTAATCTCAAGCGTGCACCAGGCCCCACTTGATAATCCCTCCACTCTGGCCGCTCAGCTAGGTGGCCACTATCAACAATCTGCTTTTGGTGATCTGCAATCGGCTAAAGAGCTTGAGTTTCTAAATAAGAACTTTTCCTTTGAGCAGTTTGTCGCCTCTGATTCTTTAAATTCTCATCGAAAAGGATTGCTTGGGAAAATAGTTACTCGACTCAAAATGCGCTTTAATAAAGCGCTGCGGTCAATGTTTTTATCTGGATATCTCGATGCCGAGAGAGTTTTTATAGAAAACCTCGTGCGTCATCTTAACAGCACCGGCAGATATATCGATCTGCGTGTTGGGGAACTCTCCGAGCGAATTAGTTTCCAGGTGGCTCGGCTTGAGGATGAAATACGTGCGGTCGATAATGGCAGCAAGCAGTCTCTTGCAGAGCTAATTCAAACCACTCTCTCCCATATCGAGATTCTTCAAGGTAAGCTCAATGGCATGAAATTATCAGAATTGGCCATTTCATCGTCGTCCATTTCATCACAATATCCGTATAGCGATAGTGAATCGAACAGATAGGATGAAATAACTCAAATAATTTGACTCAACCTGTGGTTTTTGGGGTTCCGTAACTCATGGCGCGCATACTTATTCTCGGTGCAAAGGTTCCCTTCACTCATGGCGGGCAGGAAGTTCTAATATCATCGCTGCTTGGCCGCATTCGATCTCTTGGACATTCCGTAGATGTCATCGAATTACCATTTAATCCACTACCGAAAGAGAACCTTCTAACTCAGGCGGCGATGTGGCGCTCACTCGATCTATCTAATTTTGCTGGACAGCAGATCGATCTTGTTATTGCAACAAAATATCCGACCTACTTTGCTCGTCACCCACGAAAGAGTGTCTGGCTGGTTCATCAACTTAGATCTTTATATGACCTTTATGGCGGGCAATTCTCAGATTTTGGAGACGATCCACGAGATGAAGCTCTGCGACGACTAATCACCGATGGAGACACTCTTGCACTCGGAGAGTGTGTCTATCGGGCTGCCATCTCAAAGAATGTATCAGAGAGACTATTAGCCTTTAATAATCTCTCCTCTGAAACCCTTTACCCGCCCCTTCCACTCGGGGACCTATACCGCTCGCAAGACCCGGAGAACTACATTCTCTCAGTTGGCCGTCTATGCCGAATAAAACGGGTGGACCTAATGATAGAGGCGCTCTCCTCTATGAGGAGCGAGCTTCACCTAAAGATCGTTGGAAAGCCTGACGAGCCCGGAATCATGGAGTATTTGACCAATACCATGAAGAAATTCGGCGTAGAAGATCGAGTTCATTTTCTCGGACGAGTATCCGACGAAGAGCTTGTGGAGCTCTACTCTCGCGCTCTTGGTGTTTACTACGCCCCATTTGATGAGGATTATGGCTATGTAACCCTTGAAGCGATGGCGAGCTCAAGGCCCGTTGTCACAGCGACCGATAGCGGTGGAACACTTGAATTCGTTATTGATGGAAAAAACGGCAGAATCGTAAAACCGGAAGCCGCTGCTATCGGCAACGCCTTTAATGAGCTTTACAACGAAAAATCTCGTGCTATTGAGATGGGTAAAAACGGAAGAGCGTTGATCGAAAGCTCCGGCATGATCTCCGCAGGATGGGATGAACTCACGAGTAAATTACTCTCGCCCCTCGAGCATGCTCCCTCTTTTTCAGGTGGCTTATGAACTCATCTCTGCCAGAGGAAAAATTGAGAATCGCCTGGTTTTCTGACCTTTCCGAAGGTGAGCAGGGCGAGCCTTCTCTCTCTCGCTACTGCACCGATCTTCTCATTCCTCATCTAAGAGATACCTTTTCAATAGAGCTTTTTTCCTCTTTGTATCAGGGAGAGCATCTCGGCGTACCCCGCTTTCACTACCTCACCGCGTATCATCGCGATCGGAGTGCCCCCTTTGATCTCTTCTTTTATCAGCTCGAAGATAGCCGCTTAGGACGAGCAGTACGAACGCAGATAGGGATCATGCCTGGTATCACCTGGGTTCACGATCCATTTCTCTTTGACCCGGGAGCCGAGGGAATTCACAACTCACCCTGGAGAAGAACGGTCGCTCAGTATAACGATGAGGAACTTCCTTTTGTGAAGCGGGACCAACCGGGGGGGCAGCTCCGAGGTTGGGCTGATAGAGAGCTGCGCTCATCGGCCGTTACCCTTTTTAGCAACAACCGATCTCTTGCTCAATTTCGGGCGATATCCGATATGAGAGGAGAGACCCTGAACGAAAAGGGACTAGCTGAATATCTTCCTATGCCAGTTGCGGCTTCAGCGGAAACAAGGCCTTCCAGAGCCGATAACGAGCCCCTCTCTATCGTTGCTATCGGAGGGACCGGCATTGAAGGGCGTATGCGAAGGGCATTGCCAGCGTTAACCCGCCTCTCTAAAAGCTGGAGATTAACGTGGATCGTGGATTCTCACGAACGGGAAGATGCCCAGCATCTGCTCGGTCAGAATCATATACATCACCGCCTCAATGAGACCGACGAAGATGCTCCGGTGACCCTTTTAACGGGGCGGTCAATATTTAAATGGCGCGAGCTTTTAACGAGGAGTGATGTGGCGTTGCACCTCGGCAAACCTCAGGAGCGACTATCGCCGTTTCTTGAGCTCTCAATGGCGGCTGGTACCCCCGTCATCGTGATGAAGCGCGCTCTCTTTGACGGAGCTTTAAACGATCGGGTACTTTCGATAACATCGGGCACCGATGAATCGTCTCAATGTTTTACTTTTCTTGCTCGAATCGCCGAAGATCGCGGTCACGCCATCGGCGAAAAAGCGCGACAAGCTATCCAGCGAGCACACGCCCCTCACGCTGTTGCGCTACAGCTTGGAGAGCTCTGGAATCGCTTCGCACCAATCATCCGCAAAAAAAGTGAGCAACAAAGGGGGCTCTATGCCAAAGCTGAAGCAGCTCTTGAAGCAGAGATGAAAAGGCTTATTGATAGCGAACCCCCGATAGCAGGCGATATTTTCAACACCATTGTCAGTACAACTCTTGCGGAGATCCAGCGGTTCCGCAGCGCTTAAGATTCGCGAACTCAGCCGCCGGATGAGCTTGGCCGATGTAAGCACTTGGCGGCTGTACAACCTTTGCCGCCGTTCAAACTCAGCCGTATCGCAAGAAACTACCTCTTAAAAGGCGCGGACCCCATTTCCCTAAACGGCGACCCGCCCTTTACCCTCGAGCTCATCACGGAACTTCGCGATATAGCTTCTCGCTGGCATTGCGACGGCGTCCCCAAAGGTACAGATAGTTCTTCCGTTTGACATATTGTTTGCGAGTGTATTGATCAATTCAAGGTCCCCAGGACGCCCCTCACCACGACGAATGCGGTTGAAGATTTTTTCGATCCAATGCCCACCCTCGCGACACGGTGTGCACTGGCCGCACGATTCGTGCGCGTAGAAATGCATCAGATTTGCGATTGCATCGAGCATATCGGTGTGATCGTCGAGAACTATGAAGCCTCCAGAGCCGAGGAAAGTCCCTGCCCCCTGCAAAGATTCATACGAAATAGTAAGCCCTTTTATCTCTTCAGCGCGCAACACAGGCACTGAGGATCCACCCGGGATCACCGCTTTTAACTTTCTACCCTTCCAAACTCCACCACACTCTTCTTCGATGAACTGCTCGACAGAATACCCAAACTCGACCTCATAGACCCCCGGTTTATTGATATGCCCCGAAGCAGATATCAGTTTAGTTCCCTTTGATTGCTCAGTACCGATAGAGGAAAACGCCCCACTACCCTGATCAATAATAAATGGCACAGCCGCATAGGTCTCAACGTTATTTAGAATCGTCGGACAGTCATACACCCCCATCACCGCTGGATAGTAAGGAGGTTTTAATCTTGGCTGACCCTTTTTACCCTCAAGAGATTCGATTAGACCCGTCTCTTCTCCACAAATATAGGCGCCAGCTCCTCGATGAACCGTCATATGATGAGTCCAACCGGTGCCGAGAATATTGTCCCCGAGGTATCCCTTCTCGTAACACTCCTTTACTGCGCGAACTAATCGCTCGTACCCGTATACATATTCGCCCCGAATGTAGATGCAGGACCAGGGGCTTTTAACCGCCCACGCTGCAATTAGCATTCCCTCAATCGTCATGTGAGGCTTTTTTTCGAGAAGCACCCGATCCTTGAATGTCCCAGGTTCGCTCTCATCAGCGTTATTTATTATATAAACCGGCTTATCGCCAGCTTTCGGAATAAATCCCCACTTTGTACCGGTCGGGAACCCCGCACCACCGCGCCCCCGCAACCCAGAAGCCTTCACCTCATCGATGATCTTTTGCGGCTCCATCGCCACCGCTTTTCGAAACGCCTGATACCCTCCGAACCGCTCATACCCCGCCAAAGTGTAGATATCTGGCTCGTTAATATGCTCGAGAAAAATCTGTCGATGCGTTCCCATGCGTTCCCTCAGGTAGTCTTTGTGTGCCGAACTGCAGTACCTTTTCAGCTCACTTTTTTAATGCCCCAAGTATAGCCACCCCACCGGCCGAGGCAAGAGCACGGATGATAACCAATCAACAAAACGATAGTTTGCAGAGCCTTTAAGAACCTTGTCTTTGAGAACCTTTTAGCAATCTGCGTGAAGAAAAAGCGATTTTTTCATCAATCACCAACTCTCATCCCTTCCAATAATTCAATCCCGCCACCGCGACTCAACATAATCAAAGAGAAGATCAACCAAATAGATCGGCAGATTATGCAAACGATACTTCACTGCTTTTATTCCTCCCCCTGCAACCACCGCATCAACTGCAATATTCTGCGATGACGGGGGATTGATATCAAAACGAACAGCATCAGTAAGATCCCGCTCGGCGACAAACTGATGTAGCGATTTGAGGCTTCCACTCGCTCCTGATTTCACCTCAATCGGCACAATATCGGTTCCGCTCTGAACTATGTAATCAATTTCAGCATTCACTGATTGCCCCTCGCGCAACCAATAGTACAGAGCATTGCCTGAAGCTTCCTGCGCGAGAATCGACTGCCCGACGATACATTCCGCAAGCTGCCCCATCCAACGACGCTCTATCGGATTACCCGTCTCCCATCGGGAGAATAATGCGAGAGGAAGCGAGGCGGTGCGGACCGAACCGAGCTCCCGGGTAGAACTCATGCCGACATCAAGAGGAAGCAGCTTGAAAATGGCGGAATCAGCTCCGGAAGCAATCGGAATACCGCGTGCTGGCGTATGAATAATCTTACTTACCAAACCCGCTGAAATAAGCGCGCTCAGCCCTTTCTTAACTACTTCTGCCCGCTCATTAGGACAAAGACCTGTGTACTTTACTCGGGTACTCCCCACAACCGAAGGAATAGCGTCGAATAGGGTATGTAAAAGCTCAAGAGAGAGCCGTTTCCTATATTTTGCAAAATCATCACGGAATGCCTCTATTAATCTCTGGTGAACGCGGGCAGCCGAGAGCAGCTTCTTCACGATCGAATCCTGTGCGAGTGAGGCAGCGACTGCGCCGGGCATTCCTCCCACAAGCACATACTCAGCAAATAGCTTCATCATCTCCTCATGGGCAACTTGAGGAATCGCGTTAATTTTTCGTGAAACAAACGAGTTGAGAAGCCGCAATTCCGGTTTAGCGTCACGCGCCTCAAGATATTCGAGGAATGTAACGGGATACATGCGCGAAAACTCTACTCGGCCCACCGGCACCGAAAATTGTAGATCCTCGAGCGCGAACTCAAGAAGCGAGCCCGCAGCGATCACCGGTAACTCAGGCCTATTTTCAAAAAAATACCGAAGCGCAGCGAGCGAATGAGGAGCTCCCTGAGCCTCATCGAGAAATAGGACGCAATCCGCATCGATCTTTTTTCGGGAAACGATCTGCAATTCTTCAATAATGAGATCCACATCGAGGGTCGCAAACGTTTGGTCTAACCTCTTGTGTCGCTCAAGATCGATCTCAATTAGCCGCCGCTTCTGCCGTTCAGCGAGCCGCCGCACCGCCGTTGATTTCCCGATCTGCCGCGCCCCCCGCAATATTAGAGGCCGCCGATCAGCGGAATTAAGCCATCTATCTAAGAATACATCATTTATTCTTTTAAACATCGGGCAAAATTCTGAAAACCATGCTAATACAACCCCATATTATAGCACTTACTATGATAGATCAATGGGTTGTTTTGTCCGCTTTTTCGATCAAGAACGCCAACTTTATCGAGTAAGGAGAGCATGAAGCTTTGATCATACAGCGGCGGTGATTGATGAATTTTAGAGACTGATGGAGGTAGGAATTTGTGAAATACCGAATCGTTTTTCGAGCCCCCAAGATGGAAGCTCGTTGCATTCGTTTATCGGCGAAGATGTCTAAAGACAAAGCGATCGATTTTTGTTTGCACGGATAGAAACTTCCGAAAAACTTCGAAATTAAAACCATCCGAGCAGCTTCTCCACTCCTCCATCATTCAACAGTGTCACGAATCGCGCGACGGGTTGGAGTGGAGCGGCGTGCAGTTATTCTTTTTGGCGGAGCTTTTGACTCTATCGAGGCTGGTGTGCAGGCAAACATCAATCGATCCTCTCCCAATCCGATTGAAACGGTACTGCCATTACCCTTACCTCTATACCTCAGAGGTATAGAGGTAAGGGTATAGAGGTAAGGCAAGAGTGCGTGTGAGGCGTTGAGGATTGCAGAGGGGAAATTTGGCAGAGAGAGAGAGAGAGAGAGAGAGCTTCTGTGAAGATTAACGAGAATGCCACGCCCTTTCCCGACCCTCGGAGCCTGACCAAATGATTCAGGTTTTAGAGATTAAAGTGCTCTGGTCGTTAAAGTCTGGCTCTGGTTCAGGAGGGTGATGACAAGGCACTTTTTGCTGATTGAGATAGTGAATTGTAAAGCTTTTTCTTGTCAGCCTTTAACCTTAAGCGGTTTTTTTTAAAAAAAAGCTCCAGCTCGTCGTTAAAAATCTCCCTGTATGCCTCAACGCATTCCGATTGGAGTCGGCTGTAATAATCAAAGTCATCGGGGTCATTCTCGACCGGCAATTGCATTAGTTCTGGAGCGAGGTTGAACAGTTCGTCGATTGCCTCGTCAACGAGGTTGGAATATTCGTTTTGGATAGCTATGTATAGCTCTCCGAATTTAAATCTCGATATACTTTCAGCCTCTTTGGATACCTCAAGATACCGCTCGACCATAAAGCTATCTAAATCTGTCCCGCTTGAATCTGGTGCTTGATAGGAGGAAAAAACTTTAATCTGATTTTTGGCAAGATTAATTTCTTTCCGAAAACCGCCTATTAATTCATCGACCTCTTCTTTTAAGACTAGGAAAATGCTAGGAAAAGTCGCATCTATTAGCCTATCGCACCCGCTCCGAAGAAGGTTTTCGTAAACTAGTTTAACGGAGCTAATATCTGCATCATTTTGGCCACAGCCTTCAGCCCGCTCATCGATAGTTCGGTTAATTATAGCCAGCACCGCGCCAAACACCTGCCGCACATCTGCAGGCCTTTCAGAGACAAAATAGCCATTGATCAGTTCAAAAGTAGGATGCTCCTCCCCTATTTCTTGCCCTTCATCTATGTCGTTGAACAGTTTTCTTATCGATCGGGTCAGCGATTTTGAATACTTTTCCTCTAAAGACTTTTCAAGAGTAAACGAAACCAGATCGGTATTGTCGAGCCTATGTTGCAACCTTTGGGTTGGGCTCGCATTCTCAGGAACTAGATCAACTCCTTCCCAAAAATCATCGTCTTCAGGACTAGGATCAAAGCCTTGAAAGTTTTGAGACATCGCAAATTACCTAGAGGGGCAGGTTGATACTTCTCGGTCACGAGTATCACGCTATTCAATTTGTTTCAACTCCAATTTTTAAAATAACCCTGTCTAGCATAACGGGATAAATCTGACTTTTGAAACTATTCTGGTAACTATTTACCCCATATTTTTCATAAGGGTTAGTTCGACACGCATCAAAAGCGCGAAAACACATTGTGATTCTGGTTGATCGACTCGCCAAACGCTCGTCGGCAATTTTTTCGGCTGAATAGTTATTTGTAATCCCCCCGGCGGGACTTCGCCCGCCACTCCTAGGGGGTAGTGGTAGGTTATTGGAAACCATAGGGGTGATATAGTTACACAGTGTCCCGAATCGCCCGACGACTCGGAGTCGCGCGCCGCGCCGCTATCCTCTTTTGCGGCGACTTCGACTCTGCCGCTGCTGGCGTACAGGCAAACGTTAATCGATCCTCTCCAAGTCCGATGGAAACGGTACCGCCATTAACCAGCGCACCAAAGAGCAGTTCATCTGCGAGCGGATCGCTTATCTCTGTCTGGATCATCCGCGACATCGGCCGCGCTCCTAACACCGGATCGTACCCCTTTTTCGCCAACCACTCTTTGGCATCCTGAGTGATTGAAAGCGAAATCTGTCGCTCGGTGAGTCCCTCGACAAGCTCCTTGATAAACTTATCAACGACCGAAAGCACGACCTCGAGCGGTAATGGCTCAAAAGAAACGATCTCATCAAGACGATTGCGAAATTCAGGTTTAAAAAACTCTTTTAATGCAGCTTCCTTCGCACCTCCCTGACCCGTTGCTCCAAATCCAATTCCACCACTTCGATCAGAACCTGCATTAGTTGTTAAAATAACGATCACCTGACGAAAATCAGTTTTCCGTCCTTGAGAATCGGTCAGCGAAGCGTCATCGAGTACCTGCAACAGTATCTGATAAATATCTGCATGAGCCTTTTCGATTTCATCAAACAAGAGGACGGCATACGGCTGTTTTCTCACAAGCTCGGTCAGCGAGCCTCCCTCTTCGTAGCCAACATATCCCGGAGGAGCGCCTATTAGTCGCGCAACGGCGTGCTTCTCCATATATTCGCTCATATCAAAGCGGTGAAAATGCATCTGCATCTCCGCTGCTAGCACCCTCGCAAGCTCCGTCTTTCCAACTCCTGTTGGTCCCGCAAAAAGAAATGAGGCGGTCGGTCGGTTGCGATTTTGAAGATTCGCGCGGCTCCGTTTTACCGCTCGCACAACTGCTGAGATAGCTTTTTCCTGTCCAAAGATCTGATCGCCAAGCCGCCGCTCCAGATCTCGAATAGCACCCGCTTCGTTACCTGAAAGTTTTTTAACTGGAGCCTTCACGATCCGCGAAACGGCCTCCTCGATATGTTGCTCATCGATTAAAACCCGAGCCCCCTTCCCGGCATTCATTGCGGCGGCCGCTCCCGCCTCATCGATTAGATCAATAGCCTTATCAGGCAGCGATCGATCCCGTATGTAACGAGCTGAAAGTGTAACTGCGCTCGATAGCGCCCGATCAGAAAAAGTTACTCCGTGATGTTCCTCGAAGCGGGTCTTTAATCCACGAACGATCGCTACCGCATCATCGATACTCGGCTCAGCTATTTCGACCGTTGAAAATCGACGATTGAGCGCTCTATCTTTGAGAAATCCCTTTTTATACTCGTCGTGCGTGGTGCTACCCATACATCGCAGTTTACCGCCACTTAACGCGGGCTTTAAAATATTAGAGGCATCAAGCGCTCCTCCGGTTGTCGCACCCGCTCCAATAATTGTGTGTATCTCATCGATAAACAGGATAGCCTTTGGAAGTTCTGTGATCTCCTGGACGAGCAGCTTTAAGCGCTCTTCGAACTCGCCACGAAATTTTGTTCCAGCGACAAGACTTCCCATATCTACACTAAAAAGCCTCGCGCCTTTTAGCGATTGCGGTACATTCCCCTTTACGATTCGCTCAGCAAGAGCATGACTGAGCGAAGTTTTGCCAACACCCGCCTCGCCAAGAAGAAGTGGATTATTTTTCGTGCGCCTAGAAAGAATAAGTATAATTCGCTCGAGCTCTTTTTCTCTTCCAATAACTGGATCAAATTCCCCTTTACGGGCCCTCTCGGTGAGATCGTCTGCAAAGGTGGCGAGCATCCCATCTCCGGTCATCTCCTGTTCCGATTGCTCCTCCTCAACCTCATCTACACTTCGCGTTCTGCGAGTTGAGCCACCCGAGGCTATCGATGTCGGTATCAGGCGCGCAATCTCTGGAAGCTTAGAGATGCCGTGCGATATAAACCGAACAACATCGGCTCGCCGAACCCCATATTTATTTAGGAAAAAGCTCGCGTGAGATTCCTCCTCCTCGATCACTGAAACAAGCATATCGAGTGGCGAAATTACCATTTTTCCGGCACTCCGAATGTGCCGAATAGCTCGCTCGAAACTCCGTTGGATAGAGAGTGTATGGATCGGCTCCGACCTATCCCCTTCAGGGCGCGTCTCAATCTCCCTTCCTAGATAATCTTTAACTTCCTCAATAATTTTCCTCGGTTCAGCACCGCACGCCCGAACAACCTCCTCAATCGAACCCTCGTGAAGCATCGCGTATAGGAGATGCTCAAGTGAAAAATAGGCGTGATTCATTACGTACGCCTCTCGCACTGCAGCCTCGATAATCAGCGCTAACTCAGAACTAAACATTGGTGCCTCCTGATTACGACGAAGCCTCTTCCATGACCGCCTGCAACGGATGTTCCGCAGCTCGCGCCCGATCGTGTACCTGTATCACTTTTGTTTCGGCGATCTGCCTTACGTAGACGCCACACACCGCCCTGCCCTGCTGATGAACCTCTAGCATCAAACGCACCGCCTCCGCCGGGCTCTTACGAAATATCGTCTCAAGAATTGTCACCACAAAATCCATCGGGGTGTAATCATCGTTTAGAAGAATGACCTGATATCGCTTTGGCTCCTGAAGCTGGACCTTCTTAGCCGGAACAGTAACAACACCACCTTCAGATTGCGCTCGACCCATCGTGAATTACTCTGCTTTAATTGGCTGTGATTGCTGCGGCACCTTCTTTCGTGCCCTTTAAAACTAACAAAATACAGACACACACGACCCGCTGCTGTTTTCTGCCACACCCCATATTTTCATCCTAACCTGAGCTCTCCCTACCCACAACGCTCGCAGCCGCGGTATCATCGTTATAGGATGCGCGTCAATCCAAAGCAGGTTAGTCTTTTTTTTGGCTGTTTTGGATATTTGATAAAAGACCAAGTTCTAAGTGCTCTTCTTTATTTTTTAACGCTCGAGGGCCCGCCCATCATGCCGATCACCGCATTTCCCCCTCATGAAGCGGCACTTCCCTCTGGGCTCATTGGGATCGGTGGGGATCTCTCCGTACCCTCTCTTATGCTTGCCTACCGTAACGGTATCTTCCCGTGGCCCCAAAGTGATGAGCAGCTACTCTGGTTCTCTCCGCCGATCAGAACCGTCCTTTTTTTCGACCGACTCCACATTCCACGAAGCCTTCGCCGAGAGTTGAAAAGAACTCCCCTCACATTTGGAGTAAATAGAGCCTTTAAATCAGTCATCGATCACTGCAGTGAAATGACTAACAGAGTCGACCAGTTTGGAACATGGATTACTCCCGGAATGAAACTAGCCTACTCGGCTCTCCATCAAGCAGGTTTTTGCCCCAGCTTTGAATCGTGGCGAGCAGATACGCTCATAGGCGGAATGTACGGAGTTTTAATCGATAACTTTTTTGCGGGAGAGTCGATGTTTTATCGTGAGCCAAATAGCTCAAAGATAGCCATTATTCGGGCGATCGAATACCTAAGTGAACGAGGGATATCGTGGATGGATTGTCAGATGACTACTCCTCTCGTAGAGCAGCTCGGCGCTGAGGAGATACCACGTGAGGAGTACCTAGAATTACTCCGAGTTGCGATTAAGGGGGAGGAAGAATGAAGCTTTACAGCTATTGGCGTTCAAGCGCGGCGTATCGTGTACGAATTGCACTCGCAATAAAAGGCATACCGTTTGAATATGTTCCAGTGAGCCTTGTAGCAAACGGCGGAATGCACCTTGAGCCCGAATATGAGGCTCGAAATCCACAAAAGCTTGTACCACTTCTCGAACTCGATGATGGACGATATATCAGCCAATCGCTCGCGATTATCGAGTATCTTGATGAAGTAACTCCTCATCCCCCTTTGTTACCCAAAGACGCAGAGCTCCGCGCTCAAGCTCGCTCGATAGCTCTTGCAGTTGCGTGCGATATTCATCCACTCGCAAATCTTCGGGTGATGAACTATCTCAAAGACACTCTACAGGTCGCAGACTCTGCACGAACCGCTTGGTACCACCACTGGATAACCGAGGGATTCGCCGCCATAGAAAAGCTCCTCGAGCGATACGACACACCCTACGCACTAGGCGACTCCCCCACCCTTGCAGATATCGCCCTCGTACCTCAAGTATACAACGCCCGCCGATTTTCAATTCCTCTCGAGAACTTCCCCCGCATCACCTCGATAGCGGAATTATGCAGCAAACTAGATTCATTTCGCACCGCCGAACCTGAGCGTCAACCAGATGCGATCGGGTGAATGGGAGAAGGATGGGCAACATCTTTTTCTCAGACATATAGAGGTTGTAAGCGATTAGCCGATAGAATCACCCTCTGCTGTTTTGGAGTGCTGCGTATTCGTCCGCACTCTCTCGACTCACCACCATCGTAAGACTGTGGTACGCTTTGGCCCAGCAGAGATTACACACAACTGAAAGCGGTGCGATTATCGAGGCGGTTGCTTGTACGCAATATCCCGCCGCATAAAGAAGAAACGGAATTCGAGCTCCCTCAGCGGCACTCGATCCGTCATCGCGCCTAGTTAGTGCACGATAGATACCCAAGACAAAGAGCAATCCTGCACCAGCTGCTCCCAAGGCTGGAAGCAGCGCTCCGATAGAAATCGCCGTTGAAACGACCGCCGCAAAATCGCCGATACCGTACAGCAAAATAGATCGACGATAACCAGTAGCGATTATATTTTCTAAATGAGCTTTCTCTTGGGTATTGGCACCGGGCAGATGTTCCTCGCGATCTTTCACCAACCCAATCTGGTACTGTCCGGTAGCCCACAGCAAAAGTGTCACCCCTGGCAGCATCGCTGAACCGATAAAAGATCCAATCGCTGAAAAAAATGGCACCATGATCATAACAACGGCACT